>NZ_AENN01000017.1:0-249969 GCF_000183205.1 Eremococcus coleocola ACS-139-V-Col8 | reverse complement strand
CTGCCGGTGGGCATCTAATTCTGAAAGAACATCATCTAGGAGTAAGACCGGATAATGACCTTTTAATTCCTTAATCAATTCAATTTCAGCTAATTTTAAACTTAAGACAATGGTTCGTTGCTGGCCTTGCGACCCAAAAAATTGCGCTGGCTTGCCGTCTAAGTAAAAACTTAAATCATCTCGGTGCGGCCCATAGAGGGTAACCCCTTGGTCTTTTTCTCGTTGCTGGTTTGCTGCAAATAAGTCGGTAAAGGCTTGAGCCAGTTGGTCTATCTCTTGATAATTAAGACGAGAATGACTGGCATCATAAGAAATAGTTAATTGATCCTTTTGACCTGATAGTTCTTCTTGAATTTCTTGGGCTAAACGGGCTAAGTCTTGAACAAATTTCGTCCGGTAGCCTATCACTTTGACAGCTTGTTCAATAAATTGTTGACTAAGTACTTCAAAGTATAAGTCATCAAACTTAGTCGAACGACCATAATCTTTTAGATAGCGATTCCGTTGTTTTAACAAGCGATGGTAGGTTAATAATTCTTGTAAATAAACAGGATGGGATTGGCCTAATTCCGTATCAATAAACTTACGCCGTAAACCGGGAGCCCCTTTTATTATTTGTAAATCTTCAGGAGCAAAGAGGATTACATTTAATTTTCCGATAAAACTCGATAACTTAGCTTGATCGATATAATTAAATTTGGCTTGTTTACCCTTGGAAGAAATTTGCAGGGAAAGGGGATAGGAATAATTCTCTGTTTGGACCTGACCTTCAACTAAAGCAAAGTCCTGGCCCCATTGGATCAGTTCTTGGTCGTGATTGGTCCGATGACTTTTAGTCACCGATAGCAAAAAAATGGCCTCAAGGAGATTGGTTTTTCCTTGGGCATTATTGCCAACTAATATTGTCAAACCATCATTTAATTCTAGCTGCAAATTGCTATAGTTACGGTAATGGCTTAAATGAATTGATTTTAATTTCATACTCAATCACTATCAGATAAACCATAAATTCGAATTATACGATTTTCATGGGGGAATTCAATTAAATCACCTGGATAAAGTTTTTTCCCGCGACGATTTTCACTTTCTCCATTCACATAAACCATGTATTCACTTAAATACCACTTAGCCATCCCACCTGAAGCGATGATGTCTACGTATTTCAGTAATTGTCCTAAAGTTAAATAGTCAGAATCAATTTTTAATACTTCTTCTTCCATTTAGTCACCAACCCTCCATTTTATCTACTATATTATACCCCTTATTAGCTTATACTACAAATTTTTATTCATTTAAGTAAAAATAAGCCCAAATAAGCATTTTTGTCTAAAATAAAAAAGCGGCCTAAAAAGGCCGTTTTTTTGAATATTATTAAGATTGATGGGTCCGGATTGGGGTTAATAATTGTAAAAGTTCATTATGGGCTAAGTCAGAACCATCTAGAGCAGACAGAAGCATTGGCCGCACAGCGGTTTGGAAGTCTATTTTAATATCAATCCCATTAAAGGACTTGAGGGCATCTCGCATGTAGTCTGGGTTAAAGGAAATTAATAAGTCTTGTCCACTTACTGCTTTCAGCTGAATATCCTCACTGGCTCGGCCCCGTTCATTACCAGATACAGAAAGTTCAACCGCTTGGTCTTTAATCGATAATTGGACAATATTATTTTTACTTTGGTGAGACATAAGACTAGCCCGTTCAATGGCTGCTAGGAAATCATTCGCATTAACCACTAATTGAGTCTGATGGTTGCTTGGAATTAAACGGTCCGTATCAGGATAGTTTCCTTCAAGTAGGCGGGAATAAATCGTTAGATTTTCTAAAATAAAAATAACTTGCTGTTCATTCACCAACATTTGAAGTTTTTGGTCATCTTCAACAATGCGAACTAATTCAGTCACGGTCTTTTTAGGAATGGTGACATTGGTTAAATCAAGCAAGTCCGTATTTAATTCAACGGGAATTTCACGGCGACTTAAACGGTGGCTATCTGTCGCAACCCCGGAAATATAATCAGGGTGGATACTTAAATTTAAACCAGTTAAAATAGGTCGACTCTCTTGGTTGGAGGCAGAAAAGATGGTATGGTTGATCATTTCTTTAAAAGCCAAAGTAGGTAGGCTGACAGTATTTTCAAAATCAATTTCTGGTAAGTGAGGATAAGCTGCCCCATCTTGACCATTCAAGGTAAAAACAGCAGGACCTGAGGTAATGGTTAATAAGTAATTAGAATCACTTTCAAGGAGAATTTCATTAGTTGGCAATTTACGAATAATATCATTAAATAAACGAGCACCTACGACAATGGAACCTTGTTCTTTAATATTTAATTGTAAAGATTCATCTTGATTTGAAAGAAAACTTTCAATTGAGATATCTGCATCAGAACCAATTAAAGTAACGCCATCAGGATTAACTTCAATCTTAATCCCAGTTAAAATGGGAATGGTTGTTTTTCCTGGGATTGCGCGTGAAACATTATTTAAGACATCTGTAAATTTTTGACGATTAATCGTAAATTTCATGGGTGAACTCCTTTATAAATATAATATTAAATTAAATAGTCATAGTAGTAGGGCCTGTGGATATTGTAGAAAAATCAATTGGATCAAGCTAGGCTTGAATTTCACCAGTGAATAAGCTTGTGGAAAAATTGAGGATAAGTCCAAAACTTATCAACAGGTGCATAAATCAGTTTAAGACATCAACAATTTTTTTAGCTTATTTATATCCTCTTTGAGTTCAATGTTATAGCTGATTTCATCATTAATTTTTTCGAAGGCATGGATGACGGTTGTATGGTTTTTGTGACCAAATTCTTCACCAATTTTGGGAAAGGATAATTCGGTTAATTGGCGACTTAAATACATGGCAATTTGGCGCGGCATGACAATTTCTTTTTTCCGCTTTTTACCTATTATATCAGTTACGGTGACATTATAATAGCGGGCCACTTGGTCGATAATTTCTTTAGGGGTGATATCATTTTGTTGATTGTCATCAACAATGTTTTTTAAGGCTTCGGCTGCAAGATCGGTAGTAATATCGAGCCCTTTTATGGCAGCATAAGCAATTACACGAACTAAGGCACCTTCTAATTCCCGGATATTGGAATCAATATGACTGGCAATGTAGGTCAAGGTTTCTGAATTAATATCAAGATTATCGGTTGAAGCTTTTTTGCGTAAAATAGCAATCCGTGTTTCTAAATCAGGGGGAGTGATATCGGTGGACAAGCCCCATTTAAAGCGTGAGATTAAACGTTCTTCTAGATTGGTAATATTATTCGGTAGCCGGTCAGAGGTCAAAACAATCTGTTTACCGTTGTTATAGAGTGCATTAAAAGTGTGGAAAAATTCTTCTTGTGTTTTATCTTTATTGGAAAGAAATTGAATATCGTCAATTAAGAGAATATCAATCTCACGGTACATTTGGCGGAAATGGTCTTGGGACCCATTTTGGATTGAAGTAATAAAGTCATTCACAAAAGATTCTGAGGTCGCATACTTAATCTTTGCACCAGGATTCCGATGTTTAATCTCATTACCAATCGCTTGCATGAGATGGGTTTTACCCAGCCCCACGCCTCCATATATTAAAAAGGGATTGTAGGTTTTACCAGGGCTTTCAACAACGGCTAAGGCTGCGACTGAAGCCATCTTATTATCCTCACCGATAACAAAGTTTTCAAAAGTGTAATTTGGATTGAGGTGACTTTCAGTGGTGTAATCGGTTTGAGTATTCTTAAGATCTACTTCTGAATTTGAAGCAATTTGAGGTCGAAAATTTTCTTCGTTATCTTGGACAATGGTAAAGATGGGTTGATATTCTGTACCGAAACGTCGGTTGCTGTATTGTAAAACATAACCAGCTAAGTGATCTTCCCAGTATTTTTTGGTCATCTTGTTGGCAACCGCAATTGTGATTGAACGATTATCAAAACGAATTGGATAGGTGGCATCCACCCAATTTTTATAGGTGGACTGGGAGAGAATATCTCTAAGATAGTCTTTAATTTCTATCCAGAAACTTTGCATATCTTCCATTCAGGTAATCCTTTCATCTGTAACTAATCAAATTAAGGGTACTTATACACAGTTCATTTTATATCATTGTGTTTTATCAACATATAATCAATTGATTTATGCACAAGTTGATAAAAAGTGTGGATAAGTCCAGAATTTAAGTTATTTTTATCTATTTGTGGAAAACTTTAAAAGTCTACAGCTTTGATTTTATCATAAATTATAGACTTATGCACAAAAAACTGTGTATATCTTGAATTTCTTGTGGATTGTTAATATCTTAAGCAAAATGGTGTGAAGAAAAATTTTAGGCTGTAAACTTTATCCACAAGTTTTTAACAATTGTGGATGTCTTGTGGATAAGACACGACTGGTCTGGTTTAATTTTTATAAAATATCTTGACAAACATATCAAGCTTCTATAAAATATTGTGGTATTGTACTTACAGTATGCAATCAGGAGGTGTAACGCATGAAAAGAACATACCAACCAAAAAAACGTCATCGTCAAAAAGTTCACGGTTTCCGTCAACGTATGAAAACTAAAAATGGACGTCGTGTGTTAAGAAAACGTCGTCAAAAAGGCCGTAAATCTTTAGCAGTATAATGAATATAGGGCTGGGCATCAAGTCCAGTCCTATTTTTTTATCAAAAATATACTTGCTTACAGTCTTGTTTACTTGAAAACCATACTGTAATACGACTTGTTTCAAGTAAGTAGTCTTGTATGAACGAGTGAATGAAGCAAAAAATATCCGAGGATGCTTCTAGCTCGTTCTTTTTATTTGATCAAATTGCTAACAAGTATTTTTCTTTTTATCAAATATTAGCTATAATAAGGAGCGAAATGTTTTTAGTAGAAGTGAGAGGTTGTCAGTGAAAAAGAAATATCGGGTAAAAAAAGAAAAAGAATTTCAAGAAGTTTTTCACCATGGTCAATCGATTGCTAATCGGCAGCTTGTGCTTTATACCTATGCTAAACCTGGTCAAAGTCATTTTCGGGTGGGTCTGTCTGTAGGAAAAAAGATGGGGAATGCGGTTGAGCGAAATCAAATTAAACGCTATTTAAGACAGGCCTTGCATGAGTTAGAACCAGCGATTCAAACTGACCTTGATATTCTACTGATTGCAAGAAAAGATATTTGTGGGCGCTCTATGGCTGAGGTCAGAAAATCGATGATCCATGTCATGAACTTGGCCCATATCTTGGATAAAGAAATATTAAAAAGTATCATGGGAGGTTTCAATGAAAATTAAATCAAAGTGGATTAAAAGTTCAATTCTACTTGGACTTACCTTGTTTTTAGCAGCCTGTTCGCGGACAAATGCACCCCTGAGTCAGGACTCAACTGGATTTTGGGATCGTTATATTTTGTATTACTTAAGTCAATTTATTATTTGGCTTTCAGACTTATTTGGTGGTAATTATGCCATTGGGATTATCATCTTTACGGTAATTATCCGGGTAATATTATTGCCAGTGACTAAGATGCAGATTGAATCCCAACGTAAAATGCAGGAGATTCAACCTGAATTAAGCCGCTTGAAGGAAAAATATCCAAATCGGGATGCGGCCTCAATGGAAATGATGCAGGCAGAGCAAAAAGAAATCATGGAAAAGAATGATGTCAATCAATTTGCCGGTTGCCTTCCTTTATTAATTCAATTACCGGTTCTGATGGCCTTATACCAAACTATTCAAAGAACGACCGAAATTAATCAAGGTTATTTCTTATGGACTTCATTAGGGCAAAGAGATCCTTACTTCATTTTACCGATTATAGCTGCCCTTTTAACTTTTGCTACGTCTTACTTGTCTATGAAGGCTCAACCAGAAAAGAATTCTAGCATGCAAATTATGCTATTCACCATGCCGCTTATGATTCTTTTTATTGGGATTTCTTTACCAGCCGCCCTTTCTTTATACTGGGTGGTAACCAATGCCTTTACAGTAGCTCAAACCCTGGTCTTGAATAATCCCTATAAGATTATCGCGGAACGACAAGCTAAAAAAGACGCCGAGAAAGAAAAACAAAGACAATTAAATAAGGCCTTAAAACGTGCAACCAAACGGAAATAAGGCTTCTGTTGATAAAGAAAGGAATAGACTATGTTAGAACATTCAATTACAGTTAAAGCAGAAACAGTGGATCAAGCGATTGAAAAAGGTTTAAAGGAATTAGGAATTTCAAGAGATCAAGCAACCGTTCGAGTAATTAATGAAGGAAAGAAAGGTTTTTTTGGTTTTGGTAAACAAGATGCTGTTGTGGATATCCAACGCCAAGAAAAAGTATCTTTATCTGAATTAACCCAAGAATTAGAAACAAAAACCAATCAGCCTCTTAAGGAAGAAAAGGAATTAGAAGTAAAATCAAGTCCGGTTGAAACTGAAAGCAAAGTAACTGAAGTACCCGTCACTGAAAGTAACACGTCTGAGTTGATTCAATCAGATCTAACTGAGGCGGCTTCTGAAGAAGTAAATAAAGCAAGGCCTGTTCAATCCGACCAAGAACAAGCAGAATTAAATCAAGCAAGTCAAGAAAATGATGCGGTAGATATTCAAGAAGCTTTAACCACCGTATCTAAGTATTTAGAAGATATTATTCGTGAATACGGGGCTGATGCGAGCGTTTCTGCGACACGCGCTAGTAAAAATGTGGTGTTTGAAATCGAAACCGATAAATCTGGTTTAGTGATTGGTAAACACGGTAAAATCATTAATTCCCTTCAAATTTTGGCCCAAACCCTTTTATTGAGTCTCCACCATCGTTATTTAAATGTTGAATTAAATGTGGGAAATTATCGGGACCGTCGGGCGAATGTCTTAGAACAAATGGCTGAAAATACCGCTAAAGAAGTGATTGAAACGCGGCAACCAGTTATTTTAGATGCCCTTCCTGCATATGAGCGCAAGCAAATTCATGCCCATCTTTCAAATATTGCTCATATTTCTACACATTCTGAAGGAAAAGAACCAAATCGTTATTTAGTTGTGGAATATGTTAAGGAAGAAAACGTATAATTTTAAATTTTAAATAATACAGCTAAGTTTTAAGCAAAGGAATAATCCCATGATTATTAGTACAGAATTGCTTATAAATACTTAGCTGTTTTTTTTTGTTTTTATATTGTGAAATAAATAATTTAAAGATTTCCTATATATTTATTTAAATCATTAAGCTATAATACTCCCATACTTATTTGTTTGAACAAAAGGGAGGAAGAGAAAAATGACTAAGTATGAAAATGATGCTAAAGAACTACTAAACCTGATTGGTGGTTCGGACAATATTAATGCGGTGACTCACTGTGCGACGCGGATGCGGTTTGCCTTGAAGGATCCTGAGATTGCTAAGACTACAGAAATTGAAGCTCTACCATCTGTTAAGGGTTCTTTTACCCAAGCAGGTCAATACCAAGTGATTATTGGTAATGATGTGGCTGATTTCTATAAAGATTTTGAAAAGGCTTCTGGTGTTATTGGTGGCTCTAAAGAAGATGTTAAAAAAGCTTCTGAGAGTAACCAAGTTTGGTGGCAACGAGTGATGACTTTCCTAGCTGAAGTATTCGCACCAATTATTCCTGCTATCATTGTTGGGGGGCTGATTTTAGGCTTCCGTAATATTTTAGAAGGTGTGGGCTTCGAATCATTAGGACAACAAGTCATTGATGGTGTTAAACAAACTACTCCGGATGGTGAACCGATTTGGAATCGAATCGTGAATGTCTCTCCATTCTGGAATGGAGTAAATGCTTTCTTATGGTTACCAGGTGAAGCAATTTTCCACTTCTTGCCTGTAGGTATTACTTGGTCTGTGACTCGTAAAATGGGTACCACCCAAATTCTAGGGATTGTTTTAGGAATTACCTTAGTTTCTCCACAATTATTAAATGCTTATGGGGCGGCTGATGCCTTAGCTAGTGGTGAAGTTCCTCAATGGGACTTTGGTTTCTTTAAATTAGATATGATTGGTTACCAAGCCCAAGTCTTACCAGCTATGTTTGCTGGTCTAGCCCTATCTTATTTAGAAATATTCTGGCGTAAAGTCGTACCTGAATATGTTTCAATGATTTTTGTGCCATTCTTATCATTATTACCAGCAGTTATCTTAGCTCATACTATCTTAGGTCCAATCGGTTGGTGGTTAGGTTCTATCATTTCAAATGTTGTATTGGCTGGTTTAACAGGACCTCTATCTTGGTTATTTGGTTTAATATTTGGTGCCCTTTATTCACCACTGGTTATTACAGGTCTTCACCATATGACCAATGCCATCGACTCACAATTAATTGCTGACACAGGTACTACTGGTTTATGGCCAATGATTGCCCTATCAAATATTGCCCAAGGTTCTGCTGTTTTAGCTGTTTGGTGGTTAACGCGTAAAGATGCGGATGAATCACAAATTACAATTCCATCAGCGATTTCTGCATACTTAGGAGTGACTGAACCCGCTATGTTTGGGGTTAACTTAAAATATGTTTATCCATTTGTGGCTGCCATGTGTGGTTCTGGTATAGCTGGTCTTATTGCTACCAGCTTCAAAGTGGTGTCTAACTCTATCGGGGTTGGTGGTTTACCAGGATTTTTAGTTATTCATATTGATTCTATGGTTATGTTCTTTGTTGCTATGGCTGTAGCACTTGTAGTACCATTTGTATTGACCTTAGTCTTTAATAAGATTGGTTTCTTAAAGAATAATACCTTAAACTTTAATATTCCATTCTTTAACAAATAGTATTTTTAAGGAGGCCCTCATGCAAAGTAGACAGCCCATTATTTATCAAATTTATCCTAAATCTTTCAAGGATAGTACTGGTTCAGGTACTGGTGATCTACGAGGTATTATAGAAAAATTTGACTATATTGTGAACCTAGGTGTTGATATGATTTGGTTAAATCCGATTTATCCTTCACCCCAATATGATAATGGTTATGATATTTCTAATTATAAGGCTATCAATCCTGATTTTGGAACCATGGCTGATTTTGAAGAATTAGTCAGCTTGGCCGATCAACATGGTATTGGGATTATGATGGATATGGTATTAAATCATTGTTCAACCGAGCATGAGTGGTTTCAAAAGGCTTTAGCTGGAGATAAATATTATCAAGACTTCTTCTATTTACGTCCCCTTAAAGCCGATGGTTCTTTACCGACAAATTGGGATTCTAAATTTGGTGGCCCCGCCTGGGCGCAATTTGGTGATACAGACTTATATTATTTACATCTTTATGAACTACACCAAGCTGATTTAAATTGGCATAATCCTAACGTCCGGCGTGAATTGTATGATGTGGTGCAATTCTGGCTTGATAAAGGTGTACGGGGCTTCCGTTTTGATGTCTTAAATGTGATCGGTAAAGCCGAGCAATTAGTGGATAGTGACCAGCCAGGTTCTAGCCAAGAAAAGAGTCTTTATACAGATACTCCGATTGTCCATGAATGGATTCATGAAATGAATCAAGCAACCTTTGGGTCTTATGATGATGTTGTGACCGTTGGTGAAATGTCTTCGACTACCATTGAAAATTGTATTGAATATACTCGACCTGAAAATCATGAATTATCGATGGTCTTCTCTTTCCACCATTTAAAGGTGGATTATGAGGATGGGGAAAAATGGTCTAATCCACCCTTTGATTTCCTAGCTTTGAAGAAGATTTTAAACGATTGGCAGACAGGGATGTCTGATGGTGGGGGTTGGAATGCTTTATTTTGGAATTGTCACGACCAACCACGCTCGAATAGTCGATTTGGAGATGTAGTTAATTTTCCTTTTGAAACAGCCTCGATGTTGGCAACCAGTATCCAATTGATGCGGGGCACCCCTTATATTTATCAAGGGGAAGAAATCGGCATGACAAATCCTAATTTTCAAAAAATTGAAGATTATCAGGATGTGGAAACCCTCAATAATTATCAAATTATGTTAGATAAAGATTATTCTGAAGCTAAAATAATGGAGATTATTCAAGCTAAGTCTCGGGATAACAGTCGGACCCCAATGCAATGGGATGCTAGTCCGCATGCTGGATTTTCTCAGGCTGAATCTTGGCTTCGGGTTGCATCAAATTATACTAGCATCAATGTATCGCAAGAAGAAAGTCAAGGACGGATATTACCTTATTATAAAGAGTTGATTGCGCTGAGAAAGCAATATCCTATTATTCAAGTGGGTAACTATCAAGGTTTATTATTAGATCATCCACAGGTTATGGCCTACCGGCGGGATTATCAAGGCCAGACCTTATTCGTCTTATCTCATTTCTATCCAGGTAAGCTGACAGTGGATCTTTCAGAACTCGGCTTGGACTTTAATCGTTCTTATCAGAAATTAATTGGTAATGGTTCTTTATCTGTATTAAAGGATCAAGTCCAATTAGGGGATTATGAAACTGCAGTATTTTTAATTAAATAAGAATAATTTAGGACCTTTTGTGCGAATATTAGCCAAAAGGTCTTTTATTTATTGTAGGCGCCGTCTATTTCTGATAAAATCGGTTAGAAATTTAAAGATACAAGTATGAAATAGGAGAAAGAAATGGATAAAGTAGCAGTATTAATTCCTTGTTATAATGAAGCTTTGACGATTGGAAAAGTTATCCAAGATTTTAAAAGCCAGTTACCCGAAGCGGTTTTCTATGTTTATGATAATAATTCAACGGATGATACAGCGAAGATTGCTTTAGAACATGGTGCACATGTCCGTCGTGTGCCCCAACAAGGTAAAGGTAATGTCATTCGGGCGATGTTTCGTGAAATTCAAGCCCATGCTTATTTAATGATTGATGGGGATGATACCTATCCAGCTGAAAATGCACGGAGTATGGTTGCAGCTGTATTGAATGACCAAGTCGATATGGTGATTGGCGACCGCTTATCTTCAACATATTTTAATGAAAACAAACGTCCTTTTCATAATTTTGGTAATCGCTTGGTTCGTGGTCTAATTAATTATTTATTTAAAAATGAAATTCGAGATATTATGACGGGTTACCGAGCCTTTTCTTATTCTTTTGTTAAAACCTTTCCGGTCCTCTCTTCCGGTTTTGAAATTGAAACAGAAATGACCATTCATGCCTTAGATAAAAAGTTAAACATTCAAAATATGATTGTGGATTACCGTGATCGTCCCGATGGCAGTGAATCAAAATTAAATACTTATAGTGATGGCTTTCGTGTTCTGAGAACCATTGCCCGTTTGTTTAAAAACTATAAGCCTTTAATTTTCTTTACACTGGTTGCTTTAATTTTAGCGATTGTTTCGCTTGCTTTATTTGTACCAGTTTGGGATGAATACCGAATGACTGGTCTGGTTGAGCGCTTTCCAACCATGATTATTTCAGGATTTGTTGCTTTGACAGCCTTGGTTCTTTTAGTGTCAGGTATTATTCTAGATGTGATCGCCCAACAAGAGCGGAAGCAATTTGAACTCCAATATATTCGTGTTCGCACCCTAGAAAGTGATGCTCAAGATGATAAACATTTGGCGTAAATATAAATATCATTTACTTTATTTACTTTTATTATTTATAGTCCTCATAGGTATTTATATCTTCTTATTATACTTGGCCTATAAAGTTCCAAATGATAGGATAGCAGCTAAATTAACCGATTCTTTTGAAACGATTGCCAGCGAAAAAAAACGTTGGTTAGTTTTAACCGGGTTTGAAGCAAGTAAGTTAGATACTTTTACCGATGATTATATCTATAAAAAAATGTTAAATTCTCAGGAACTTCCAGCGCTTAAAGCTGCTATGTGGAATGAAGGCTATGTAAGATATTGGCTTGGAGATATTGCTATTCTCAGACCTCTATTGTTATTTTTTTCTTATAAGAGTATCCGTTATTTTAATATTTTTATGATTTTTGGCATTTTTTATGGAGCATTGGATCAAATTAAACAAAGGTTTAATCTCTTTTATGCTTTAATTTATGCTTTTACTTGGTCTTTAGTCCATTTTTGGATTTTTCCACTTTCTTTACAGTATACGCCTGTATTTGTGCTAGCTAATTTAGGCTTGATTATTTTATTAAAATACGGTCCTTCAAGTAAAAATTTAAGTCTATTTATCTTATATTTATTTCTCATCATCGGATCTTTAACTAATTATTTTGATTTATTATCAGCCCCACTCTTAACTTATGGCCTACCTGCTATTGTTTTGTTGTCATGGTTAGCCCGTCAAGAAAGTAAGCACTTGTATCAATTAAAGGTATTGGTCATTTCTGGTTTTGCCTGGTTGTTCGGTTACGGCGTTACCTGGTTAGCCAAATGGTCTCTAGGTTCTTATATTTTAAAGCAAAATTTATTTGAAAATGCATTAAGACAGGCAGAAATTAGGACAGGAGCGTTAACGAATTCAAGTGAAACTCCTTGGTCTTATGGAGAAATTGTTAAACAACAATTTAAAATATTACTGCCTAAAGAAGCTTTGCTTTTACTACTTATTCTAGGCTTGGGTCTCTTAATTTTATCTTTATTGTATGGTATAAAACTAAAAAAAATAAGCCGACAATGGCCCTTAATATTACTTTCTTCTTTGCCTTTTATTTGGACCTTTTTGTTACAAAACCATGGTCAATACCATTATTATTTCACCTATCGAATTTTTATAATTCCTATTTTAGCTCTATACTTTGCTGGCTTGAATAGTCTTAACTTTAGACAAAATCAGCTAAAAAAATCAACCTTACTATGATATACTAAATGAGATTATAAGGAGGTTATTATGAAGTTAGGACCATATTATAAATATTTTTGCCTCTTTACGCTTGTTCTTATCAGTCTGACTGCCTGTAAACGGCAACCAATGATTAATATTAGTGAGGAAAATCAAGCAAGAATAGAAGCTAAAGTAAGTCAAGAAAAAAATCAATCAAGTGTTGATACCCATTCTCAAGCTGATGAGAGCCAGGATAATTCACCAGCGGAAGAAACTACGCAAACAATTGGTTTAGAAGATTTGAAGCAAGGCTGGACCAAGGCAAACTTGGATACAGAATTTGATTTTGACCTTTTTGCTCCTTATCAAGCTAATCAAATAAAGACCTATTCGGACGGCTTGAACCAGGAAACCACCTATATGACTTATCAAAATGAAGATAAGTCTTTAATGCAGGTTGAGCATCTCAGTTCAAAGCATGAAACAGAACTAATTCAAGCGAGTCAAGGTCAATATCAACAAATTTTTATTTCTGATCAGGTGAATCCTTATTTAAGTTTACTTGATCAAGCAACCCCTGCGGGTGAAACGGACCCGATTACTTATTTAAGTGCCCCACTTAGTCAAGGCAATACATGGGATTATGATGGCCAAGGACACCAAGCAAGTATTAGTCAACTCTATCAAAAAGCTAATATCAATGGTCAGGTCTATGATCAAGTGGTGGAAGTAAAAATTACCATGGACAACCAAATCATTTATAATTATTATGGTCAGGATGTAGGCTTGCTGGGCCAATGGTCTGGCCAAACGGAAAAAGAATCCGGTCAATGGAAAGTCTTACAATCCAATGCGCAAGATGTCATGTTAGTTCATGATATTACTTGGGTCAGTGCGACTGAGCAAGATAAGTTAGATCATAAGTCGGTTTCATTTTCATGGCAAACGAACTATCAGTTAGCAAAAGCATTTGAAGAAATTTTACGGCAAGAAAATATACTTGATACATCTATCACAGTTAATGCGGTATATGTGAATGCTTCAGGTCAAGCAGTCATTGATTTTAGTCCAGGAGTTGTTGCAGTCCTTAATCAAAATGCCGCCTCTGAAAAAATTGTGATCCAGTCAATTGTGGATAGTTTAGCTTACTTCTTTGGTGTCAAAGAAGTAAGACTGACGGTTAATGATAATGGTCTACTGCCAAATAGCTTTGATTATCCTGAAGGTGGAATTTACCAAGCTAGTCAAACTGAAGATTAACTAAAAACCATTCAAGCTCCCTTTCTTTACGGGTCTTGAATGGTTTTTTGCATTTAAATTTGACTAAGTTAATTAATTTCTTTGGTCTAGTCCCGCTTGGTGACGGACCCATTGATTAATATTAAGATTGGTCATTTCTAAAAAGACATCGGCAGAGGCAGCTCCATCGGTTAAGATAACCAAGGAATAGATAGGTTGGCCGTTTTCATAATAAATACCAGAATCATTCACCATCGATTCGTAGCGACCATATTTATTGGCCATCCCACTTTTAACATACGAGGTAAATAATTGGTGGGGTTCAGCTTGTGAGAGCTGGGTAATAATGTATTCGTAGGCAGGATCACTCATTATTTTATCATAGGTCATTTCGATTAAATTTGCCGAGAAATAAATATCTTGATAGAAGTTATCAGGGACATCATAATAATTCAAGAAATCAAGTAAAGCTTGACGGCTTGAAGGAAAATCGCCATAAATGCCCATCATCAGAGTCCAGGCTGCCGTATTATCTGAGTGGATTAAACTTTCATCAATTAGTTCTTGTATAGAGTAACTGGGTCTAAGTTCATTATTTGAAATAGCCCCAGCTCCTTCTTGATAATAACTATCTTGAAATGGGATTTGTGAGTCCATGCTGTAGACTCCTGAATTGACAAGGTCTAAGACCATGGCGGCTAGGGGGACTTTATAGATAGAAGCAGAATTATGGAAGACATTTTCATTCAGATAATAGCGTTGATCATCTAAATAATTATGAAAGGCAATACTGACCGTTGCAGGATCAATCCCTAATTGAGTGATTTGTTCATTAATAATTTCATCGACCGAAGCATAATCTTCAGGATTAATGGCTTCAATCCCATTTTTCTTCATTAGCTCGACATCATAAATTGATTCGTCTAAACTTTCATCTTCATTTGCCAGTAATTCCTCAGAACTTTGCTGTTGACTCTGAGAAATGGAACTAGTGACAGGTTCACTTTGAACTTGACTACTTTGGTTTTCTGCTACATTTACCGAAGGTTCACTATGGTTAAGGTGAATTGCTAAGGTAGCAGCACAGATGGAGAGGATGATAAAAGCGATATAATAGTAGTGGTTAGTTTTCAAGATCCTATTCCCTTCTGAGAGCGGACCAAAAGCATTAAATCCTCTGATTTTCGCTTGGTGTGCCTGCTCTCGCACAGTTGATTAGGGTGGAACAAATTGTTTTGCGACATAGAGGTTAAGCTAATCACTTCGCCTAACTTCTGGGTTTATAAGTCGTTTTACTTTAAGAACCACAACAAATCACTGTGATTATATATATTTGATATTAATATTATATCGGCAATGATTAGGACTTGCAATTAGAAAGCGGTTTTTGTATAATTCAAACAAATATATGAAGGCAGTCAAAGTGCTAACTAAGTCCAAAAGAATAACCGTGGGCTTAGTTTAGGCACTTTTTTTATGGAGATAAGGAAAAAATAAAGGAGGAAGTAAAGTGTACGAACGCGATACCATTGCGGCAATTTCCACAGCCTTGGGTGAAGGAGCCATTGGCATTGTACGGATGAGTGGTGGCGATGCTTTAGTCATGGCTAACCAGCTTTTTAAAGGGGTTAACTTATTGACTCAACCCTCTCATACTATCCACTATGGTCACATTGTTGATCCAGAAAGTAAACAAATTATTGATGAGGTGATGGTGACCCTCTTAAGAGCACCTAAAACCTATACACGAGAAGATGTGGTTGAAATTAATTGCCATGGTGGGATTATGGCGGTTCAAGCCATCTTAGATCTCTGTTTACAAATGGGCGCCCGCCTTGCCGAGCCAGGTGAATTTACTAAACGTGCCTTTTTAAATGGACGGATTGACTTATCCCAAGCTGAAGCCGTGATGGATTTAATTGAAGCTAAGACCAACAAGGCCATGCAGGCTTCGATGAATCAATTACAAGGCTCTTTATCCAAGAAGATTCGGTCTTTACGTCAAACTATGTTAAATACCCTGGCCCAAATCGAAGTAACCATCGACTATCCTGAATATGACGATGTGGAAGAAATGTCTTTACAGCAATTAAAGACGACTGCTCAAGCGATTAGTCAAGAAGTGCAACATATCTTAAAACAGGCCCAGTCTGGACGATTGTTTAGGGAAGGCATTAATACGGTTATTGTGGGCCGGCCGAATGTCGGTAAGTCTTCCTTATTGAACCGCTTAACTGGTTGGGATAAAGCGATTGTGACAGATATTGAAGGAACAACTCGGGATACCATTGAAGAAATGGTCAATGTCCGTGGAGTTCCTTTGAAATTAATTGACACTGCAGGTATCCGCCAAACGGAAGAAGTCGTTGAAAAAATTGGGGTAGAGCGGTCCCGCAAGGCTTTGGAAGAGGCTGATTTGGTTATTTTAATTCTTAATCAAGCTGAAGACTTACAAGAAGTGGATCTTGAATTATTAAAGGCTAGTCAAGGAAAGAAACGGATTATTCTATTAAATAAACAGGATTTACCAAGCCAGCTTGACCGGAATGCCTTAGCAGAATCAAGTGGCACTGCTACTATTATTGAGACTTCTATGCTAGAAGAAGCTGGCCTAGATGCCTTAGAAGATGAGATTTCTAACCTCTTCTTTAAAGGACAACTCCAATCAACGGATATAAATTACCTCTTAAATAGTCGTCATACCCAATTATTAAAGCAAGCCCTAGCTGCCTTAGATGAAGTGCAGTCTGCTGTAGCAATGGAGCTGCCGGTTGACTTAATTCAAATTGATTATACTCGGGCTTGGGATTTACTCGGTGAAATTACGGGCGATAGTGTTCAAGATGAATTATTGAATGAGCTCTTTAGTCAATTCTGTTTAGGAAAGTAGGGACTACACATGCAAGCACAATTAGCGACGATTTGTTACTTGGACAATGGGTCCCAACTTCTCTTGCTTTACCGTAATAAAAAAGATAATGATGTCCATGAAGGTAAATGGGTCAGTGTGGGTGGTAAATTTGAGGATGGAGAAAGTCCCGAAGCCTGTGCTAAACGTGAAATCTATGAAGAGACTCAACTTACTGCCACTGATATGACCATGGTCGGGGTAATTACCTTTCCTGATTTTACCCATGATGGTCGTGATTGGTACTGTTTTGTTTATCGGGTGACCGGTTTTGAAGGTGATTTAGAAATAGAGTCGGATGAGGGCCATTTACAGTGGGTTGATTATGATAAAGTCTTATCCATGCCGACCTGGCAGGGGGATTATATTTATCTAGATTGGATTCTCAATCGTAAGTCTTTTTTCTCAGCGAAGTTTGTCTATGACCCAGCCGGGAACTTGACCGACCATAGTGTGGCGTTTTATTAACAGAAAGGAAATATTATGCAAACTTACCAAGCTGGTAATTATGATGTGATTGTTGTTGGGGCAGGCCATGCTGGCTCTGAAGCAGCCTTAGCCGCAGCCCGGATGGATTGTAAAACCTTACTTTTAACCATTAGTTTAGAAATGGTGGCTTTTATGCCATGTAACCCTTCGGTGGGTGGCCCTGCAAAAGGTGTCGTCGTGCGGGAAATTGATGCCTTGGGTGGTGAAATGGGCCGGAATATTGACCGGACGTCGATCCAAACGCGGATGTTAAACACCTCAAAAGGACCAGCGGTCCAAGCCTTACGTGCCCAAGCAGATAAGGCTGCCTATGCCCGTTCCATGAAGGCAGTAATTGAAGATACAGACGGTTTAGAATTGCACCAAGGTTTAGTCGAAGAGTTAATCGTTGAAGACGGGCAAGTTAAAGGGGTACGGACTAATACCGGAGCCATCTATCATAGTCAAGCTGTAGTTTTAACTGCGGGAACGTCTTCCCGAGGTAAGATTATTATTGGTGAATTGAAGTATTCTTCTGGTCCAAATAATACTTTACCTTCAATTAAATTGTCTGAAAATTTGCTTGAATTAGGCATCGAATTGGCTCGCTTTAAAACTGGAACGCCGCCACGGATTCATTATGATTCTATTGACTTTGATCAAACCGAGATTCAACCAGGCGATATAGAACCTAATCATTTTTCTTATGAAACGCCAGATGAAGCCTTTAATCCGGAATCAACCCCATGTTGGTTAACCCATACTAATGAAAAAACCCATGAAATTATTCGTAAGAATTTACATCGGGCACCCATGTTCTCAGGTATGGTCGAAGGGGTAGGTGCACGTTATTGTCCATCGATTGAAGATAAAATTGTACGGTTTTCAGATAAACCCCGTCACCAAATCTTTATTGAACCTGAGGGACTAGAAACCAAAGAAATGTATGTCCAAGGACTCTCAACCTCTATGCCAGAAGAAATTCAATTAGACATGCTGCATTCAGTCAAGGGGATGGAACGGGCTCGTTTGATGCGGCCTGGTTATGCCATTGAATATGATGTGGTGATTCCCCACCAATTAAATTTAAATCTTGAAGTGAAGAAGTTACCAGGTCTTTTTACCGCGGGTCAAATGAATGGGACCTCTGGTTATGAAGAAGCGGCGGGCCAAGGGATTATGGCCGGCATTAATGCGGCCCTTAAGGTCCAAGGTAAGGATCCTTTTATTTTACGTCGGGACGAAGCCTATATTGGGGTCATGATTGATGACTTAGTAACCAAGGGCACCACAGAACCTTATCGTTTGTTAACTTCCCGGGCCGAATTTAGACTCCTATTACGGCATGATAATGCTGACCTACGCTTAACTGAAAGAGGCCGTCAAATTGGTTTAATTGGGGATGAACGTTACGCTGCCTACCAAGCTAAATTTAATTTAGTTCAGGATGAAATTAAACGCTTGGAAGGCTTGCGGTTAACACCGAATACCCCGGGTCTAAGTGAATACTTTGACCGAGTGGGCTCTGCGCCTTTAAAAGATGGTATCTTAGCCAGTGAATTACTGAAACGCCCTGAAATTAAATACCGGGACCTCGTTGCCTTATTACCTGACCGCGACCAAGTCTTAGACCGTCAAGAAGGTCAACAAGTTGAAATCCAAATTAAATATGCTGGCTATATCAAAAAAGCCCTCCGTAAAGTTGACCGGATGGCCGGGATGGAAAGTAAGCACATTCCGCATGATATTGATTGGGATGCCATTGGTAATTTAGCCAATGAAGCCCGTGACCGTCTGAAATTAATTAACCCTTCTACATTGGGCCAAGCCAGCCGAGTGTCAGGGGTTAACCCCGCAGATATTGCGATTCTATCTGTCTATCTCCAACAACCTAAAGACTTAATTAAACGGCGTCAACCAGAGGAAGCCTAAATGTTAGATATTATAGGCATACAACAAGATTTTAACGACCACATTCATCCTGAAAATCAAGTTCCCATGGCTGCCTATATGCGGGACCAGTTTGAATTTTTAGGGATTAAAAGTCAGGAACGCCGCGAATTGTCCCGTAAGCATTTAAAAGCAGCCAAGGCCAGTCAGCGGATTGATTGGCAGGGTATTCGGCAACTTTGGCAAGCAGAGGCCCGTGAGTACCAGTATTTGGCGGTTGATTATTTGCGGATGATGCAAGCCTACCTCCAACCTGATGATTTAAGTCATTTGCGAGAGTTGATCGTGAGTAAATCCTGGTGGGATACGGTTGATAATTTAGTAAAACCTTTGGGCCACCTAATCCAACGCAATCCTTATCTCTTTGAGACCATCTTAGCCTGGGCTGAGGCCGAAGACTTATGGTTAAGACGGGCTGCTATCTTGAGTCAATTAACTTTTAAGGAAAAAACCCAGACCGTTGATCTGGAACAAGTTTTGGCTTCTAACTTAGCTGATGAGGAATTCTTTATCCAAAAAGCTATCGGCTGGTCCTTACGGGAGTACTCAAAGACCAATCCAAGCTGGGTGGCTGATTATTTAAACCGTCATGAAGTTGACTTATCAAGTTTAGCCAGGCGGGAAGCAAGTAAATACCTATAAAATTGAAAAACCAGGAGCGAATCTATTTTGCTTCTGGCTTTTTTGAATTTTTCGCTGCAGGAGCTTAACTAGCCAGCTAGTCAAATGCTTTGTAAATCCTAATAAAAATAAGGAATTTTCATTGCTAAAAAGCTGTATTTAATGTAAAGTAGAAGAGACGTGAAACATTTTTGTTTCACAAAAGAAAAGGAGGATTTGGATGACCCCAGAAGAATTTGTAGAGGCCTTGGACGCCAAGGGAATTAACTTAGATTCACGACAAATCCAACAATTTGAAAGCTATTATCAATTCTTAGTAGAGTGGAACCAAAAGATTAATCTCACTGCGATAACCGAGCAAAAGGAAGTCTATTTAAAACACTTTTATGATTCCTTGGCTCCCTTGTGGTTAACCGACAAGATTCAAGCCGATAAGGCTTTGATTGACATAGGCGCCGGGGCGGGCTTTCCTAGTATTCCGCTAGCAATTGCCCAACCAGGTTTAAGGGTCACAATTGTTGATTCATTAAATAAACGGATTAAATTTCTTGAAGTATTAGTGGAAGCTTTAGGTCTAGATCAAGTTCAGGCCCTACATGGTCGAGCAGAGGATCTAGGACAAGATAAACGTTATCGGCAAAATTTTGATCTAGTCACTGCCCGGGCCGTGGCCCAACTCAATGTGCTTGCTGAATACTGCCTACCTTTTGCTAAAAAAGGCGGTTATTTTCTTGCCTTAAAGGCCCAAAAGACCCAAACAGAAATTGATCAAGCCCAAGCTGCAATCAAAGTTCTTGGCGCTAAGTTAGAGGATGTTCTTTCAGACGTCTTACCGGGTCAAGGGGATGAACGGACAATTGTGGTCATTAAGAAAACCTTAGACACACCGAATAAGTATCCACGTAAGGCAGGTAAACCTGCTAAGCAACCGTTGAAGTAAGAAGGAGGACCTCATGGGAAAAATTATTGCAGTCGGTAACCAAAAAGGTGGGGTGGGTAAAACCACTACTACAGTTAATTTAGGTGCAGGCTTAGCCAGTCTGGGAAAGAAGGTTCTACTCGTTGATAGTGACTCCCAAGGCAATGCCACATCTGGTTTAGGCGTTCATCGCGGGGATGTGGACCAAAGTCTCTATGAAGTCTTAATTGATCAAATTCCAATCCAAGAGGTTATTTTACCGACTAGTCGGGAAAATCTATGGATTGTACCATCAACTATTCAATTAGCCGCCATCGAACTAGAATTAGTGGGAGTTAAAAATCGGCAAAATCGCTTAAAAGAAGCCTTAGCTCCAGTGGAAGCAGATTATGATTTTATCTTGATTGATTGTCCACCTTCATTAGGCCAACTATCGATTAATGCCTTCACGGCTAGTCATACCATCTTAATTCCAGTGCAAGCAGAATATTATGCCATGGAAGGCTTAACTCAGCTCTTAAATACTATCCGTTTGGTCCAAAAGAATTATAACCGGGACTTCCGGATTGAAGGTGTCTTAATCACCATGTTGGATGCGCGGACAAATTTAGGCTTTGAAGTGGTGGAAGAAGTCCGTAAGTATTTCCAAGAAAAAGTCTATCAAACTATGATTCCAAGGAATGTACGCTTATCAGAAGCCCCATCTTATGGTCTTTCCATCATTGATTATGACCGTAAATCCCGGGGAGCGGAACGCTATTTGGAACTTGCAAAGGAAGTGATTGCTAATGCCTAAGAATACAAAACGTAGTCGGTCTTTGGGCCGGGGTATGGATGCCCTATTTTCTAATTTTGAAGATACCCCAGGCGAAAATGAAGTGGTTGAAGAAATTGATTTAGCTGACATTCGACCTAATCCCTATCAACCCCGTAAGCATTTCAATGAAGAAGCTTTACAAGAATTAGCAGAATCCATTAAACAGTCAGGGGTTTTCCAACCGATAATTGTGCGTCAGTCTTCCATTAAGGGGTATGAACTGATTGCTGGTGAGCGGCGGGTACGGGCCAGTCGTCTTGCGGGTCGAGAAACGATTCCAGCCATTGTCCGTCAATTAGATGAAGAGGCTATGATTGAAATCGCCGTGGTAGAAAACCTGCAACGTGAAGATTTAAGTCCCTTAGAAGAAGCGGAAGCCTATAGTATTTTTATGGATAAATTAAATTTAACCCAGGCTCAAGTGGCGGAACGCATTGGTAAAAGTCGACCTTATATTGCAAATTATTTAAGACTCCTAAGCTTACCAGAAGAAATTAAGCAAATGGTCAGTCAAGATCAATTATCCATGGGTCAGGCTCGAACCTTATTGGGATTAAAGGATAAGTCTAAAATGGTCGCTTTGGCTAAAAAAGTCATTGCTGGCAATTTAACTGTACGACAGTTGGAAGAATTGGTTCAAAGTAGTAACCAAGCCAAGGAAAAATCAGCCAAAGAAGCTGAAATAAAAAATAAAAAAGCCAAAGTAAAATCAGCCCATATTTTAGCCATCGAAGAACAAATGCAAGACTATTTTGGGACTCAGACTCGAATCCAGCAAAAAGGGGACCGGGGCAAGATTGAAATTGAATTTTTATCCGAATCAGACTTAATTCGGATTTTAGATTTATTAGATATTCAGTTATAATTTAAAGACAGAAAGAAGGAAGCCAGGATGCCAAGTAAGGACTATGATAAATTTGATATCGTTGAAATGAAGAAACCCCATGCCTGTCAAAGCAATCGCTGGCAGATTATCCGGATGGGAATGGATATTCGAATCCGCTGTGAAAATTGTCAACACGTGGTGACCCTGACCCGGAGAGATTTCGATAAGAAATTAAAAAAAGTCTTGGTTAAACATCAAGATTCAAGTGAAGCTTAATTTAGAAAGAAAGAGTGTGAATTCATGCCATTAACCGCAGGAATTGTTGGTCTACCCAATGTGGGTAAGTCAACTTTATTTAATGCCATTACCAAAGCTGGTGTTGAGGCCGCTAACTATCCTTTTGCTACGATTGACCCTAATGTTGGGGTGGTAGAAGTTCCAGATAAACGTCTGGATGATATTACCAAAATTGTTAACCCTAAGAAAACCGTTGCGACTACCTTTGAATTTACTGATATTGCCGGTATTGTTAAAGGGGCTTCAAAGGGGGAAGGTTTAGGAAATAAATTCTTGTCTAATATCCGGCAAGTGGATGCCATTTGTCATGTAGTTCGTTGTTTTGAAGATGGGAATATTACCCACGTTTCGGGTAAAGTTGATCCTATCTCTGATATTGAAACGATTAATTTGGAATTAATCTTGGCTGACTTAGAATCCATTGATAAACGGATTGGCCGGGTAGAAAAACAAGCCAAGACCAAAGATGCAGAGGCCATGGCAGAGTTAGAAGTGTTAACCAAACTAAAAGCTGGTTTGGAAGCCAACCAAATGGCAAATGCCTTAGAATTCACTAAAGAACAAGAACCAATCGTTCGTAACCTCTTCTTACTAACCCGAAAAAAAATGCTGTATGTTGCCAATATTGGTGAAGAAGAGGTGGCGGATCCATCAGCCAATCCATTCCTAGCTCAAGTCCAAGAATTAGCGGCCAGTCAAGGAGCTGAAGTCGTACCTGTGTGTGCCTCTTTAGAAGAAGAAATTGCCGTCTTAGATGATCAGGAAAAAGCGGCTTTCTTAGAAGACTTTGGGATGCCTGAATCTGGTTTAGACCGTTTGATTCAGGCAACCTATCACTTATTAGGTTTAGGAACTTATTTCACTGCTGGGGAGCAAGAAGTAAGAGCTTGGACCTTTAAACAAGGTATGAAGGCTCCCCAAGCTGCTGGTATTATCCATACTGACTTTGAACGAGGTTTTATCCGCGCCGAAACCCTCCATTATGATGATTTAATGGCTTATGGGTCTGTTCAAGCAGCCAAAGAAGCAGGCCATTATCGATCTGAAGGTAAGGAATATGTAGTTAAAGATGGCGACATTATGCTCTTTAGATTTAATGTTTAATTAAGGAGGACCAGGATGACCGAAGAACAATTTAAAGTAAAGCAAGACGTGGAAGATAGCCAAGAACAATTAGAAGGACCGGCAGCCACGGTGGAAGAAGTTGAATTGGTAGATGCAGAAGTTGAAAATGAAGACCAAGTTGGGGTTGAACCAGAAGTCCAAGCGGCCCTTGACCAAGCGGCCCAAGTTTTAGCAGGTGTCCCTAACCAAGATTTCTTCCAATTAACTAAGAAGAACCAACAGTTTATGAAGACCATTGATCGCCACTTAGCCCAAGATACTCATTATGAAGTGCGGGGTAATGTTTACCAAGAGATGGTAGAGACCCTATTAGACGGCCAAAAACGTGGCCAAACAGCTAAACAAATTTATGGCACTCCCACAGAGGTCATCCAATCCATTAGTGGTAAAGACCTTAAGGTGGAAACGGATAGCAAGGAACAATCGGAAGACAAGTTATTATTTTTGGATGGTGCCCTCTTATTAGGCTCTGTCTTTACCCTTTTAACGGGTCTTTCTATGATGCGGCCCCAACAGGCTCCCAATGCTGTGCATATGGGCATCATCACCTTAATCTTGAATTATTTAGTGGCTGGTTTTGCTATGATGATGACCGCCAAAAACTTGCCGAATCCTGATGCGCCTAAGGGGCAAAAAGGTTACGGTCGTTATTTCTTGATTTCAGTTTCAACGATGATGCTTTGGTTTGCGGCAGTCTCCTTCTCCGGAGCCTTGTTACCAAAAGTGATTAATCCAATCTTACCAAGTACAGTTTATATTGTCCTAGGGGCAGTCACTTTGGCATTACGATTCTACCTAAAGAAAAAGTTAAATATCAAAGGAACTGTTTTTTAAACTTATATAGAGAACTAGCCCACCCAGTTTGAAAGTCGTGGTCTGGTTCTTTTTTTCAAAGTTCGTAAGGAGGAACTTATGTTAACACTAGCTTATATTGGGAATGGTAAATCAACTAATCGCTATCATTTACCCTTTGTATTGACTCGGACCGACACCTTTAAGGTTAAAACAATTTACTCAAGAACGAATAAAGGAACTTGGATGCCCATTCCGGGTGTTAATTATGTCCATGATCTCCAGACTATTTATCAAGATCCAGAGATTGATTTGGTGGTGATTACCACCCCTTCACCTACCCATTTTCAACTGGCGAAAGAAACTTTAGAAGCAGGAAAAAATGTTCTCTTAGAAAAACCTTTCACCGAAACCCGCCAGGAAGCCCAAGACTTATTTGACTTAGCCCAAGCCAAGGGTCTATTTATTCAAGCCTACCAAAATCGACGGTTTGATTCGGACTTTTTAACCCTACAAAAAGTCATTGAAAGTGGTAAACTTGGTGACCTGCATGAGATTGAAATGTCTTTTGATTATTTCCGCCCGCAAACGCCCCAATCAGTTGACCACTATGAGCGGATTAATTCTTTTGTTTATGGGCATGCTTGTCATACCCTAGACCAGGTGATTTCTTATTTTGGTCGGCCGCAAGCGGTCCATTATGATGTTAAACAGTTATTGGGATCTGGTAGAATGAATGATTATTTTGATGTAGATATGTATTATGACTTCCCTTTGAAGGTTTCGGTCAAGTCTTCTTACTTTAGAATTAAAGCACGTCCATCTTTTGTTGCTTATGGCTCTAAAGGAATGTTTGTGAAAGCCAGCAAAGACCGACAAGAAGAACATTTGAAATTATTTTATTTACCAGGTCCAGGTCATGAAGATTTTGGGGTGGATTTACCAGAACATTATGGGACGCTCACTTATGTTGATGACCAAGACAATTACCATGAAGAGAAGGTTATTTCAGAAGTGGGTGATTATGGCCGAATTTATGATGGAGTATACCAAAGTCTAGTTCATGGCCAGGCCAAGCTGGTCGAAGACCAAGAAACCCTCACCCAAATTGATTTACTCGAACAGATTACAGCAAATCTTAAATAAAGTTTAGAAATCACTTGAAGCCTTATCATAAAAGTGGTACTTTAGATAAAATATTCAAAGCAGCAAATTAATTATTATAGGAGGTCGATTGAATGACTGCTTGGGAAAGCAAATTTGCCCGTGAAGGTTATACTTTTGATGATGTGTTATTGGTCCCCGCTAAGAGTGACGTTTTACCGAATGATGTAGACTTATCCGTTGAATTAGCACCCAATTTGAAATTAAATGTGCCGATTATTTCAGCTAGTATGGATACCGTGACCGAAGCACCAATGGCGATTGCGATGGCGCGTCAAGGAGGCTTAGGCGTTATTCATAAAAATATGTCGATTGCAGCCCAAGCAGAAGAAGTTCGTAAAGTTAAACGGTCAGAAAATGGGGTTATTTTAGATCCTTTCTATTTAACGCCCCAACATATGGTCCGAGAAGCTGAAGAATTGATGGGTCGTTATCGGATTTCTGGGGTTCCCTTGGTAGCCTCTGAAAGTGATTTGACCTTGGTGGGAATCATTACCAATCGGGATATGCGCTTTATCAAAAATTTTGACCAAGCCATTGAAAATGTGATGACACCTAAAGAAGAGTTAATTACCGCTCCAGTTGGGACGTCCTTAGAGGAAGCCGAACATATTTTAGATCGATACCGGATTGAAAAATTACCCTTGGTTGATCAAGAAGGTAAATTATCTGGTTTAATTACCATTAAAGATATTGAAAAGGTAATTGAGTTTCCGAATGCGGCTAAGGACCAACACGGACGTTTATTGGTTGCTGCCGCGGTTGGAATCACCAATGATACCTTTGAACGAGCTGAAGCTTTAGTTCAAGCTCAAGTGGATGCCATTGTTGTGGATACCGCTCATGGTCATTCTGCCGGAGTCCTCCGTAAAATTGCTCAAATTCGCAAAACCTTCCCAGAAGTAACCATTATTGCAGGCAACGTAGCCACTTATGAAGGCGCCAAAGCCCTATTTGAAGCAGGAGTAGATGTGGTTAAAGTTGGGATTGGTCCTGGTTCTATTTGTACTACCCGGGTAGTTGCCGGTGTTGGTGTACCACAATTAACCGCGGTTTATGATGCCGCCCATGCTGCTAAAGAATTTGGTAAGACCATTATTGCGGATGGTGGAATTAAATATTCTGGCGACATGGTCAAGGCTATGGCAGCTGGGGGTCATGCGGTGATGATGGGATCTATGTTGGCTGGTACCGATGAATCGCCAGGTGAATTTGAAATTTATCAAGGTCGGCGGTTCAAATCATACCGGGGCATGGGGTCTCTAGCAGCCATGGAAAAAGGATCAAGTGACCGGTATTTCCAATCACAAACTGAAGCCAATAAATTAGTTCCTGAAGGAATCGAAGGCCGGGTCGCTTATAAGGGAAGTGTCCAAGATATTGTCTTCCAAATGGTTGGGGGCATCCGGTCAGGTATGGGTTATGTGGGTGCGGCAAACTTAGCCGAGTTACGAGAAGAAGCTCAATTTATTCGGATGTCAGGAGCTGGACTCATTGAGTCTCATCCCCACGATGTTAACATTACCAAGGAAGCACCAAATTATTCACGTCAATAGATTTGGGAGCGGGCAAGCAGTAGAAAATCTCTGGTTTTCATGCGGTTTGCCCGCTTCTTTTTTGGAATTAAAGGCTAGATTTTGCCTTTTTATAACAATTTGAATAAAGCATGTTATGCTTTTGCAAAACATGCTACAATAAAAGTTAAGTAATTAGGAAAGAGAGGCTTGAAATGGCACGAATTTATCAATGGTTAACCCTTGTCAGTGTAATCATAACCATATTTATTTCCCCCCTTACAACATTTGCTCAAGCCCGATTTGATAACTTTAATGTGGACCAAGATCTATCTGCCATGGTCATTGAAGGCCATAATGGGCAGATACTTTTTGAACAAAACACAGATAAATTGGTTGAAGTTGGTGATTTAAGTAAATTATTAACTCTTTATTTGGTGTTGGATGCTGTCAAACAAGGGAATATTTCGATGGATACCGAGGTACCCATTTCTGATCAGGCATTTTATATTAGCCAAAATTACGATATTAACAATGTTCCCCTCCGTCAAGATTATCCATATAAGGTGGAAGACTTAATCCAAGCGGTGGTCATTCAGTCTGCAAATGGTGCCACCCTAGCTCTGGCCCAATTAATTGAGCCGGATGAGGGTAAATTTGTTGAATTGATGCGCCAGCAACTGAGTCAGTGGCATTTGAATGATTTTGAAATCTTCAATGCAACTGGTATGACCCAGACACAAATTAATGACTCGTATGCGCCTTATACAGATGACCGTGAGAAAAATAAAGAAGTCAATCGGATGTCGACCGAGGTCGTGGCGACGATTGTCTATCATTTGATGGATGTTTATCCTGATATCTTAAATTATAGTCAAAAAGATGTGGATGTCTTTGTGAAAGACAGTGATGATGCCTTTGATATGAATAATGCTAATTTACTGGTTTCGGGTGGTGAGTATAACTATGATTTGGCCGATGGTTTAATGGTGGATGACTCCCATGAAGCCCAAGCGTCAATAGTAGCCACTGCTGAAAAAGATGGCTTAAGAGTGATTGGAATCAGTTTAGGCCAAGAAGACCCAGTAGCTATGTATCAAGATATGATAGACCTATTTAATCAAAGCTTTTCAGCCTATCGTTTAGAAGCCATTGCGAAGGCGGGGGACCCAGCAGACCATATTAATCAGACTCGGGTCCAAGGTGGGGTCGAAACCACCACGGCTTTCAAATATGTCCAAGATTTTAATCTGGTGGTTCCAATTATTGATACAGCGCCTCAGTTAAGTTATGAATTTTTACCTGATTATCAATATTTTAATCCAGCTGGTTTCCTAGTCGCTCCGGTTAATCATAAAACCGTGGTAGGCCAGATGCAAGTCAAAGCCCAAAAGAGTGAGCCATTGGCTTCACTACCATCGGCTAAGGGAAATGCGACTGATATTGTGGTGGCAGAAGATATCGAAGAGGCCTCAGCTTGGATTAAATTCTGGCGGAGTTTGAAAGCTGGTTTTGATGACCTGATGCGGGAGCTGAGAGCCTTCTTCATTAACTTATTTAATTAGAGAGGATGATTTGATGAGTGACAAACAAGTTGCAATTTTTGCGGGAGGATGTTTTTGGTGTATGGTTCATCCCTTTGACCAATGGGATGGGGTAGAGTCGGTGCGGTCAGGTTATACCGGTGGCCATGTTGAAAATCCGACCTATGAACAAGTCTGTACGGGTAAAACAGGCCATACCGAAGCGGTAAAAATTGTCTATGATCCAGAAAAAATTTCCTATCAAACTATGTTAGATATTTATTGGTCGAGCATGGATCCTACCGATGCTGACGGTCAATTTGGGGACCGAGGCTCTTCTTACCGGCCAGTAATCTTCTATACCACCGAAGAACAAAAGGCCCAGGCTCAAGCTTCCAAAGAAGCCTTAGACCAAAGCGGACGCTATCAAAAACCAATTGTTGTACCGATTGAACCAGCCCAGCCTTTTTATGAAGCTGAAGAATACCATCAAAATTTCTACCAAAAAAATCGCGCCCATTACCAACGTTATTCCGTAGGGTCTGGTCGAGTTGACTTTATTGAACGTCATAAGGTAGATTAGGCTAGTTTATAGATTAATCATAAAAAGCCTTGACCAACAAGGCTTTTTAATTTATCATATATGAGTCGTAATTATTTAAGAGCTGTTAGCTCAGTTGGTAGAGCATCTGACTTTTAATCAGAGGGTCACAGGTTCGAGCCCTGTACAGCTCATTTGCTTTTTATATTACGCTTTTAAAATGAATGCCAACTTAGCTCAGTAGGTAGAGCAACGCACTCGTAACGCGTAGGTCACAGGTTCGATTCCTGCAGTTGGCATAAGTGACGACAAACACCTCTTCATAAAAGTGAAGGGGTTTTTTTATTTGAGTTAGATTGGAGTCCCTAAATAAATTTATGAAAATTTTCCTTGACAATGATGATAAAAACCGTTAAATTTATAAGCATAAATTTAATATTTTTCTCATTGAAGAGATAAGTAGTTTAAGGCAACCTTTAGAGAGTCTGTGGTTGGTGGAAACAGATGGTGATAATTAAACGAAAATGGTCTTGGAGAGGTCATGCCTTGAGCTGCAGTAAAAGGTGTGCGGGTATTCCCGATATTGAATACGAGTATTAGCGATCTATGTATGATGGCAGTACTTAAGAAGGTTATAACAGTGATGTTATAATAAATTAAAGGTGGTAACACGAGAGATTCGTCCTTTTGGATGGGTCTCTCTTTTTATTTTCCACTTTTTGTTGTTTGTTGTTGAGAATAAAGAAAGAAGGATTAATATGAAAAAAATTATTTCATTTATTTGTAGTTTAGCTGTTTTAGTCTCAATTTTTGCGCCTGCCAGTGTCAAAGCAGCGGATAAAGAATTTGAGGGTCAAACCGTTAAAGTCGGTGTGGTAGGTGAACTGTACGAAGATATTTGGAAGTATGTCGCTGAAAAAGCTAAGGAAGAAGAAGGAATTAATATTGAGGTCGTATTATTAACTGACTATAATATTCCAAATACCGCCCTAACCGATGGATCAATCGATTTAAATGCCTTCCAACATGAAGTTTTCTTAGAAAATTGGAATAAAGAAAATGATGGTCATATCGTAACGATAGGTTATACAGTTGCGGTACCAACTCGGGTTTATTCAGAAAAATATCAATCCTTTGATGATCTTCCTGAGGGGGCAAAAATCGCTGTGAACTCTGCGCCAACTAGTCTAGGTTATAATTTACAAACCTTAGAAAGGGCTGGTTTAATTAGCTTAAAGGATAATGGGGAATTATTACCAACTGTGTCTGATATTGAAGAAAACCCTAAACATTTAGATATTATTGAATTAGATGGCGCTCAAATTCCAGCTTCTGTCCCAGATGTGGATGCAGCCTTTATTGATGATTCATTCCTATCAGCATCTAACTTTAAACCGAGTGATGCCATCTATGTTTATGGGGATACACCAGAAACTATAAATGTTGACCGGGTGAATATTATTGCAGCGCGGGAAGAAGATAAAGATAATCCCTTATATCAAAAAGTTGTTGAACTTTTCCAAACCGATGATGTGGCTAAGAAAATTGAAGAAGTTACCGAAGGTGGATCAATTGCGGCTTGGGATTTAGTGAAAGAAGCTCAAGAAAAGGCAGAATAAAAGCAAAATTACCTTAAATATATTTCTGTAATCTGCGAAAACTTATTGATTATTCAACGTAAATTGTTATAGTAATAGTGATAACTTTTATTGAGTTTAAGGAGATTACCATGAACCAAATTGCTATTTATCCATTTCCGTATGGGTTATTACAAATTGAATACACAGAGGATCAAATACTATCCATTGCGAATGTTGATAATTTTGATGGTTCTAGTCAAACGAGCTCCTTGTCTGATCAGGCTTTTATTGAGTTATCTGAATTTATGGAAGGAAAACGTAAAGAATTTAACCTACCTTACCTGTTAGACGGAACAGACTTCCAAAAGAAAGTATGGTCTGCTTTATTAGATATTCCCTACGGCCAAACAAAGACTTATCAAGAAGTGGCTGAAATAATTGGTCAACCCAATGCTGTTCGCGCGGTGGGTGCTGCTTGTCGGGATAATAAGCTATTGATGCTAATTCCTTGTCATCGGGTGGTTGGATCAAATGGTGATTTGAAGGGCTATGCTGGTGGGGTGCAAATGAAATCTGATTTATTAGCCATTGAAGGACCTAAATGTAAATGTTAGGCTAGAAGAGCTGGGCTTCCTTGTCCAGCCACAATTGATTTTGTTTTATTATTAATACTTTCTGACGGTGCATAAGCTTGGTAAAAGCAAGTTAAATGAATAAATTAAATAGACTTAAAGAGCTAGGGATAATGTATCCCTAGCTCTTTTTATATTACGAGTAAGAGCCTGAAAGTAAATTAGACTTCTAAAAATATTTTCCAAATTATTTATTAAATTTCAAGAAATTATTTTCATCAATTGTAAAGTATGGTATAGTATGAGTATCTTTGAAAGCGCTATTAAGAAAAGAGGTGGCGTATGGAAAATGAAGTGATTGAAAGTTTGAATACTGAGGGGAATAATCCGCGTTCGCGTGACCTAGATCAAATGACCAGTCAGCAAATCGTAGCCCTGATGAATCAGGAAGACCAGGCTGTCATCGATGCGGTCCATGAGGCCCAGGACCAGATAGGTCGTTTAGCTGAAGCGGCCTACCAAGCTTTACAGGCTGGGGGGCGGGTCTTTTATGTTGGCGCGGGTACCTCTGGACGGTTAGGTATTTTAGATGCTTCCGAGTGTCCGCCTACTTTTGGAGTGTCAGCTCAACTATTCCAAGGTGTGATTGCCGGGGGCAAGGAAGCGATTTTTAAAGCCAAGGAAGGCGTGGAAGACAGTCCCCAAGCAGGTCAAGAAGCTCTTCAGGCCAAAGGCATGACAGCTCAAGATATCGTCATTGGTATAGCAGCTAGTGGCCGAACCCCCTTTGTCCTAGGAGCCCTTTCTTATGCTAAAGAAGTGGGTGCTTCTACTGGATCAGTTTCCTGCGTGGCGGGAGCTAAAGTTTCAAGTTTGGTTGATTTCCCCGTAGAGGTTGTTACAGGTCCGGAAGTTTTGGCTGGCTCAACCCGGCTAAAGGCCGGTTCTGCGCAGAAAATGGTCTTAAATATGATTTCTACGGCAGCCATGGTTAGAAGTGGTAAGGCCTACCAGAATTACATGGTAGACTTAAAAACCTCCAACCAGAAACTTGAAAAGCGGGCCATTAATATTTTAAAAGCCCTGATTCACGAAGATATAGATTATAAGGCTTTACTAGAAGCAGCTGATTATCATGTTAAGACAGCCTTGGTTATGCATAAATTACAAGTAGATCGGGCCCAAGCCCAAGCTGAATTGGCGGCTAAAGACGGTCATGTTCGGTTAATTTTAGAAAATAGGTGAAAAAATGGAAGATATGGAATTAATTATTTTTGAAATTATTGCTAAGGGAGGGAACGCCAAAGGCTTGGTTTATGAAGCGATTGCTAAGTCAGAAGCAGGTGATTTTGCAGCTGCCGATAAGTTATTGGCTGAAGCTGATGAAGAGCTCAAGGGCGCCCATCAAATTCAAACCAATTTGATTCAAGAAGAGGCAGCCGGTAAACACCATGAGGTGACGGTCTTATTTGTCCATGCCCAAGACCATTTGATGACTTCTTTAGAAGTTAGATCTTTGGCTGAAAACATCATCAAGATGAACAAGCGTCTCTATGCCTTGGAGCAAGGACATGACTAAAAACACTAAGCCACAAGATAGGGCAAAAAATGAACTGCCACGTTTTTCTTATCAAAGTTCACTTTTAATGTTACTGTTTCTGATTTTAGCGGTTACCCTGGTGCCTTTGGCACTTAAACAAGTCACCTCAAATTATAATTGGTGGACGGTTATCCTAGGTGGCCTTTTGGCAGGGTTTGGAACAGTATTTAGTCAATATCGATTAGTATTAAAAAAGCCCTTAGATAAACAATTTTATCTGTTGGCTGGGGCGGCAAGTCTAGTGTGTGGTTTTATTTTATTTATCTTTGCCTTTGCGGGCATTATTATGTAGGAGGGATACAAATGAAGAAAGTATTATTAGCCTGTGCGGGTGGGATGTCATCTGCCATTGCAGCTAAATCGTTACAAGATGCGGCCCAAGCGGCCGGTAAGGATGTTGAAGTTCATGAAACATCCAGTCAAGCTTTTGAAGAGGAGATTACTAAGGATTATGTCTTAGCCTTAGTCGCTCCACAAATTCGCCATCGCTTTGATCATTTAAAAGAGTTGGCTGATCAAAATAATGTGCCAATTCTTCTTGTTGCCCCTAAGGGTTATACTCCAATTGGCGGCAAATTCTTATTAAAACAAATTACCGATGAACTCGGTGACATTTTAGATTAGGAGGAAAGTCAATGTTTGAAAAATTAGCAGATATTCTAGATACTAAGTTTTCAACCCCGATGGCTAAGTTAGCGGAACAACGCCACCTTAGAGCGGTTCGGGATGGTATCGTCGCCACTTTACCTTTAATTATTGTTTCGTCTATGTTTATGGTTATCGCTTTCTTACCGAATTCATTACCGGCGGAGTGGGGTTTTACTCAATTTATTATGGAAAACCAATTTAAGATTCTTTTACCCTACCGGATGTCTATGTACATCATGACCCTTTATGCGGTCTTTGGCATTGGTTTCTCTCTATCACGCTCTTATGATTTGGATGGTCTTTCAGGTGGGATTCTTTCTGAACTAGCCTTCTTACTTACTATTATTCCTAAAATGAGTCCTGCTGTGACCGAAGGCATTACTAAATTAGCTGAGAACAACCAAGAGTTAGCTGATTTTGTGGCACAGGTGCCAGCTGGCTTAGTGATTCCGATGCCAAACCTAGGTTCAGCCGGGATGTTCATAGGGATTTTGGCGGCTTTCTTTGCGGTTGAAGTTTACCGACTTACGCAAACATCTGGCTTTAAAATTTCAATGCCACCGCAAGTTCCAGCCTCTGTGGCGCGGTCCTTTGAATCTTTAACCCCAGCTGCAATTATCCTTTTAGTGGTTGCAACAATTACCATGTTCTTAGACATTGATGTGCATGGTATTGTGGCTAAGATAGTTACACCTTTAGTTCATGCCTCTGATACCTTGCCATCTGCCATCGTGATTGTATTCTTGACTACCTTCTTCTGGTCATTTGGGATCCACGGTGCTTCCATCGTAGGTTCGCTTGTACGTCCAGTTTGGCTCATTCTCTTAGATGAAAATATTCAAGCTTTTGCCGATAAAACAACGATTCCAAATATTGCCGCTGAACCCTTCTATCAATGGTTTGTTTGGATTGGTGGCGCTGGTTCTGCTTTAGGCTTGGCCATTCTCTTAGTTTTCATGGCCAAATCTAAATACTTGAAGACTTTAGGTCGGACAGCGATTGTGCCAGCTATCTTTAATATCAATGAACCAATTATCTTTGGTTTACCGATAGTTTTGAACCCAACCATAATTATTCCATTTAACTTAGTACCCCTTGTTTCATTAGTTATTTCTTGGTTTGCCACTAAATTAGGTTTGGTGAATCCAGTGGTATCTAGTCCAGCTTGGACCTTGCCTGGTCCAATTGGGGCTTTCTTGGCAACCGGTACCGACTGGCGAGCCATTATCTTGAGTATCGTTTTAATTCTTGTATCCGTTGTTGGATACTATCCATTCGTTAAAATTTATGACCGTCAACTCTTAAAAGAAGAAGCCGGCCAAGATATCACGGCAGAATAAGCCGAGTAAGTTAATCGAAGTAAGAACGGGTATAAAAAGATAGTCCTAGACTCTTCTTTTCATTACCCGTTTTTTATCAAAAAGGAGTTTATTATGCGAAAATTAGGAATTTCAATTTATCCTGAAAAAAGTGAACCACAACGAGTGAAAGAGTATTTGGACTTAGCCGCCAAATATGGCTTTAGCCGGGTCTTTTCCTCCCTCTTACAAGTGGATGGTGATGTAGACCTTGTAAAAGCTAATTTTAAAGAAATTAATGATTATGCTAAGGCTAAGGGCTTTGAAGTGATTGTGGATATTGCCCCGCGGATTTTTAGTCAATTAGGGATTTCTTACCAAGATTTGTCCTTCTTTAGGGAAATTGGGGCGGATGGATTACGGTTGGATGCCGGTTTTTCTGGGGCGGAAGAAGCCATGATGACCTTTAATCCACAAGGGCTAAAAGTCGAAATAAATATGTCCAATGATGTTCATACGATTGATACGATTATGGATTTCCAACCTAATGCTTATCAATTGTACGGTTGTCATAACTTTTATCCCCATAATTATTCTGGTTTGGGACTAGATTTTTTTAAACGGACCAGCCAACGTTTCAAACACTATGGTCTGCGGACGGCTGCTTTTGTGACCAGTCAGGTAGAAAACAGCTTTGGTCCCTGGCCGGTGGAAGATGGACTACCTACTTTAGAAGGCCACCGTCATTTACCTTTGGATGTACAAGTAAAACACCTTTTAGCTATGAATGCGGTGGATGATATTCTGATATCTAATTGCTATGCTTCAGAGGAAGAACTAAAAGCAGTGGGTCAATTAGACTTGTCTTTGGTTACCCTCGATGTAGATCCAGTGGCTTCTTTAGGTGATATCGAAAGTAAGATTCTCTTTGATGAATTTCATTTCAACCGAGGTGATCAAAGTCAATACTTCTTACGGTCCACCCAAAGTCGAGTTAAGTATAAAGGCTATGACTTCCCTGTTTTTAACGCCGTGGATACGATTAAACGGGGCGATGTCATCATCGAAAGTTCTGAATACGGTCATTATGCCGGTGAATTACAGATTGCGCTGAAGGACATGCAGAATTCTGGTAAATCTAATGTGGTCGGTCATATTCGTCCTGAGGAAGTTTTTATTTTGGATGAAATCAAACCATGGCAGAAATTTAAATTGAAAAGAGCTTAGCTATGAAATATATCATTGGAGTGGATGGGGGCGGGACCAAGACTAAGTTTGTCCTCTATGATGTAATGGGGATTCCCCTAAAAACCTTTCAAAGTGGGTCTTGCCATTTAATGCAAGTGAGCCAAAATCAGGCCCGTCTCACCTTATATCAAGGCGTGCAAAACTTAATCAAAGATTTAGATATTTCACCGCAAGATTTATTTATCTCTTTAGGTTTAGCTGGTTACGGCAACCAAGTTATGAAGCGGGAACTTGAATTAGTTACAGCATCGGCTTTGTCTCCCTATTCTTATCATTTAGTGAGTGATGCTGAAATTGCCTTATATGGTGCTTTGGGTGGTCAAGACGGAATTATTGTCATTGCGGGTACAGGGTCAATCGCCTATGCCAAAGTCGGCCAAGAAATTTTAAGAGCCGGCGGTTGGGGATATTTCTTTGGCGATGAAGGTTCTTCTTATTGGATTGGCCAGCATTTGTTAGAACTTTTTAGCCAACAGTTGGATGGACGGCTAGAAAAAACGATTCTCCATGACTACTTATGGGATAAGTTTCAGTTGAATGAGCCTCTAGATTTAATTAAATACAGTAATGATCATTTTGTAGGTCATCGTAGTCAAGTTGCTCAACTCGCTAAAGATGCAGCCAAACTCGCTAAAGAAGGTGACCCACATATGCAAGACCTGTTTGAAAAAGCTGGTTTAGAACTGGGACGATTAGTCCAAGCCTTAGCCAGTCATTTTCCTCAGGGTTGTCCTGTCTCAACGGTTGGAGGACTTTGGGAAAGTAAAGACATCTTACGCCAAGCCTTTCAGACTAGTTTGGCGTCGAAATTTCAGTTACAAGCGCCCTTACAAGCGCCTGAATATGGTGCTTATTTAATTGCTAAAGATTTAATTTAGGAAGGATGAGGCTGTTGAGCACAATTTACCGGATTAAACAATCCTATGATCAGTTGACAGAGACGGAAGTTAGAATAGCTGATTTTATTCTAGCTCAACCGAATCAAATCGTTGAGTCATCTTCAGCCGACCTTGCTCATCTAACGAGTACTTCTCCTTCAGCCTGGAATCGTTTTGCCCGCAAATTAGGTTATAGTGGCATTCGTGACTTAAAGATAGCACTCGCTCGTAGTGAACAAGTAAAGAATGATCCTGCTAATATACTAGAAGCCAATGAATCGGTTACGAGTTTAATTCAAAAAGAGGGTCAATTAGTGGAGCAAAGTCTCCAAGGTACCTTATCCTTGTTAAACCAGAGTGACTTAGACCAAGCGATTACTTGGCTAGATCAAGCCCAACGTATCTATATGGTTGGGGTAGGCGGTTCCAGTGTGGTGGTGACAGATTTCTTGCATAAACTAACCCGCATGGGCAAACAAGTAATTCATAATCCAGACCATCATATCCTACTCGCTCAGTTTGCCCATATTAATCAGGATGATGTCTTGTTGGCGGTTTCTTATTCGGGTATGACCAATACAGTGACAGTGGCAGCTGACCAAGCTAAGGCTAAGGGAGCAAAAATAATTGCCGTGACGGGTTTCCATTTGAATTCTTATTTGGCTAAATTGGCTGATTGTTCCTTGTATATTCCAGCCAAGGAAGGTAATATTCGCTTAGGTGCCATTCAATCACGGTTTGCTTCCTTGATTATAACGGATATTTTATACTATGGATTAGTGACCCGGCATTTAGATGAGACTAAGGCCAGTTTACTAGCTAGTCGGGAAATCGTAAATAATATTAAGTGAGGTGACTTATGCTTGCTGCAGGGATTATGTCAGGGACATCCTTAGATGGCATCGATGTGGCTATCTGTGAGATTGAAGGTCTTGACCAAAAGACCCAGGTTAAGCTGCTGGCATTTGATACTATCGCCTTTGAACCACAAACTTTGGCTAACCTAAGCCAGGCATTAAATCGTGACCAAGTGTCCTTGGCTGATATCAGTCGGTTAAATGTTGAATTAGGACAAGTTTTCGGTCAAGCAGTCTTAAGGGTGTGTCAGCAAAATGACTTAGACAGTAAAAACTTAGCTTTTATTGCTTCACATGGTCAAACCCTTTACCATGATACGTCTAATCAAAATAATATCCGCCATACCCTGCAATTAGGGGAGGCCAGTGAAATTGCGGCCTTGTGCCAGTGTCCCGTGATTAGTGATTTTAGGCCCATGGATGTGGCCTTAGGCGGTGCCGGTGCGCCCTTAGTTCCTTATGCTGAATGGGTCTTGTATCAGGATCCAAGTCGGACTCAAGCCTTACAAAATATTGGAGGAATTGGGAATGTAACGATTCTACCTAAGAGTGGGCGTTTATCGGATCTGGTGGCTTTTGACACAGGGCCGGGGAATATGGTGATTAATGAAGCCATGCAAATTTTATTTAATCAGACTTATGATAAGGATGGAAACCGGGCTAGCCAAGGTCAAGTACAAGAAAAATTAGCCCAGCATCTCATGGCGCATCCTTATTTGCAAGCCCCCTTACCTAAATCAACCGGGCGGGAGCTATTTGGTCGAGCCTTCACGCAAGAATTGATTGATGCTTTCCCTCAAATTAGTCCACTTGATTTTATTGCTACAGTAACTTGGTATAGTGCCGCTTGTATTGCTTTTCATTTAGATGGACATATTCCAGCGGTGCCTCAAGTTGACCGATTAATTGTGAGCGGTGGCGGTGCTTATAATCCGCAATTAATCCGGTATCTTAAAGAGCTAATGCCGAAAGTGGAAGTTATTCGGCAAGAAGACTTAGGTTATTCTTCTGAAGCTAAAGAAGCCATTGCCTTTGTGATTTTAGGTAACCAGACCTTCCATGGGCGGCCTTCGAATGTCCCATCGGTAACGGGAGCCAGTCAACCAGCTATCTTGGGCAAGATTACACCGTGGTTAGACCTCTCTAAAACAAAGAAATTTTCATAAAATTTATAGGTAAAGAATGGAAAAGGTAGATGTTTTATATGCCTTTTCTATTCTTTTTTTGTGGAGGTTATCCTTGCCTTTAAACCATGAGTTTTGTTAAAAATAATTAGACAAGTCTTTGTTTTTTTTCTATTAAAATCCTGTTCTAAAGGAAGTTTGCTTGAAAGTGATTGTGAAAAAATTATACTTGTCTGCCTGAGTGGAAGTGCTATAATATGAGAGGAATTATTTATTTCATTATTTAAAAAAAGGAGGTAATTTGATGGTAGGAATTATCATCGCAAGTCACGGTGAATTTGCAGATGGCATTAAGCAATCTGGTTCAATGATTTTTGGTGAACAAGAAAATGTTGAATCAGTTACTTTTATGCCAAATGAAGGACCCGATGATTTGCAAAAGAAATTGTCGGAAGCAATCGACCGGATAGATGGTGACGAAATTCTGTTCTTAGTTGATTTATGGGGCGGCAGTCCCTTCAATCAAGCCAATATTTTATTTGAAAAAGATACAGAAAAACGTGCCATTGTCGCTGGTTTGAACTTGCCAATGTTAATTGAAGCCTATGCCAGTCGGTTCAGTATGAATACGGCCCATGAAGTTGCAAGTGCGATTCTTAAGACAGCGCGCGAAGGAGTTAAGGTAAGACCGGAAGCAATTGATGTGGTTGAGGCTGCCCCAGAAGCAGAAGTGGCTCAAGCTACAACAGCTGAAGGTGAAATTCCAGAAGGCACTGTTCTTGGTGATGGTCAAATTAAATTTGTCCTTGCCCGGATTGATACTCGTCTCTTACATGGTCAAGTTGCAACATCTTGGACAAAGACTACCAATCCAGACCGGATTATTGTGGTGTCTGACCGTGTAGCTCACGATGATTTACGTAAAAAGCTAATCGAACAAGCAGCCCCTGCAGGGGTGCATGCTCACGTTATTCCGGTCGATAAGTTGGTCCAAGTTTATAAGGACCCTCGTTTCGGAGCCACTCGTGCCATGCTTCTGTTCGAAACACCGCAAGATGCATTAGAAGCAGTAGAAAAAGGTGTTGAGATTCCAACGATTAATGTTGGTTCCATGGCCCATTCAACTGGTAAAGTCATGTTGAATAATGTTTTATCCGTTGATCAAGCTGACGTGGATACTTATAAGAAATTAAAAGACTACGGCGTTAAATTCGATGTTCGTAAAGTTCCAGCAGATAAATCAGGCGACTTATTCAAATTAATCGCTGATAAAGCTGGTTCTGGCTTAGCACTTTAGAAGGAGGATTAAAATGGACTTTAATTTACTATCCATTGTCTTAGTTTTAATTGTGGCTTTTTTAGCTGGGATGGAAGGGGTTCTTGACCAATTCCAATTCCATCAACCAATTATTGCTTGTTCTTTAGTTGGCTTAGCTACTGGTCATTTAGCTGAATGTATTATCTTAGGGGGCGCTTTACAATTAATCGCCTTAGGTTGGGCTAATATTGGTGCGGCAATCGCACCCGATGCTGCCTTAGCCTCTGTGGCTTCTGCTATTATTTTTGTTAAAGCGGGCGACTTCTCAGCTGATGGCCGGAATGTGGCCATTGCAGCTGCCATTACCTTAGCAACTGTTGGTTTAGTCTTAACTATGGTTGTACGGACTTTATCTGTGGTGATTGTTCACCAAGCAGACAAAGCGGCTGAAAAAGGTGATTTTAATGGTGTGTCTTTATGGCATTATATTGCTCTAGCATGTCAAGGTCTTCGGATTGCTTTACCTGCAGGTGCCTTGCTCTTCATTCCATCTGCTGCGGTTCAATCAGTTTTAGGTTCATTACCTGTATGGTTTACTTCTGGTATGACGATTGGTGGTGGGTTTGTCGTAGCGGTTGGTTATGCTATGGTTATTAACTTAATGGCAACCCGAGAAGTATGGCCTTTCTTCTTCTTAGGCTTTGCCTTAGCTCCATTAAATGAATTAACTCTAATTGCAACTGGTATTATCGGTCTCTGCTTGGCAATTATCTACTTAAACCTAAGCAAGAATAAAGGTGATGGCGGTAACGGTGGTTCATCTAACTCAGGTGACCCATTAGGCGATATTTTAAATGATTATTAAGGAGGAAAAGACAGATGACTGAAGAAAAACGTATTACTTTATCTAAAGCAGACCGTCGTAGCGTTATGTTACGTTCTCAATTCCTCCAAGGTTCTTGGAATTACGAACGGATGCAAAATGGGGGTTGGGCTTATGCTTTAATCCCAGCGTTAAAGAAATTATATCCACAACATGATGATGCAGTAGCGGCATTAAAACGTCACATGGAATTCTTTAATACTCATCCATACTTAGCTTCGCCAATCTTAGGGGTAACCTTAGCGATTGAAGAGGAAAAAGCAAATGGAGCTGATATTGATGATGCAGCCATCCAAGGGGTTAAAATCGGTATGATGGGTCCGCTAGCAGGTATTGGTGACCCAGTCTTCTGGTTTACCGTACGGCCAATTCTAGGAGCAATTGCCGCTTCTCTAGCAACCGGTGGATCTATTATTGCACCTTTATTCTTCTTTATTGCTTGGAACATTATCCGGATGGCCTTTTTATGGTATACCCAAGAATTAGGCTACAAATCTGGTTCTGAAATTACCAAAGACCTTTCTGGTGGGTTGCTTCAAACGATTACCAAAGGCGCTTCTATCTTAGGTATGTTTATCATGGGTATCTTGGTACAACGTTGGACCTCAATTAACTTCCCAATGGTTGTTTCCCGCGTGCCTTTATCTGAAGGAGCTTATGTTGAGTTCCCTGATGGTGCCGTGGATGGAGGTAAATTACAAGAAATCTTAGGTCAAGTTGCTTCTGGAATGTCTATTTCACCTGAAAAGGTAACGACGCTCCAAAATAACTTAGACCAATTAATTCCTGGTTTCGCAGCCTTACTACTAACCTTTGCATGTATGTGGTTGTTGAAGAAAAATGTTTCTCCAATCATTATTATCTTTGGTTTATTTGCCATTGGTATCTTAGGCCACTTAGTAGGTATCTTCTAGAAACTTCTCTATTCTATAAAAATCTCTTGTCGTCTGACTTCTTGGGTCAGAATGACAAGAGGTTTTCTTTCATTGAGGGATATTTAAATTAAACCAGGCCTATGCTAAAATAAAGCTTAGTAAAGGAGCATGACAATGGTACAATCTCTTAACCGAAAGGTCGATTTTAACACCAAAGCCAATCTTATGTCAGGGGGGGTTGGCAGTAAACATGGCGATATTTTAATTGGGGACCAAGCCTTTGAATTCTATAATGAACGTAATCCGGAATCCTTTCTACAGATTCCTTGGGTCAGTATTGAAAAAGTCAGAGCCCAATTATTCTTTGGCGACCGTTATATTCGAGGCTTCTTTATTGATACAGACCAAGGTGTCAGCTTCAACTTTATTGTGAAGGATGCCGGTAAAAGTTTGAAAGCTATGCGAACTTATTTAGGCAATGAGAAAATTGTCCGCAATGTTCCAGTCTTTTCTTTGAAACGTTTATTTAAACGAGGGCAAAAGTAAATTAAGGCATAAAATAAGCAAATAAATAGGGCGGGACTGGGCAAAAATGCCCAGTCCCGTTTATATACTTAAATATTAGATGTTTTAGCGCAGTGATGATGGTTATAACTGCTTTAAAAGACTGAGTCCTACTAATTAAGGATTAACCGCAATCATGGTCCCCTGGAATTGAAGCACTTGTTTGCCAGAGTCTAAATCAACCACATCGGCTTCTACAACGGAGACTTGCTTGCCCGCTTTAATCACTCGACCGGTGGCCAGAAACCGATCGCTGGCGGCAGGGCGTAACAAATTGACCTTGAACTCAATACTGAGAACCTCACAACCTTCAGGTAACATGGTCAGGGCGGCATACCCAGCGGCCGAATCTGCAATAGAAGTGGTTACACCGGCATGGAGGAAGCCTGTTTGTTGAGTCAAGTTTTCATTTTTTTCTAAATAGATTGAAACTTTTCCTTCCTCAACAGTATCCAATCGTGCCCCCATACTCTTTAAAAAGGTCTGACGATCAAAGGATTCTTGGACGCGTGAAACAATATCCATATTACATATCTCCTTTCGAATATATAGAATTTTAGTTCACAAGTTGAAACTATTGTTATTGTAACTTGTAAGCGTTTTATGGTCAATAAAAAAGTGTTAACCCTGTATAAGGTAAGTTTATAGTTGTAAAACAAAACGCAATCTTGTATTGACATTATTCTCCAGATGAACCACAATATATATGTTATATAAAAATAAAAACACAAGATATAGGGGTTTGCTAAGATGGAATTATTAGATAGAAAAGAAACTTACATGGGCTTAGCTTCAATGCAAGTGATTAAACGGGATAAGCGGCAGGTTGCCTTTGATGCGTCTAAAATTCAAGTGGCCATTGAAAAAGCTGTCACTGAAGTGGAAGGTCAAGTATCAAGCCAACGTTTGGTCGAGATTGAAGCTTTGGTGGCCGAAATTTTGACGACGATTCAAGAACGATTTACACGCGATATTAATATTTATGAAATACAAAGTATTGTTGAACAACACTTACTACAATCAAATATGCCTGAGGTGGCTCATGCCTATATTGACTACCGGGTTAAGCAAGATTTTGCCCGGGCTGATGCCACGAATATTAATCACCGTATCCAGTCTTTATTAGATCAAGATAAGACCGTGGTTAATGAAAATGCCAATAAGGATAGTCGGGTTTTTAATACCAAGCGCGACTTAACCGCTGGGATTACAGCCAAGGCGATTGGCTTACAAATGTTACCGCCCCATGTGGCTAATGCCCACCAAAAGGGTCAAATTCACTACCATGACTTGGATTATCATCCTTACATGCCCATGTCAAATTGTAGTTTAATCGATTTTAAGAATATGTTCGAAAACGGCTTTACGATTGGGAATGCGGAGGTTGAACCACCTAAGTCTATTCAAACGGCAACCGCCCAAATGGCCCAAATCATTGCCAATGTGGCTTCCAGTCAGTATGGTGGAACCTCAGCTAATCGGATTGATGAAGTCTTGGCTCCTTATGCTCAACTGAATTTAGAAAAAAACCGTCAATTAGCGCAAGAATGGATTGACAATCCAGAAAAACAAGAGGAATTTGCGGTAGCTAAGACCAAAAAAGATATTTATGATGCTATGCAGTCTTTAGAGTATGAAATTAATACTTTGTATACTTCACAAGGTCAAACGCCATTTACGACTCTTGGCTTTGGTTTAGGAACCTCTTGGATCGAACGTGAAATCCAAAAGGCGATTTTACAAGTCCGGATTAAAGGGATTGGTAAGGAAGCACGGACGGCTATTTTCCCTAAACTGGTCTTTACTTTGAAAGATGGGGTTAATTTATGCCCTAAAGACCCTAACTATGATGTGAAGCAATTAGCCTTGGAATGTGCCACCAAGCGGATGTATCCAGATGTCTTGATGTATGGCAAGATTATTGATATTACCGGGTCATTTAAAGTGCCGATGGGATGTCGTTCTTTCTTACAAGGTTGGAAGGATGAAGAATGTCATGAAGTCAATGATGGCCGAATGAACTTAGGGGTAGTTACCATAAACTTACCGCGGATTGCCCTAGAAACTGCTCATGACCAAGCCGCTTTCTGGGACTTATTGGCAGAACGTTTGGATATTGTGGCGGATGCTATGGTTTACCGGGTCCAACGGGTTAAAGAAGCGACCCCTGAAATGGCTCCCATTCTTTATCAATATGGGGCCTTTGGCAAACGGCTCCGTCCTGATCAAGCCGTGGATGAACTCTTCAAGAATAAACGGGCTACTGTTTCTTTAGGTTATATTGGTCTTTATGAAGTGGCAACGGTCTTCTACGGCCCTGATTGGGAGCATAATCCCAAAGCCAAGGCCTTTACTTTAGAAATCATGAAACGGTTGAAGGCTAAAGCCGATGCTTTAGGGGACCAATATGGCTATCATTTCTCCGTTTATTCAACCCCATCCGAATCTTTAACCGACCGCTTCTGTCGTTTGGATACTGAATTATTTGGGAAGGTCAAAGATATTACCGATAAGGAGTACTATACCAATTCTTTCCACTATGATATTCGGAAGAACCCAACCCCCTTTGAAAAGATTGATTTTGAAAAAGATTATCCCCAATATTGTGGCGGTGGCTTTATCCATTACTGTGAATACCCTAATATGCGGCAAAATCCTAAAGCTTTGGAAGCCGTTTGGGATTATGCCTATGATAAGATTGGCTATTTGGGAACAAATACACCAATTGATCATTGTTATGAATGTGGCTTTGACGGGGACTTTACCCCAACAGAATTTGGCTTTAAGTGTCCACAATGTGGTAACCACAATTCTGAAACTTGTGATGTGGTTAAACGGACCTGTGGTTATCTAGGTAACCCACAAAAACGCCCAATGGTGCATGGTCGCCATAAAGAAATTTCAACCCGGGTAAAACATATGTCTTCTAGTCAAGTGACACAATTAAGAAATCAAAAAGCCAAAGAGGCTGATGATCATCGGACCCTATAGGAAGGAGCTGGCCTATGAATAATCCTAAACCAAAAGAATGGTTGGCCAGTGAACTCAGTATGGGCAAGATTGCTGATTATAAACCCTATAATTTCGTGGATGGCGAAGGCGTCCGGTGTTCTATTTATGTGTCGGGTTGTCCCTTTGCTTGTAAGGGGTGTTATAACCGGGTGGCCCAGAACTTTAATTATGGTAGGCCCTATACCTTGGAGTTGCAGGAACGAATCTTGGATGATTTAGGGGCTCCTTATTGTCAGGGTTTAACCTTACTGGGTGGTGAACCCATGTTGAATACCAATGTCTTGATTCCTTTATGCCGGGCGGTGCGTGACCGCTTTGGTGCTAGTAAAGATATTTGGTCTTGGACAGGTTATACCTGGCAAGAGTTGATGGTCGATTCTGAGGATAAGTTAGAGTTATTATCCTTGATTGATGTCTTGGTGGATGGTCGTTTTGAGATTGATAAGAAGGATTTAAGCTTACAGTTTCGGGGGTCATCTAATCAAAAGATTATTAATGTTCCTGAGAGCTTGCGGCAAGGGGAAGTTGTCTTGTGGCGGCAGGCGAATGGGGAGGCGTATTATTAGATAAATTGAAAAGCCAACCGAGTTGGCCAGCGGGGTGGGCTGGGACTTGGTTGGCTTATATTAATCAGTCTTCTTTATCTTTTTTTGGGAGAGGAATTATTTGTAATCTAGGATAAGGACTTCGTCGATTGAGAATGTATGGTGCAAAGACTGCAATATAGGTTTCTTCATCGAAATCAAGAATTTCACTTATACGGGTAACAATGTGATGATTAGGTAGATGCTTCTGATGTAAAATATTATAGAGTGTCTTATAATTGATATCTGTGTCGCGAGAAAATTGACTTAGAGAACCATATTCTTGTAGTATTTTTGTTCTGAGTAAAGCAAAATCGATAGAGTGACATGTATCATTATTCAAAGCAAAGACCTACTTTCATTTAAGGATATGATCGCTAGGATCGAATATATTATAATATGCTATTTTTTCCGTATCAATAATAATTATTATAATAATTTTGGATAGGCATTATAAGTACGACTAATATATATAGTTATATCAATTAATTGTTATAATTTTAAAAAATCTTATGAGTTAGATATGATATAGGATTTAATCTTTTTAGTATATTTATTAGGTTGATAAATTAATACTTTAAAAAAATATCCTTTCAAGAAGCTTATGGTGACCCCAAAAGGTTGGAGCAGAGAGATAAGTAAATTTTGATGCACGTGTAGCTCACTGCGTTTCATATAATGTTAGTAAAGCAAAATAAAAAGACTCTATTGAGAGACTTTCCCAACAGGGTTTTAACAAGGAACCACGGCTAACCTGCATTTGCCTTGGAACTGAGTCTGTAACTCGCTAAAGCTAAAAGACCTCCTCAATTTTGAGGAGGTCTTTTTAATGAACCACGGCTCACCTACGTTTGCCTTGGCATTACTTACTTGCAACATCCACAATTGCTTGGATGTAGTTGCCGGTATCGGCTAGGGTTGCGCCTGAGACGATATCAGATACGTTACCGTCTTCACCTAGGCCTTTAACTTCTTCAGCTAAAGCTTTAGCTTCTTCAACAGTTTTACCTTTAACAGCGTCAGCGATTGCTTTGTGGTTGTCAGCATAAGCTACAGTAGATTGAGCTTTTTCAGTCATCAATTTAGAGTATTGTTCGCTGTTATCAATTTTAGAAATTAAAGTTTGGCCTTCTGGATAAGCTTTACCAAATTCACCGTCAGAGTTTGGTACGCCAGTCCAGCCATCACCTTCAACGAATTGGAATTCGTCGATGAATGAACCTACAATTGTGTCACCAGCCATTGCAACAGTTACTTGAGCGAATGATTTGTCGCCATGAGCAGCTGCTAAACCTTGTTTAAGGGTGATATCTGATCCTTCAGCGCCTTCATATGAACGGCCTTCTTTAACGGTATCCATAATTAATTGGATGTAACCGCCTGTATCAGCTAAAGTAGAACCAGATACAACGTCAGAGACGTTGCCGTCTTCGCCTAAACCAGCTAATTCATCAACAGTTGCTTGTAATTCATCGATGCTTTTACCTTTAACAAAGTCATAGATCGCTTGTTTGTTATCAGATAATTTTTGAGTGGCTTGAGCTTTTTCGGCCATTAATTCTGAATATTTATCAGAGTTAGCATCTTTAGAAATTAAAGTTTGGCCTTCTGGAAAAGCTTTACCAAATTCGCCATCTGCATTAGGAACAGCAGTCCAGCCGTCACCTTCAACAAATTGATATTCGTCAATGTCAACGGCAACAATTTTATCACCTTGAACTGCTACAACAGCAGAAGCAAATGATTTGTCACCATGAGGGGCACCATATTTTTGGTATAAGGTAACTGGTCCTTCTTGAGCAGCAACAATACTAGTTCCAAATAGACCAGGTTGTACGACTACCATGCTAGCAGAAGCCATTGATAAGGCTGCCACACATGATAATGACACTTTTAAAAATTTATGCATAAAAAAAAACGCCTCCTAAAAATTTTGATAATTGAAGCATAGCACATTATAAGAAAATTTTCACTATAATTATGTCAGGATTTCCGAGAAAATAAACCGTTTTCGAAATAATTTCAAAACAATAAAACCAAGTATAACAATAAAGAGAATGCTTACATGAACCTTTAAGTATAGCTTAGAGAGAGTGAAAATTTATTAATAATTTCACGAATAATGGTCGAAAAATTAAGCACAAGACTTGTAATTAAGTTAGGGTTTGATATAATGGTCAAAGATAGTCAATGTTAGTAAGGAGGGTGCTTATGAGTCGGAATATGTCCGATATTATTGAGTTGTATTTAAAAGAATTTTTGAAGAATCAAAAAGAGCTTGAGATTAAGCGCAGTGATATTGCGGAACATTTTGATTGTGTTCCTTCGCAGATTAATTACGTCATTAATACGCGCTTTACCCAAGAGCATGGCTATGTGGTTGAAAGTAAACGGGGAGGTGGCGGTTATATCCGTATCCTCAAAATTCAATTAAGCGATGATGTGGCCCAATTAAATCGTATGATTGAATTAGTCGGAGATCGGATTAGTCACCGTAAGGCTGAGAATATGATTGAAACGCTAATCAAGCAAGAAATCCTGACCTCTAGAGAAGGACGCTTGGTTTTGACCCTCCTAGACAAGGCTACATTACAACCCGTTACGCAACAGGAACAAGAAGTCAGAGCCTATTTTTTGAAACACGTTTTAGAAGAATTAAAATATACCTATCAATAAGAGGTGAAGAATATGTTTGAAGAATTATTTACAGAATCTGCCAGACAAGCCATGATTTTTGCCGCTGAGCAGGCTTATCTATTACGCCACCAAGCGGTTGGAACAGAGCATATCCTCTTGGGGCTAGCCCGAGAAGAGGATGGCATTGCTGGTAAAGTTTTACGGGAACAAGGGGCAACTTATGATGCCTTAGTCCGTGAACTAGAAATTATCCAAGGACAAACGGCCGTGCCGAGAATGCAAGGGGAAATTGTGATTCCTTATTCTCCACGGGCCAAGAAAATTATTATGAATGCCTCCAATGATGCAAAACGTTTAGGGGCTCCTAAAGTTGGGACTGAACACTTACTTTTAGGTATGTTGAAGGAAGAAATTTATGCAACAGTCCTCTTAAAGAACTTAGGCATTGATTTAAATGATTTACGTAAGAAAACCTACAACATGATTGGTTTAGATAAGACAGACCGTCGTTCAGTCAACAGCCATCGCCGTCAACAAGAAAAGGCCGAAGCTCAAAGTAAAACCCCAACCTTAGACGCTGTGTCACGTGATTTAACGGAATTGGCTCGCCAAGATAAGCTAGATCCGGTTGTGGGCCGTGATACTGAAATTAAACGGATGGTTCAAATTATTAGTCGTCGGACTAAGAATAATCCTGTTCTTGTGGGCGAGCCAGGTGTTGGTAAGACTGCCATTGCGGAAGGTTTAGCTGAACGCATGGTGGGTGGCCAAGTGCCTCAAGATATTGCTAAGAAACGTCTCGTTATGCTAGATATTGCTTCGCTCGTGGCTGGTACCAAGTATCGGGGCGAATTTGAAGAACGGATGAAGAAAATTATCGATGAATTAAATGAAGACAGTAATGTCATTCTTTTCATTGATGAACTCCATACCTTAATCGGAGCCGGTGGGGCTGAAGGTGCTATCGATGCATCGAACATCTTAAAACCAGCCTTAGCCCGGGGTGAAATTCAAGTGGTAGGTGCAACTACTCTCAATGAATATCAAAAATACATCGAAAAGGATGCTGCCTTAGAACGTCGTTTCTCTAAGGTTCAAATTGATGAACCAAGTGTGGATGAAAGTCTGCAAATTATTGCTGGTTTAAAAGAACGTTACGAAGACCACCATCATGTTAGTATTTCGGATGATGCCCTCCAAGCTGCGGTTAAATTATCTGTGCGTTACCAATCTGAACGCCGCTTACCTGATAAAGCCATTGATTTAATTGATGAAGCCGCCGCTAAGGTCCGGATTGATAATTCTGTGGCCGAATCTTCATACAAGGCCCTTGAAAAGCAATTGGCTGAGCTTTCTAAACAGAAAGAATCTGCCATCCTAGACCGTGATTTTGAGCGGGCTGCTAGCATTCGTCAAGAAGAACAAAACATTGAAACCCAGTTAGAAGCTGCCGCTGAAAAAGATGCTAGTGATGATAAAGATAATCGTCAAGTAGTTACTGCGGATGATGTCGCAGAAGTTTTAGCTCTTGCGACAGGTATTCCAGTTCAACAAATGAAGATGACAGAATCTAAACGTCTTGTACATCTAGAAGAAGAATTACACGAACGAGTGATTGGGCAAGAAGAAGCCGTATCTTCTGTTTCACGGGCCATCCGTCGGGCCTACTCCGGATTGAAAAATCCAAACCGCCCTATCGGCTCCTTCTTATTCCTAGGTCCAACCGGGGTCGGTAAGACCGAATTAGCCAAAGCCTTAGCTTCCGCTATGTTTGGTTCTCAAGATAATATGATTCGGGTTGATATGTCTGAGTACATGGAGAAACATACCGTGTCTCGGTTAGTGGGAGCCCCTCCAGGATATGTTGGTTATGATGAAGCGGGTCAATTAACTGAACAAGTTCGTCAAAAACCTTATTCTGTTATCTTGTTAGACGAAGTAGAGAAAGCCCATCCCGATGTCTTTAATATTCTCTTGCAAGTGTTTGATGACGGTCATCTTACGGATGGTAAGGGTCGCAAGGTGGACTTTAGAAATACGATTATTATTATGACATCTAATATGGGAGCAACCGCTCTAAGAGATGATAAGTCAGTTGGCTTTGGAGTTTCAGATGTATCACAAGATCATAAAGCAATGCAAAGTCGGATTATGGAAGAAGTGAAACGTGGATTTAGACCAGAATTTATTAACCGGATTGACGAAATTATTGTCTTCCATGCCTTGAACAAGGAAGAAATTCGTCAAATCGTTAAGTTACAAACCAAAGAAGTCATTGCTCGCTTGAGTGATATGGAAATTGGTGCACGTATTACTGATACTGCAGTAGATATTATTGCTGAAGCTGGTTTTGACCCAGAATATGGTGCTCGTCCAATCCGTCGTGCTATCCAAAAACAAATTGAAGATTCATTAAGTGAAATGTTATTAAAAGGTGAAATTGAACTGGGGGATGCCATTACCATTGGTGGCCGCCAAGGCGAAATCAATATTAATAACCGATCAAAATAATTTAGTCATAAGAGTGGGTGAAATGCCCGCTCTTTTTTTATTGACCACTAAGTCGCTTCGCTCAACTACTGAGGCACTTAGTCGCTTTGCCCCGAGTGTCCCAGTAAAATGCTTCTGGTTCGCCTAGGGGTCGGAAGCTATGCTATAATAAAGAAAAGGAGTGAGAAATTATGAGTAAACGTTCATATCAATTAGTTGGTATTTTTCTAGGTGCCACTGTTGTGATTGCAGGGGCTGCCCTATACTTGTATCTTGATGAATCTGCCCGTGAAAAAGTTGAAGGGGCGCTTAACCGTGAAAAAGCAAAATATTTTATTCGTAACAAATTAAATGGATCGCCAGCTTTAGTAAATGCGGTAGATAAATTATCGGATGCCGAAATTACTACCCTAGTGAAGTTGTCCGATTCTGCTACGGATGCTAAAGACGCTGCGGTAGATTCTTTAAGTGATTTTATTGACCGAGCTAAAGCAGCTGGTAATCAAGTATCAGATAAGGTCGCAGATTACTTTAAATAGTATGTTTTAACTAACATGGGTGAGATTTAAAGGGTTAGGCTTGTTGCCGCTCTCTTGGTCTCACTCTTTTTATCTTAAATTGAAAGGGGGTTGCTTATGATTCATGTTGATCAGTTACTAGAAGCCGACCGAATTCACCATGAGACATGGATGCAAGAGGCACTAAAAGAAGCAGATAAGGCTTTGGTACTTGATGAAGTGCCTATTGGCGCGGTGCTGGTTTATCAAGGTCAAATCGTTGGCCGCGGTCATAATGTTAGGGAAAGTCAAGAACGTGCCTTGGGTCATGCTGAGTTAATGGCGATTGAGACAGCTAATCAGCAATTGGGCCATTGGCGACTTGAAGAGGCTAGTTTATATGTAACCTTAGAACCTTGCCCTATGTGTGCTGGGGCCTTGATGAATTGCCGAATTAAAGAAGTGATTTATGGCGCCAGTGATTTAAAGGCAGGCTGTGCAGGTACTTTAATGAATCTGTTAGAAGAAGACCGCTTTAACCACCGAGCCCAAGTTATTCAAGGTGTGTTAGAGCAGGAATGTAGTCATAAATTATCCCAATTTTTTAAAGACTTGCGCCAACGTAAAAAAATGTCCAAGGCCAGACAAACTGAACATAAAGAGTAAACCTGTGCATAAGTCTAGGCAAACCTGTGCATAAGTATTCACTTGTGCACAAAGAATGCTAGTTTAAGGCTTAAATAGAGGCTGACTGACGTGAAAGGGCTCTCGGAAACCATGACTTGCCAACAAAAAAATTTTCTTGTATAATAAGGAACGGCAATGGTGGCGTTACGAATCGAGTCAGGACCGGAAGGTAGCAGCTATAAGTAACAAAGCCATGTGCCTTTATTTGTTTATTAAGTGGGGGTTGGACTAAAAGTCCAGCTCCCTTTCTTATTATTAAGATTTCTAGTGTTGCTTTTTACTAAAATAATTTATAATAAAAATAGTACACGCTATTGTCTAATTGAGAAGTAATGGTAGCTTTTTTATCCACCGAATTGATCAATTTCTTAGCTTGAAAGTAAGATTCTAAGTGCCTAATTTGGTATAATTAAACTATTATTATTTTGGATCAAGTCTATTTATCATAGCTTATATTGGAAGGAGTTATCATGAGTTATCAAGCCTTATATCGGGTTTGGCGGCCGCAAACCTTTGACGAACTGATTGGCCAAAATGTCATCCAACAAACCCTAAAAAATGCGGTCATGAATCAGCAGTTAAGTCATGCTTATCTGTTTACGGGGCCGCGTGGAACAGGGAAAACTTCAGCGGCTAAGATCTTGGCCAAGGCGGTTAACTGTCAAAATCCTCAAAATGGTAACCCTTGTAATGAGTGTGAAGCCTGTCGGTTAATTAATGAAGGTCAAATGTCAGATATTATTGAAATTGATGCGGCGTCTAATAATGGGGTCGAAGAAATTCGCGACTTAAGAGATAATGTCCGCTATGCAGCCAGTCAAGCAAAATACAAGGTCTATATCATTGATGAAGTCCATATGTTAACAACCGGGGCCTTTAATGCCTTACTAAAGACCTTGGAAGAACCCCCAGCAAATGTCTTATTCATTCTGGCGACAACTGAACCGCATAAAATCCCGGCAACGATTATATCACGGACTCAACGCTTTGATTTTCATCGGATTGCGGACAAAGACTTGATTGACCGGATGGCTTATATTCTCGATACCGACAAGATTGCCTATGACCAAGAGGCCTTAGAAATTATTGCTCGGGCTGCTAGAGGGGGTATGCGGGACAGTCTCAGTCTCTTAGACCAGGCCCTATCTTATAACCGAGATCAAGTTTCTGTGGAGAATGCCTTGCAGGTTTCAGGATCAATGGACCAGCAAGAATTTGTTAAATATTTAATGGCCGTTTATAGCCAGCAAGCTCAACATGCTTTAGAGCTTTTAGATCAACAATTGGCTCAAGGTAAGCAAGCCAATCGTTTTATTGAAGAATTGGTTGTTTTTGCTCGGGATATGCTCTTGAGTCTCCATACCAAGACCAATCAAACACTTTTGAAAGCCGATGAACTTAAGTTAATTAAGGATACAATTCCTGTAGACTATTATTACCGGGTGATTGACCAATTAAATCAGGCCCAACAACAAATGCGGTTCTCAACCCAAGCGGATATTTTTTTACAGGTGATGACCGTCGAATTAGCCTATGGTCAGCCTCAAACCGCTAGTATTTCTACCGGAGAGACCAGCATTCCTAGTGACTTTCAACAAGCTTTTGATAGTCTCCAGGCTGAGTTTTCCCACTTACGTCAGGTGGTGAACGACCAAGCAGACTTGATTAAAGATTTAAGGGCTAAGTTAGAAGTCCGGGTTAATCCAATCAATGAAAACAAGTTAGCAGCTCAGGAAAATGTATCTCAGCCTAGTAAGCTGCGGCCGCGCCCAAGACCTAGAACGAGACAAAGTCAGTATCACTTAGATCTTTATTCAATCTACGGGGTTTTAAATCAAGCGACCCGGGAAGCCATTGAGGCGATTAAAGAGCAATGGAATCAAATTATTCAAGATTTGTCTCCTCAGGATCGGGTTCCACTTTTAAATTCAAAACCTTTAGCGGCCAATGACCACGCGGTCTTGATTAGTGTTGAAAATGAAGAAAATAGTGGTTTATTGCAACATAATGCTCATTTAGCTGGTCAATTACGGGCGGGAATCCAACAAACCTTGCAGATGACTTTAGATTTAGTCTTTATTAAGCAAGCAGATTGGCCGACCACGCGGCGAAATTATACGACAATCTTAGCTAGTGCTAAGGATAAACAAGTGGATTTAAGTCCTTATAAGGATCAAAAATTAACCATTGAATATGAGATGCCTACCAGTGCGACGAGTTCGGTTGCTCAAATTACGTCGTGGACGGATGTTTATACTGATCAAGCCCTTCAAGTAAATCAAGAAGCTAAGTCAGCGCAAGACAGTGACTTGTCTGGACAAGATCATTTGCAGTTAGACCAAAATGATCAAGGATCTAGTAGTCAAGAATCGATTGCTGAAACAGCCAGTGAAGTAAAAGACCAGGCTAAACCAGAACCAGCTGCGCCACTACCCGCGTCGGTTCAAAAAGCTATCGATATTTTTGGGGAAGACAATATTAATATTATTTATGATTAAAAGCAGGAGGTGACGACCAATGATCTATGTATTTTTAGTGATTGCCATCGGGGTATTTGCCTGGGTTAATTATGACTTAAGAAGGCGGGGTCGCCAAATGGAGATGGATTCTAGTGAGGACTGGTATTTACAACGGTCTTATTTTGGTCGCTTACTGGCTAAGAATAAAAAAGAAAATACGCGGGCTTTGCGGGAAGACCGGCAAAGCTTCCAGTATGACCCTTATGAGGATTACCAAGCAAGTGAGATGAATTATCAAGCTTATGAAGCAGCCCGGAAAAAACGGACGCAAGAAAGTCAACAGGATAAGTCTTAGTTGGGATTTCATGTTATAATTAGTTATAGATTAAGAAGAATTATCATATTAGAGGAGGACTACCATGAAAGGTATGCCAAATATGGGAAACATGCAAGGCATGATGAAACAAATGCAAAAGGTGCAAAAAGAAATGCAAGCCGAACAGGCTAATCTCGAAGCTTCAGTCTTTGAAGCCCAAGATACCAACCGATTAGTACAGGTAAAAGTAAATGGTAAGAAAGAAATTATAGAATTAAATATTGCAGCAGATTTAGTTGATCCAGATGATATTGATATGTTGCAAGATTTAGTCATTGCGACAGTAAACGACGCCTTAGGACAAGTGGACCGAGCGACCGAACAAAGAATGGGTCGGTTTACCCAAGGCTTAAACTTACCTTTTTAGACCTTAGAAAGCAGGGGGATTATGCAGTATCCAGCACCAATTGCTAAATTAATTAATTCCTTTACTAAGCTACCAGGTATTGGGTCTAAAACAGCTGCCCGTCTAGCTTTTTATGTGCTTGATATGCCAGAACGGGATGTCTTAGAGTTTGCCCAGAACTTAATCAATGTGAAACGTGAGCTGACCTATTGTAGCGTTTGTGGCAATATTACTGATTCAGATCCGTGTCCTATTTGCCAGGATCCTGGTCGATCTCATAAGGAGATTCTGGTGGTTGAAGATGCCCGCGATGTCATGTCTATGGAAAGAATGCAAGAATATAATGGACTATACCATGTTTTACATGGTGTCCTGTCACCGATGGAAGGAACAGGGCCCGATGATTTGAATATAGCTTCTTTAATTAAACGCCTTGAAGATCCAACCATTGAAGAAGTGATTATTGCAACCAATGCCACAGCTGAAGGTGAAGCCACGGCGATGTACCTAGCCCGCCTAATTAAGCCTGCCGGTATCAAGGTAACTCGTTTAGCGCATGGCTTGGCTGTAGGCTCTGATATTGAATATGCCGATGAGATGACCCTATATCGAGCGATTGAGGGACGTCGGGAGTTGTAAGGCTTAAGACAGGGAGGGTGTGAGTAAGTGCCAAAAAATGGTTTATTTATTAGTATTGAGGGCCCGGATGGCTCTGGTAAATCATCTGCCATTCAAGGACTAGCAACCCGGTTAAGCCAAGATGGTTTTGACCTAGTTTTAACCCGGGAACCTGGGGGTTCGCCCATTGCTGAACAGATTCGTCAAGTGATTTTAGATGTGAATAATACCGCCATGGATCCCATGACCGAAGCACTCTTGTATGCAGCTGGGCGACGACAACACTTAAAAGATACAATTTTACCTGCTTTAGCAGCTGGTAAAGTTGTAATTTCTGATCGCTTTGTGGATTCCTCCTTGGCCTATCAAGGGGTCGGACGGAATTTGAGTCAGACGGATATTTGGAATATAAACCAATATGCCATCCAAGGTCACTTACCCGATATTACCTTGTTGTTAGATGTCCCAGCAGAAGTTGGACTCAAACGCATTTATCAAGCACGTAATCAACGGCAGTTTGACCGCCTAGACCAAGAAGATCTAAGCTTTCATAATAAGGTTCGACAGGCCTTTCTTGATTTAGCCGCAGACCAAGATCGAATTCATGTGATTGATGCGCGGCAAGCGGTTGACCAGGTAGTAGAAGATGCCTTTCAAGTACTTAAGAGCTCAGGTTTATTATATTAAAGGAGTGAGTAGGATGAAATTAATTATTGCAATTGTTCAAGATCAGGATGAATCTATCTTAGGCTCTGCTTTCCGTGAAGCTAATGTTCGTGCAACTAAATTATCAACCACAGGAGGATTTTTAAAATCTGGCAATACTACCTTCTTAGTGGGTACTGAAGATGATAAAGTGAAACATGTTTTATCCATTATTGAAGATAACTGCCGTCAAAGAGAACAATATGTGGCAACACCCGCCAATTATGATATTAACTTAGATATGACTGCTTCTTTTCCGGTGAAAGTAGATGTCGGTGGTGCGATTGTCTTTGTAATGCCAATTGATGAATTTCACCGTTTCTAAGACTTAAGGAGGAACTATGTTAGATGCATACTTTAGCCAGTTAATTGCCCAACAAAATTTAGCCCATGCTTATGCATTTGTTGGTTTGGCCTATGAGGAAAAATCTGACTTGGTTCGTCACATTCTAAAAGAATTAGTTAATGCTGATTTTTCCGACCCTGATCAAGTTGCCAGTTTACATGCGCGGATTGATCAGGGTCAGTTTGCGGATTTTTATCAATTAAGTCCGAATGGGCGTAATATTCAAGTTGATCAAGTACGTGAGTTAAAGCAATGGCTTTCCCTCTCACCTGTTGAAGTTGATTTCAAGTTGGCCGTGGTAGACCAGGCACAACTCTTAAATGCTTCTTCTGCTAATGCTATGTTGACTTTCTTGGAAGAACCTTTAGACCAAGTGTATATTATTTTATTTTGTCAACAATTTGAGGATTTACTGCCAACAATTCAATCGCGAGTCCAAGCAATTTATTTCCAAGAAGAAAGTGGGTCTACCAAGCAAGTCAAGTGGTTAGCGGCTGGTGTTCAAACAGACCACGCAGCTTTATTAGCCCGACTCAGCCCTCAATTTGATGAAAACTTTGTAGCTGCTTATGAAGCCAATGACTTCGAGAAATGGTTGAAGCAAGTCCATTATTATTATAAATCACTCCTCTTGCAAGACCGACGAGCCTTTGTTCAAGTTGAAACTGGTCTAAAGCCTTTTATCAATAAACGGAATGATTCCTTGAATTATCGTAGGGCACTATTAAGTGCGGATTATTTATTGCTCTTAAATCATGCTTTAATTATGTTAATGACCAATCCGGATTGGGCAGATCAACAAGACCTAGTTGGGACCTATATGTTAAAGTCTTGGCTCAAGGAAGAGAAATTCTCTCTGCAGGCACTTTTTCGAATGAATCGCTTAATCTTAGATTTAAAAGAAAAAATACAAGCAAATGTGAATCCACAATTGGCTTATGAATATTTAGCCCTAGCAGCAGGACAGCCGACATAGAAGGAGGGGAGTCCATGGATAATCAAGTAATAATTAATTTATTAGATGAGGCCGAGAACGATTTAATTCGTTTAAATGATAAGGTTGCTCAATTAAGAAAGGCCATTGATGACTTAAACGCTGAAAATAATCAATTAAGGATGAGAAACCATGCTTTGAATGACCAACTCATAGAAGCCAAACAAAATGATTTAAATCCAGAACAAAACAATCAAGAACTAGCTGACTTATCGGTAGGGGATACTCAACCAGCGGCTCCGGCGATTAATGGTAAAGCCCGACTACAATCCTTTTATGATGAGGGAATCCATATTTGCCATTTGTATTTTGGCTCACCGCGTCATTCGGATGAATCTTGTATTTTTTGTCAGACCGTTTTAGATAGTCTTGAGGAGCAATAACACTTATGGCTCTTCAAAAGCAAGTCCCATTAAAAGACCAAGAACGGTTAGATTATTTTAAACGGGAGAATATTCATCTTATCCAAAGTAAGGCTTACTTTGCTTCTTCCTTAGATGCAGTCTTATTAGCTGACTTTATTAAACTACCTCATAGTCGTCCCTTTCATTATATTGACTTTTGCAGTGGCAATGGGGTGATTCCCTTACTCTTAGCGCGTAAGAGCCACTCTCCTTTGACAGGTTTGGAAATTCAATCTGAACTAGTGGATATGGCCAGACGGTCAGTTGCATTAAATGATTTAGGCGATAAAGTCTCTTTTATTGAAGGGGACCTCAAGGATTTTACGCGCCCACTAGGGATTCAATATGACATTGTATCCTGTAATCCACCCTATTTTATTGTGGCTAACTCACAAGAAGTTCATCATCAGTCTAGTCATGCTATCGCCCGCCATGAAATTCTCTTAACCATGGATGACTGGGTACTTAAGGCTAAGCAAGTGATGCGTGACCGAGGTAAACTCTATATTGTTCACCGGCCAGACCGGCTCGACGATTTGTTTACGACCCTTTTAAAATATGGCTTTGCGGTCAACCGGTTACGGTTTGTCTATCCCAAAGTAGGAAGTCAGGCAAATATTATTCTAATTGAAGCGATTTACCAAGGGGGCCGTCATGGTGTCAAAGTTGAGCCTGGTCTAATTGTTTATCAAGCTCCCAATGTTTATAGTGAAGAAATGCAGGCGATTTATTATGGCTGATCAGGGCCGCGGTTTTTATTTTTATGTCTTGTTATGCCAGGACCAGAGTTTATATGCAGGCTATACGGTTGATTTAGATGCCCGCCTATTAAGCCACAATCAGGGTAAGGGGGCAAAATACACCCGTTTGCAAAGTCGTCGTCCGGTTACCATGGTCTATGCGGAAGAATGGGCGACCAAGTCACTTGCCATGCAAGCAGAGTATTATTTTAAACAAAAAAGTCGCTCACAGAAACTAGCTTATTTAGCCCAGCATGGCCAAAGGGATATCAACAGTGGTCAGCGTATTTTTGTCTCAAGACTCAAGGAGACAGCCTATAAGGAGGAAGTCAATGCAGATTCAACAAAGTTATAAAGACTTGTCCCGTGGGTGCTTATATTTAGTCCCGACTCCAATAGGTAATTTAGCCGACATGACCTATCGAGCTGTAAAGATACTCAAGGAAATCGATTATATTCTTGCTGAAGATACCCGGCAAACGATTAAGCTTTTACAGTATTATGATATCGAAAAGCCCCTAAAAAGTTTCCACGATCATTCGAGCGAGGACCGGGTTGCAGCTATATGCCAGGAAGTTGGCCAAGGTAAACGTTTAGCGCTCGTATCTGATGCTGGAATGCCTTTGATTAATGATCCGGGTCACCCTTTAGTCCAGGCCTTGCTAGCAGATGACTTGCCAGTGATTGCACTTCCGGGTCCCAATGCAGCTTTAACTGGGCTAGTGGCCTCAGGACTTGAGGCGGCGAGTTTTACCTATTGGGGTTTTTTCCCACGCCATAAGTCAGATCAAGTCCGTGTCTTAGAGGCAGTGGGTCAGGCTCAAGCAACGGCTATTTTTTATGAGTCACCTTACCGGGTCAAAGACCTTGTAAAACAAGTTGGCCAAGTTTTAGGACCGCAAACCAAAATGGTGATTGCGCGAGAATTGAGTAAATTATATGAATCTTTCTTACGGGGAACGCAGACTGAGTTAGCGACTTATCTAGACCAAGAAAGTCTAAAAGGCGAAATAGTGGTCTTGATTCAAGGGGGGCACTTAGCCAATCAAGTCTCAGACCAAGTATTATTACCCTATAAAGAGCAAGTGGAGATGTTGATGGCTCAAGAAGGCTTATTAGCTAAGGATGCAATTAAAAAAGTAGCTAAACAAAGACAGGTTAAAAAACAAGACGTTTATAACGCCTATCATCAAATTGAGGATTAGTAAGCGAGGTGGAGAAGATGATGTATTATGGATTAGCAGTCATCTTCTTTGGTCTGGCTTTCTTTTTTTACCGTAAAAAACAAGGTCCCTATCCTGATATGGTGTGGATTTTCTATGGCTTAACGAGTCTCTTAACTGGTTTTATGGTGACCTCATCGATGCGGTTTTTTGCCACAATTCGATTGTTTGTCTATATTGCCTCTGGTTTTGTGATTGCCTTTCTTCCTATCTTTTTGGTGGTTCTTTTAGGGACTCTCTTTAAGGATATGCAGGAAAAACATGAACAAGCATGGTATCGAGTGATTACGGGCCTGATGGTTATGCTTTTAAGTGCAGCTATAATTTTTATGGTTTGGGGAGCTTTTAACTTACAAGAAATTCGCTTTGAAAATTATATTGATATGGTCATTGAAATTACCCTTTATTTTATTGCTAATTTTCTTGCTTTTTGTTTATTGAATTGGGTTCTACAAGTCTTTCCCTTGAAAGTTAAGGGTCAAGTCTTAATGGTCTTGGGGCAAAAAATTGATAATCCCCAACAGTTTCCGCGGCTATTAGCCCGTCGGCTTGACCAGGCTTTGGCCTACTACATTGCCCAGCCCTTGTCAGACCAAAATAAGATTTATTTCCTTGTTACAGGGGGTCCCATTGCTTGGGGAGACACCAGCGAAGCAGCAGAAATGCGCGATTATCTAATAGAACGTGGGGTAGCGGGCGATAAAATTATTCTTGAGCCTTTGGCTCATAATACCTTTCAAAATTTTTATTATGGGCGCGAGCTACTAGTGGGTCCTTTAAAAGCTGCCCCAGTCATTGTTTTTACCAGTCGTTTTCATGTACTAAGGTCCTATTGTTACGGCCAAGCGAGTGGGATGAAGGCTACTTATCGTGGTACGCGGGTAGCTTGGTACTTATGGCCTTATTATTTAATTCGTGACTACTTAGGTTTTCTCCTGGTGGTTAAACATTTGAATTATCTGTATTTATTATTAATATTTCTGGTATGGCTGTATCAAATTATCTACGGTATTTATTAAGGAGGAAAAGGATGCATCGGTGTAGTTGGGTAGAAGGGAAGCCTGATTTCTATATAGCTTACCATGACCAGGTTTGGGGGAATCCCTGCCATAATGATCATGATTTATTCAAATGGCTCTTATTAGAAATGTTTCATACAGGTCTTTCTTGGCAACTTGTTTTAAGCAAGGAAGCCAATTTTAGACAAGCTTTTGATAATTATGATTATCAAGCTATCTCCCAATATGATGTAACTAAACTAGAAGAACTTTGTGATAATCCTAAGATTATACGGAACCGCCGCAAGATTGAATCAGCGGTTTTGAATGCCCAAGCTTTCTTAAAGGTTCAAGCGGATTATGGCAGTTTTGACCGGTTTATTTGGTCCTTTAGCCGGAAAAAAGTGGTTAAACGTCAGACAGGTACACCTGTTCCTAAGCGGACACCTTTAAGTGACCAGGTGACCCAGGCTTTGAAGAAATATGGTTTTAAACAAATTGGGTCAGTCACAATTTATTCTTATTTACAAGCTATTGGGGTGGTTAATGACCATGACCTAGCTTGCGATTTTAGATAAACAAATAGAATCAGCTATTTTCGTAAAAAAAGCCCTGAGCACAAAGATGCTCAGGGCTGAAAATTTTTATTAAATTATTTATTTTTTAATTCAAGTAAAATTTGTTCTAATAGTTCACTTTCACTTGGGCCAGCTGGTTCTTCATCTGGTGCAATTAATTTCTTACCTTGAGCTTTTTCTAAAGCTTTAAGGGTAAGGAATAGTAAAGAAGCAATTAAGATAAAGTTAATAATTGCTTGTAAGAATAAACCAATACCGATTTGGGTGTTACCAATAGTTAAGGCAATTCCAGTTACATCAGCCTTACCAGTTAGGGCAGCAATGATTGGCATAAAAATATCTTCAACTAAACTTGTAATAATAGCAGTGAATGCGGAACCCATGATGATACCAACCGCCATAGTTAGTACATTATCATTAGCGATAAAATTACGAAACTCTTTAAACATTAAATTTCCTCCTTCTTCTTATTATGAACCTTCGTCCACTAGTCAATATAGCAAATATCGAGGGGAAAGTATAATTAAATGCATTATGAAAACGTTATTTAAATAATTTTTAAAGTTTTTGAATATAAGCTTCAATTGGATAAGCGGTAGTGTCAATATCCCACTTACCTTGACTTACCAGTTTAGCCCATTGATAACCTAAGTAAGGACCAGAGGTTAAACCAGAAGACCCTAATCCTGAAACGGTCCACACTTGGTTGAGACCTGGAACCTGCCCCAGAACGACTGAATAATCTTGTGATTGGGCTCGAGTCCCAACCTTATATGTTTGGATAGGATAGGCTGCGAGGTCAGGGGCAATTTGACTGACATGTTGACGCAGCGCTTCGAGTTGAGAAAGGTCGGGGTCTAAATTATAGGCTTGGTCCTCTTCATGGGTGGCGCCAATAATGATCCGGCCATCATTGAAGGGAATGATATCCCCTAAGCCGGGCGGCATGACCACGGGCCAATGTTGATTTTTAAAGTTAGCATCCTGGATAATATAGAGCTGCCCCTTTTGGGGGTGAATCTTAACCTGATAATTTAAGGGTTCTAATAGTATAGGTAACCAAGCACCCACTGCTAGTAGGACCTGGTCGTATGTTTTGCTTTGACCCTCAACTTGTATTTCTAAACCATTATTCCTCTGGTTCAAGTTGACTGCTTGATAGTGGATTGTCCCACCGAGATCTTGAATGGCACGGTGAAGAATTCGAATCAGTTGCTCACCGTCAACCCGGCCACCCCCCTCAACATAGGTTGCTTTTAAATCATCTTTTAGGAAAGGAAAATAATCTCTAGCCTTAACGGTTTTAACTTGACCAATGGCGGGCCATAGGGGGAGTTTTTTCTGGGCTTGCTTTAAATCTCTGGCATATCCCTTATCAGAATGACGAATCATGAGGGCGCCATCAACTTGGAAAATTGCCTGGTGGGGATAGCCATCTTGTTTGAGGTCTTCCATAAATTGACGGTAGAATTCAGCCCCATGGGCAACTAATTGGAACCAAGCCTGATTACGCCTTAAAGAAAACCAGGGATTGATGATTCCAGCGGCTGCCTTAGTCGCTTGTCCTTGTCCCCAATCATATAGGACGGGTTGATAACCTTGGCGGGCTAAGTAATAGGCCGCAGTTGCCCCGACAATCCCGCCGCCAACAATGGCGATTGATTTTTGGGTCATGGGAATTCATCTCACTTTCTATTGATTGCTTTGTAGGTAAGCGTCTTGAAATTGAGTGAGCCGATCTATCAGTAAATGTAGGTTTTCCATGCTAGCTGCATAAGAAATTCTAAAATAACCTTGTCCAGCTTCTCCAAATGAAGAACCAGGGGTTAAGCCCACGGCAACCTTTTGGGCGACTTGTAAGCAGAAGTCATAGTCTGTTCCTTTAAACCAGTCAGGCACCTTGACAAAGAGATAAAAGGCACCTTGGGGTTCCGTTGCGGCAAAGCCTAAAGGAGCAAGAGCCTTGAGGAGATAATCGCGTCGCTTGCGGTAGGCTTGCACCATGGCTTGAATGTCTTCATCACACTGGTCATAGGCGACTATGCTTGCTTTTTGAATGGGTGTGACGGGTGTATTAATGGAAGCTTGTTGTACTTTAAAGATTTGATCTAAGTAAACTTTTGGTCCGGCGATAATCCCCATTCGCCAACCCACCATGGCGTGGGATTTAGAAGCGCCATTAATGAGGATTGTTTGGTCAGGTAAGAGTTCAGCCATGGAGATATGGGCATGGTCATAGGTCAATTGGGCATAAATTTCATCGGAAACGACTAATAAGTCATGCTTTTGAATCACTTGGGCAAGGGCTTGTAACTCTTGGCGGTTATAAGTTACTCCAGTCGGGTTAGACGGGTGATTTAAAAGGATCAGCTTGGTTCTGGGATGGGCTTGGATGGCTGTCTCTAAATCGGCTGGAGTTAAGCGGAAGTTATTTTGGCTGGTATCTAAAGGAATAAACTCAGCGCGATTTAATTCTACTTGGGTTTTATAAGCGACATAGTAAGGCGCCGGAGCAATCACTTGGTCGCCTTGGTTTAAGAGGGCAGTTAAGGTTGAAAAAAGAGCGCCTGTGGCACCGTGGGCCACAATAATTTCATCTTCGGGCCGGTAATGGGTATGGTAGTGTCGTTCTATATACCGACTGATGGCTTGGCGTAATTCGAGGGTTCCTCGAGAATGGGTGTAGGAAGAGAGGTCATCTTCGACTGCTTGGATGAGAGCTGCTTTGACCTTTGCTGGCACGGGGTAGTCGGGCTCACCTAAAGAGAATTTAACTAAGTCTTTAATCCCAGCGATTTCCTCATTGAAGGCTCGGATGGGACTGCCTTTAGCAGCGGCGACTTTTGAATTGAATGGATAAGACATGATGCATCACCTTTCTAGGATCATAGGATAAGGGTCAACAAAATTTATGATATAATTTTAATAATTATGGTTGACAATTATCATATTTACAGTAATATTAACACATAAGTTATATCGAAACGCAATGAAATGGAAAGTAAATAAGGATTCTTTTTTAAGAGAGTTCACATCTGCTGCAAGTGAACATGAGAAGCTTATTGAAAATGGCCATGGAGCGGTCACTATGACAAACTTGAAATAGTGAACGGGAGCCCCCGTTAGTTGGGTCGCAGTATAGTTTTTGTACTGGTTGAGGTTATAGTTAGCGATAACTATAGCAAATTAAGGTGGTAACACGAATTCACGTCGTCCTTTTTAGGAGGACGCTTTTTTTATTTAAATAATTGTAAGGAGTTCAGAACATGATTGAATTAAAAGATATTGATGTGCTTTTCCATAGTGATAAGCGCGTTGTCTCTGCAGTTAAAGATGTATCAATTGATATTCAAGCGGGGGAAATATTTGGTATAGTAGGTTATTCTGGGGCAGGAAAATCAACCTTAGTCCGAACCATTAATCTCTTACAAAGACCGACTAAGGGCAGTGTGCAGGTGAATGGCCAAGATATGTTAGCCTTATCCGCCAGTGAATTGCGCCAAGCTCGTAAAAAAATCGGCATGATTTTCCAACATTTTAATTTAATGGAGTCACGGACCATTGCTGAGAATGTGGCTTTTCCTTTAAAAGGTTCAAGTTTAAATAAGCAAGAAAGGGCGGCCAAGGTGGCAGAATTGTTGGATTTAGTTGGCTTAAGAGATAAGTCAGATGCCTATCCGAGTCAGTTATCAGGCGGACAAAAGCAAAGGGTGGCCATTGCCCGAGCTTTGGCCAATGATCCAGATATATTACTCTGTGACGAGGCTACTTCGGCTTTGGACCCTAAAACGACTTCTTCTATCTTAGAGTTACTAAGAGAACTAAACCAACAATTAAATATTACAATTGTGATTATTACCCATGAAATGAATGTGGTGAAGGACTTATGTGACCGGGTAGCAGTCATGGAGGATGGGCGCTTATTAGAACAAGGAACAATTGTAGAAATCTTTACCCAACCCCAAGAAGCTTTAACCAAGGAGTTTATTAATACTGCTACACATTTGGACCAAGAATTAGCCTTGGTTATTGGGCACGAATCGACCAATCGCTTACGTGAACAAGGTCAGTTAGTTCGTTTGTCTTATGTCGGGGATACAACGACTCAACCCTTTATTACTAAGTTAGTCCAAGACTATCATGTCCAGGTTAATATCTTGTTTGGCCATGTCGAAATTCTAAAGGACATTCCCGTAGGTAATCTTTTTGTCGGTATTACCGGAGCCGACCAAGATATTAAGGCTTCCTTATTTTACTTAGAAGAACATGGTGTGGGTATTCAGACCCTATCTGAATTAATCGAGGCTCAAGCCTTAAAGGAGGATAAAATCTAATGACATCCTTATTCTTATTTTCAGAGAGCTTTAATGCTAAAATGACAGAACTATTGCCTTATGCTTGGGATCTCCGCGAAGAGTTTGTGCAAGCCACTTGGGAAAGTATCTATATGCTTTTACTTACCATTCTCTTTGGCGGTGGCCTCGGGCTCATTCTGGGTATTATTATGACGGTGACCGGTCCGAGCGGAATTTTAGAATCCAAACGATTCTATAAATTCTTAGATGCCTTAGTTAATATTTTCCGGTCGATTCCTTTTATTATTCTACTTGCCTTATTGATTAAGGTGACTCGGGGGATTGTTGGGACCACGATTGGTCCAACCGCGGCTGTTGTTCCAATTGTGGCCTCAACTATTCCTTTCTTTGCCCGCCAAGTTGAGATTGCCCTTTTGGAAGTCGATCGTGGGGTGGTCGAAGCTGCTGAAGCCATGGGACTATCACCTTGGGATATTATCTTCCGAGTTTATCTCAGAGAAGGTTTGGCTGCCTTATTAAGAGTATCTGCCTCTACTGTTATTTCAGTGATTGGATTGACCGCCATGGCAGGCTCTGTCGGTGGGGGTGGCTTGGGAACCATGGCTATTGCCCGTGGTTATCAACGGAGTCGGATGGACATTATCATTGTTTCCACGATTCTTATTTTGATTATTGTATTGGTGAGCCAAGTTATTTTTAACCTCTTAATCCGGCGGACCCAGCATAATAAATGAGATTAGGCTCATTTAAACTGGATTAAAATTAAAAATAAATAATAAAAATTTCATAAAAACTTTGACAAATACCAAAGCATGCTTTATGATATAAAATATAGATAAATAAACACGATGATGTGGAAAGTAAATCAAAGGACCCAGATAGAGAGCTTACGGTTGGTGGAAGTAAGTTGGAGAATGCGATTGAAAATGGCCACGGAGTGGTCAAGCTGAATGCTTCGGCAATAAGTTTGAACGGTTGCCCCCGTTAGTCTGGCCCCGCTATTGTTAATGGAGAAAAGTTAACTGCAGCGGTTGAGGTTGTCCTAGTGATGGGGCAACAAATTAAGGTGGTAACACGAAGTTCAACTCTCGTCCTTTTGCTTAGGACGGGAGTTTTTTATTGGGTGACGATCCAATAGATAGAATAAGTTACTCCCCTGGTTGTTGTTTGGTTGCAAAAAAAGAAAAGGAGACATTATCATGAAAAAATTTTTAGCAAAGTTTATTAAAGTATCTGCCGCTGGTTTATTAGCCGCTGGCTTATTAGCCCCTTCCACTTTGGCTCAAGAAGAAAAAGTCTTTGATGGTGAAAAAGTATCCGTAGGGGTCGCTTCTGAATATGAAGAAGATGTCTGGAAAGTTGTGCAAGAAAAGGCCAAAGAAGAAGGCATTGATTTAGAAATCGTCTTATTTACCGATTATGTTCAACCCAATGTAGCCCTCCAAGATGGGTCGATTGACTTAAATGCCTTCCAACATATTGCCTTTTTAAATGAATGGAATCAATCAAATGAAGGTGACTTGGTTCCCTTAGCCTTTACTTATGTTGCCCCTCTCCGTGCTTATTCTGAAAAAATAAAATCTTTAGATGAATTAGCTGAAGGCGATACTGTTGCGATTCCAAGTGATCCAACCAATGGTGGCCGGGCCTTGCTAGCCTTAGAACAAGCTGGTGTGATTGAAGTCGATGATGCCGCTGGGGTTTTACCAACTATTAAAGATGTCACCAAGAATGATAAGAAAATTGAATTTGAAGAATTAGATGCGGCCCAATTAGCCGCAGCCCTACCTGATGTAACCGCAGCTTTCATCAATAATAACTTTGCCTTGGATGCGGGTCTGTCAGTGGATGATGCGATTTTCTCTGACGGTGATGATATCGAAAGTTTAGCGGCTGATTATAAAAATGTGATTGCGACTCGGTCTGCTGATAAAGATAATGAGCTTTATAAACATGTAGCCGAATTGTATCATTCACAAGAAGTAAGCGATAAATTAGCTGAAGTTTCTGATGGGGCTGACTTACCAGCTTGGACTGAAAATGATGAATATCCTTTGAATTTAGACCAAGACCAAGCCGGTGATGAGTCTGCTAGTCAAGCAGAAGAAAGTCAAGAATCTTCTAGTGAAGAATAATTAAGTGTAAAGCACTTACCTTAATTTCTATCTAATAAGAAACTTGATAAAAAATAGTGACTCTCAAAACTTGGACATTTTTCCAAGATTTGAGGGTCACTTTTTATTTGTTCTAGGTACTGATTTAAACAGTTTAGTTCTAGAATAGTCGTTGTTGAATATGGTAAGTTACATCGTTACTTTCTTCCAAGTGAGCTTGGAGGATTTTGGCTTGGTTAGCATCATGGCTGGCTGGGTCGGCAGCTTGAATGGCATGCAAGACTTCACGTGGGAAGTAGAGCCGGTAATCGCCCCGTTCCCGTCCAGCGAGTGATTTAACAATGGCAGAAACCTGGGAAAGTTCGACCACTTGGTTATTCTTGGTGATTAATTCAATTGGTGACTTTTGGCTATTGGTCTTATAGGGTTGGAAATAATCATATGGTAGGTCATAGGATGAATTTTCACCTAAGTAATATTCTGGGTCATAGCCTTTGGCCACGAGTTCTTTTTGCAAGGCAGTCATGAGTTCATCCCGGTCTTCTTGACTCACTAAGAGTGACTTAAAAGGATGTCGGTTGAGAAAACGATAGGCTAAATCTTTTAAGATTGGATCGTTTTCTTCTAACCATTGGGTAAAATAAGCAGACATGAGATGATCATCTAATTTAAGATAATCATCCAGGGTCCATGTGTCATTAAGGAATGGTACCAAGAAATTAATCGAGAATTTCATTTGGTCAGCCTTGTGGCTGTAACAATATTTGGCTCGTTGGAAAAGATTTTGTAATATCTCTTCCATTCCGCGGGAAACGGGGTGGAAGTAAACTTGCATATACATTTGATAGCGGGAAACAATATAATCTTCCACCGCATGCATGCCCGAGAAGTCAAAAATAATCTTGTTATCATAGGGACGGATGACCCGTAAAATCCGAGTTAAATCATACTGTCCATAAGAAACACCGGCATAATAAGCATCCCTGAGTAAATAATCCATTCGGTCAGCATCAATCTGACTCGAAATCAGTTGAACCACTTGTTGATTGGCATAAGTTTTGTTGATTACCTGGGCTACTTTTAAAGGGAGGTCAGGGTCAAAGCTGGCTAGAATTTGGTTAACTTCAGTGGTAGGGGAAGTGATGATTTCTTGGGTTATGGCTTCATGATTGGTGTTAAAGATACCCTCAAAGGTATGAGAAAATGGTCCATGACCAATGTCATGGAGTAGGGCTGCACAGAGGGCGACCATTCGTTCAGAGTCATCCCAAAGCCCATCACCAGGTTCTTGGGTAGGATAGTTGCGCACAAAATTATTAATAATCCGACGGGTTAGTTCATATACTCCTAAAGAGTGGTTAAAGCGGGTATGTTCGGCACCATGGAAGGTATAAGAGGAAGTGCCTAATTGTTTAATCCGGCGGAGGCGTTGAAATTCCCGACTATTAATGAGGTCTAAAATAATGCTGTCACGAACATGAACATAATCATGAACCGGGTCACGGAAGACTTTTTCACGGCTTAATTCATTCTTAGTTTTTTGGATGTGATCCATAGCATACTCCTTTACTGGTTAACCGAGTTGATTGCGTTTAAGGGCTTGTTGGTAACGGTATTGATAGATTTCTTCAAGGCTGGGATGATTAAAGTTTCCCGTTGTTAAATTAACTTTACTTTGAAAAACTTGGTCTAGCCAAGCGGTATATTGGGCTAGGCTGATGTCTAGTCCCAGAACTTGGCTAAGACTGGTCATACTATTGAGATTGACTTGGGGATAAGAAAGGTCAGCCTGGCTACGGGCATAAAACTCTTTAATATCAAGACTGCGTTGGTCTTGGTTGCCCCCAATAGAGATATAGGCCGCGACGGTGGTACCTGAGCGGAAGCGACGTTGGGCAATTCCTCCGATTTTTTGGCCAGCGACCACGATATCGAATTTACCAGGACAGTAGGAGTCGACAATTTCATAGGCTTCGATTTTAATGTGAGCATAGCCTTGTAAGTTTAATGAAACTTGGACTAGGTCAATCATCAGTTGATAAGCATTGTCAATGGTTAAATCAATATAATCTTTATCTAAAACCATGGCAATATTGAGGACTTGTGGGTCATTCACCACTGCTAGTCCGCCATGAGGCCGAACAACGACGCGGTAACCCAAAGACTCAAGATAATTAATACCTGCCTGAAGCTGAGGGAGACGGGTATCTTTACCACCTAGGAGGACGGCTTTTTGGTTATAAGGATAGTAGTGTAGAATGGCTTGAGGCTGGTTTGACTGAGCCTGGTTGATTTGGGGGAGGTAACGGATAAAGGCATCTTGATAGGCTAGACCACTATTAGGGTCGTCCTTTTCCGGATTATCAAAATCATGGAATCTTTGCCATTCAAAAAGTTTGATTGTTTTAAAAAAATTAAGTGCCATTCTAGGCCTCCTCATTTTCTTTTGCCCTAACTTAGGGTATGATTGAATTATAGCAAATATTTGATAGTAATATTAGTCTAAATCAGGGCTGGGAGAAGATTTTATGCAGAAAAAACAAATTGCCATTCTGGTACAACAAGATATTCGTTATGCTGAACAAGCGGGTGGTGACCATTTTCAACATCAAACCCAGGCAGATTATTATCAATTGTCAACCTATTCTAAGTTAAGCTATCAAGATATAAATGGCTTAACGGTCCATTTAAAATGGCAAGATAAGGCAGACAAGAATTATAGCTTGGAGATGAGACAGACTCAAGGACGGATGGTCTTTGATCCAAGTGAAAAAAAACGGGTGACCTATATGTCTCCAGCCGGTGCCCTAGGGTTAGAAATCCAAACCGACCATTTGCAAATAGTGGAGGTGGCCGATAAAATTCAGGTAGTCTTAAAGTATCGGATATATAATCAGGGACATTTAATAGGAAATTATGACTATCAATTGATTTATCAAGGATAAATAGGTAATATATAAGGGTATGTAAGGAAGGAAGTGCAAGATGGAATTGCAAGCGTTTAAAGGTGAAAACTTGAATGAATTATCCATGGTGGAAGTAGCTTATGCAATCTTAGAGGAAACTAGTGATGTTCATGAATTTACCAATTTACTCATTAAAATCCAAGATTATTTAAACTTATCTGAAAGTGAATTAGAAGAAAAAATGGCTCGGTTCTATACCGATTTAAATATTGATGGTCGTTTTATCTCTCTAGGAGAAAATCGTTGGGGCTTACGAGCTTGGTATGCGATTGATGCGATTGACGAAGAAATTGTCAATTCATTAGATGATGAAGATTTACCACGTCACCGTCGTCGTAAGAATAAGAGCAAGTTGAATGCCTTCTCTGATGATGAAGATATGATTGATTATAATGATGATGATCCTGAAGATGTGGATGATATTTATGATCAAATCGATGAAGATGAAGTCTATGAAACCAATGACGATGATGAAGAAGATGAAGCAGATGAGATTAGTGATAATTTAACAATTGTTGCTGATGAAGACCTTGAAGATGAAGATACTGAGTTAGGTGCCTATGCATCTGATTTAGATGAGCTCGGTACTGATAATGAAGAGATCGATGATGACTTTGTAGCTGAAACGGATGAAGACTTCGATGACGAGTATGATGAAGAAGACGAAGAAGAGTACGTAGATAAAGAAGTGGAAGAAGATTAATTTATTCTTTAGCTTCCATTGATAAAAATAAACTTATAAAGTCAGGTTATTGGTATAATAACTTGGCTTTTTTAGTGGTTAAATTTGATCTAAATACTTGAAATAAATTTTTTTGCTAACATGGACATTTTGTGTCCAGATATAAAAAGAGATCCTCTATTTTTAATCAATTTGAAAGATTGAATAAGTCTAATATAGTAGAACTTATTAATATAAAATAAAGATTAGTTTTCAATGGGTTTTTCTAGCTATCTTATAAGGTTTAAGCTATAATAAGAAATGTAGTAAGAAAAAATTTTAAGGGGGACTTTATCAATGAGTCGTTTAGTAAGTATGACGGAAATGTTAAATAAAGCCAAAGAAAATGGATATGCAGTCGGTCAATTCAATATTAATAACCTTGAATGGACACAAGCTGTCCTAACAGCTGCCCAAGAAAACAATTCACCAATTATTTTGGGTGTATCTGAAGGTGCTGGTAAATACATGGGCGGACCTAAAGTGGTCGCAGCGATGGTTAATGCTTTATTAGAAACAATGAATATTACTGTGCCAGTTGCTTTACACTTAGATCATGGTTCTTCTGTTGAAAGTGCTAAAGAATATATTGATGCAGGTTTCTCATCTGTTATGTTTGACCACTCTCACTTCCCAATTGATGAAAACGTCGAAATGACCAAAGAAATTGTTGAATATGCTCATTCTAAAGGCGTTTCTGTGGAAGCTGAAGTTGGTACTGTTGGCGGTGTGGAAGATGGCGTAACGGGTGGTGTAAACTATGCTGACCCTCAAGAATGTTTACGTATGGTTAAAGAAGGTGGCGTTGACTGTCTAGCTGCTGCCTTAGGTTCAGTTCATGGTAACTACGTTGGTGAACCTGTTTTAGGTTTTGATGAAATGTCAGAAATTTCTGAATTAACAGGTGCTCCATTAGTATTACACGGTGGATCTGGTATTCCTGAATATCAAATTAAAGAAGCTATTAAACGTGGTCATGCTAAAATCAATGTGAATACTGAATTACAACAACAATGGACAAAAGCAGTGCGTGAAAAATTAAATAACGATGCTGATGTTTATGATCCACGTAAAATTATCAAACCAGGTTTTGATGCGATTGTTGCTAAAACTAAAGAAACCATGGATATCTTTGGTTCTTCAAATAAAGCTTAATAGCTTTAGTAATTATTAAATGATAGGGAAGGAACTAGTCTTAGTCGACTAGTTTCCTTGCCTATTTTTTTGTTATTTTTAAAATTTTAGGAGTAAAAGTTAATTTATGGCTAAGAGTTTACAAAGTTAAATATCATGGTACACTAGAATCATTATGAAAATGTCATAGATAAGGAGTAACTATGAATAAACGGTTAGTATTTAGTTTTTTAGGAAATATTGCCTATTTAGAAGCAGGCTTGTTAGTTTTCCCAATCATTGTAGGCTTAATTTATCGTGAAAGCTTGGCAAGTTTATCCGCCTATGTTTGGGTGCAAGCAATCCTTATTCTGCTTGGCTTTGCTCTTAGAAAACTTAGTCCGGATCAGGCTATATATACTTTTGTAGATGGTCTAGCCATTACTTCACTTGCTTGGCTTTTTCTTTCTTTTTTTGGGGGCTTACCCCTTTATATCTCAGGTCAAATTCCTTCTTTAGTCGATGCTGTTTTTGAAATGGCTTCTGGCTTTACGACCACAGGAGCTAGTATATTAATTAATGTTGAAGCTTTAAGTCAATCTGCCTTGTTTTGGCGTTCATTCTCCCATTTGGTGGGGGGGATGGGTCTCTTAGTCTTTGCTTTTGCCTTCGTACCGCAAAAAGGTCAGGGTACGGTTAATATCATGCGGGCGGAAGTACCGGGACCAAAATTCGGTAAATTAGTTGCTAAGAATGAAAATTATGCCTTTATGCTTTATAAGATTTATTTAATAATGACGGCTGTTTTAGTCTTAATTTTAATGCTGACAGGAATGTCTTTATTTGACTCCTTAATTTATGCTTTTGGGGCTGCAGGGACCGGTGGTTTTGCTAACAAAGCGGAATCCGTGGCCTACTTTCATAATCCGGCAGCTGAGTATGTCCTATCGATTGCTATGATTCTGTTTGGTTTTAACTTTAACCTTTATTATTTTATGATGCTGGGTCGAATCAAGGATATTTTTGAAAATGAAGAATTAAGATTATTTCTCTTAATTATAGGATTGGCCATAATCGGAATTATGATTAGCTTATCGGGTTCTTATGATAGCTTGGAAGTATTATTCAGAGATACCTTGTTTACAGTCTCTACAATTATTTCTACTACTGGTTATGCTACTGTGGATTTTGCCTTATGGCCACTCTTCACCCATGTGATTCTATTGATTTTAATGTTTTCCGGGGGTATGGCTGGTTCGACGGCAGGCGGGTTAAAAGTCTCACGTTTATTGATTTATGGCAAAACTATAATTAGAGAATTACGCTTGAATTTACAACCGCGTCGGGTCTTACCCATCACGATTGATGGGGAGATTCTTGCGGAATCTTATGTTAAACAAACATTCTTTTATTTCGGCTTATATGGTTTAATATTCATTATCGGCGTCCTTGTTGTTTCAGTTTCCCAAGGTCCTTTCCTGACCGCCTTCTCAGCAGTTTCGGCGACCTTGAATAATATAGGGCCGGGCATGGGTGTGGTCGGACCGACAGGTTCTTATGCTGGTTTTACTGTGATTAGTAAAATTGTACTCACTTTCTTAATGATTATTGGGCGTTTGGAAATATACCCTGTGCTAATTTTGTTTAATTATAAAGTCTGGGCCAAAGGATAAGGAGTGAACCATGAAAATTGTAATCTGTGGTGGTGGCCAGGTCGGCGCTGCGATTTGTGAGTCTTTATGGCAAGTGGCCAATATTGTTTTGATTGACCAAGATGATACGGTGGTCGAAGACTTGTATTCAACCTATGATATACAAGGCATCGTAGGTTCGGGCACTTCCTTACGGGCTATGCATGAAACTGGCATGGATACCGCTGACTTGTTTATTGCGGTGACCTCTTCTGACGAAACCAATATTATATCAGCCATGATGGCCGAAAAATTTGGGGTACCACATGTCTTTTGTCGAGTGCGGAACCCTGAATATTTAGAGGATGTTAAATTTATGCAGTCAGCCATTGGTATTTCAGAAATGATTAACCCTGAGATGGATGCGGCTAAATTAATTGATCAAATTATAACTTATCCTACTGCTAATAGTATTGAGAGTTTTGCTAAGGGCAATATTCAATTAGTTGGTCTAACCGTTAAAGAGAAAAGTGTGATTCAAGGCCAAACTTTAAATGAGTTCAATAGTAGCTTCAAACACGCTATGTTGGTTTGTATGGTGAAACGCGATAATCAAATTATCATTCCGGATGGATCTTTTCGAATTCAAAGTGGGGATGAAATCCATGTGACGGCAGCCCGCAAAGATTTAAAAGACCTATATAATACCCTTAAATTTAATAAGAAAACCGCTTCAAGCGTCCTTATCATCGGGGGCGGGCAATTAACTTATTTCTTATTGGAACAATTAAGTAAACGGAAGAAAGCAATAAAAGTTATTGAAAATGATTTAGAAAATTGTCAACGGCTCGCTTTGGCTTTCCCAAAGGTAGAGGTGATTCACGCTGATAATACTGACCAAAAAGTCTTAGATGCCGAAGGAATCGACCGTTATGATGCCGTAGTCTCCATTAATCAGAACGACGAAGAAAATATGATTGTTTCTCTTTATGCTAAGTCACGTCAAGTTCCTAAGGTTATTACTAAAATTGATCGACCATACTTACTTAAGCCTCTATCCTACTTAGGATTGGACACCATTATCACACCTAAACAATTGGTGGCCGACCGGATTATTCGCTTAACCCGATCCTTAAAAGCGACTCAAAATTCATCGGTGGTCAACTTGTATAAATTAGTAGATGAAGATCAACACGTTGAGGCCATGGAGTTTGAGGTCTTGCAAGAGGCTGAGATTACGCGAGCTCGATTAATGGATTTAGATCTCTTGGATAATACTTTAATTATGGGGATTTATCGCCAAGGAAAAATAATTATCCCTTCAGGACTTGATCAAATCCAAGTAGGCGATCATGTCACAATTATTACGGAGCATCAAAATATTTCTGATATAAATCAGTTAATTAAAAAATAAAGCAAAAGAGCGGATCTACTTGTTGAAAATCAGCGATTTTCAGGTAGTAGGTCCGCTTTTATCTATATTATTTAGTGTTTATAGTTAAAGTTAATACTTTTTCTTAGGGTGACGGTCAATAACGTCGGGGTTACTGTCTAAGGCTGTTTGGCCTTTTTCTGTGAGAGCTAAGCCACGAACGGTAAATTCTTGATCAAGCTCTGCCTCTGTGATTTCTGCTTGTAAGAGCTGATCAAGTTGGTCACGTTTTAATTTAGAATACCCTTTAATGCCATGTTTTTTTAGTATATTCTTAACTTCAGCAGCAGTGATGTGGTCTAATGACTGGAAGGGGCTTTCGATATAGGCGTAGCCTTGGTCAAGCAAATTCTGTAAATGACTAGGAGCATCGATCCCATAATCATATTCAAAGTATTTAGGAAACCAAGATTTATTGGTAAAAGTACCAAAGGCAATTCGCCAGAGTAAAATAAGGTCGCCGGGTAAAAGGCCGTCAGGAGTCGTTTCCATATTGCGTTTAGGAACCAGTTTGGCCTTACCGATTTTTAGGTCCTTGAGCCAAGTATTGAGGTCCCTCTGGGGATTAATATAAGGGATTTGCGGATAATTTTGATAGATTTTTTTAATTTCCGGATGCATTAAATCACACTTTCTAAAAAATAGTTGAGAATGACAGGGAAAACTTGCTAAAATAGGCGGTAGGTTCATCCACTCGAATTCAAGTCTTAATTATAGTATCATAGATATTACTAAGATACAGTTGAGGTGACCAGATTGGGACATATAAAAGAAGAAAATTTAGGACTCTTAGACTATTTATTAGACCAGCATGACTATGCAATGCTAGTTAAACTCTTGCAAAAAGAAGGAGCCCCCGCTAGCTTACAAGCTTTTGCCCGCTTAGGCCAGGCCTTGGTCCAAGGCAACCTACCAGTCATTGATAAACTTGCCCAGGAACTAGACCAAGACCAACTCTTACGCCCTGAGGCATTAGAACAAGCGACTTATGCGGCTTACCGTGCTTTACAGATTCAATTGAAACGACAAGAATATGGCGATTATTTCCGTGCCTTAACCCCAATTTTGGTTAATATTTTTCGTTTAATTTTTGAAAAACGAGTTATGCCACAATTAGATCAGTTCATTGAACCTATCAAGAAAGAGGATATCGATGGTCGCCACCTATACCGAGGTTTGCAGTGGAAACAGAGTCGGGTAGAAGCTTCTGATAATATCGTTAATCAAACTTTTCATAGATATTATGGTGACCATTTTAACTATGACCAATATCTTTCCTCAAGTCATCTGCTAAAACTAATCACCGACCATAGCCAAGATAAGGATCTTGTTGCTAAGGCCACCCGGATGCGGGCGGTGGAAAAATATGTACGTAACTTATCAGCCCATGAAGTTGTATTTGTGGATCAAGCTTGGGTTAAAGAACGTGGTCAATTATCGCTTGAGGAAATTAATCATTTGTTAGGTGAGTTAATGACCCTAGCCGATTTAAAAGACCAAGATCAATTAAATGCTTTATCAAAGATTAATAAAGAAATTAAGCAAGGCCTAGGGGTCTAAATAAAGATAGGAGAAATTATATGCAAAAATTACGTATCCGTGGTGGTAAGAAATTACAAGGGGAAGTAACAATTAATGGCGCTAAGAACTCTACGGTTGCTTTAATTCCCGCTGCTGTTCTTGCCGATTCTGAGGTAGTGCTTGAAGGCGTACCAGATATACAAGATGTGTATTCTTTGCTTGATATCTTAAATGATTTCAATGTAAAAACAGAATTTAACGATGGTACCTTAAAAATTGATCCGACCCACATGGTTTCAATTCCAATGCCAACGGGTAAGATTCAATCACTTCGTGCTTCTTATTATTTCATGGGAGCGACTTTAAGTAAGTTTGGTCATGGTGTGATTGGCTTACCGGGAGGTTGTTTCCTTGGCCCACGTCCAATTGACCAACATTTAAAAGCCTTCCGTATGTTAGGCGCTGACGTGACTGAAGAATATGGGGTAGTAACGCTTAAATCAGACCAAGGCTTAAAAGGGGGTCGGATTTATATGGATGTGGTTTCAGTGGGGGCCACCATTAATGCAATCCTAGGATCAGTTTGTGCCAAGGGTAAAACAGTCATTGAAAATGCCGCCCGTGAACCGGAGATTATTGATGTAGTGACCCTCTTAAATAAGATGGGCGCTAAAATCAAAGGGGCAGGGACCAATGTGATTCGGATTGAAGGGGTTGACCAATTACATGGGACCAACCATACGATTATTCCAGACCGGATTGAAGCCGGCACCTATATTACTGCGGCTGTGGCCATGGGCCGGGGAGTTAAGGTAAATAATGTCTTATATGAACACATTGAATCCTATATTGCTAAATTAGATGAAATGGGCGCTAAATTGGAAATTGGGGAAGATTATGTTTTTGTTCATCCCCAAGATACTTTAACCATGCCAACCATCAAGACCCTACCTTATCCAGGTTTTGCGACAGACTTACAGCAACCAATTACCCCGCTCTTACTGTTAGCAGAAGGTCGAGGTTCTATCACTGATACAATTTATCCGCAACGAGTCAAACATATCCCTGAATTAAATCGGATGGGGGCTAATATTAAAGTGGATGGTGATATTATTCGCTTAGAAGGTCCATGTAAATTATCAGGTGCCCCAGTTGAAGCTTCTGATTTACGAGCCGGTGCTTGTTTAGTGATTGCTGGTTTAATTGCTGAGGGTGAAACCACAATTTCAGGTGTGACCAATATCCTCCGCGGCTATGCTAATATTGTTAGCAAGCTCCAAGCACTCGGAGCGGATATTGAGATGATTGAAGATTAGCCTTGAATAGTCAGTAAAGAAGGAAAAGAATGTCTAAAAAACATAAAACTAATGTGATGCGGGTCTTAGATCAACATAAGATTGATTATGAACCTATTGAATGGGATTCAGAAACTATTAAGAAAGACCATGCTCAGCCTGATGTTTTTAAAACCTTGGTGACGGTTGGCAAAAGTGGTCAGAATTATGTTTTTGTGGTGCCGGTCGACCATGAATTGGATTTAAAAAAGGCGGCTAAGGCTGTATCAGAAAAAAATATACAAATGATTAAAGAAAAAGAACTTCTCCCCTTAACCGGGTATGTCCATGGCGGCTGTTCACCGATTGGTATGAAAAAATTACTCACGACGGTTTTTGATCAATCGGCCTTAGAATTTGAGACCATTAAGTTTTCGGGTGGCCGTCGAGGTTTTTCAGTCCAGGTGGCGCCCCGGGCAATTGAACAAGTAATTCCGGTGACTTTCCAAGATTTAAAAACTCAGGACTAGGAGGTAGAATTATGGCAGATTTTAGCTTTGAAATTGAAGAGCATTATGGTCAATTATCAACCAATGCCAAGGGTTGGGCCAAGGAACTCACTAAGGTGGCTTGGAATGGCCGTCCAGCTAAGTATGATATTCGTGACTGGGACCCAGATTATGAAAAAATGGGCAAAGGCCTTACTTTTACTCATGAAGAACTTAAGATCCTACGGGATTGCTTGAATAAAATGGATTTAGACTAAAAATCTTTTGCATTCTTTAAACATTCGTGGTATCATCATTGTGTTGCACATTGCGCAGAATAACTGTGAGCTAGCAAATAGCTTACGGCAGAAAGGAAGTATTAGTATGAAACAAGGAATTCATCCAGACTATCATCCAGTTGTCTTCATGGATACAACAACCGGTTTTAAATTCTTATCTGGTTCAACCAAATCTTCTCAAGAAACAGTTGAATGGGAAGACGGTAATTCATATCCATTAATTCGGATGGAAATCACTTCTGATTCACATCCATTCTATACTGGACGTCAAAAATTCACGCAAGCCGATGGCCGTGTGGACCGTTTCAACAAAAAATACGGTTTCACCAACAAGGACTAAGCTTAAAGAAGTTAAAGAAAAAGGGACTGGGCTTTTTTGCCCAGTCCCGCTTTTTCATTTTAAAATTATAATAATACAACGCAGTAGTTGACTGGATGGAAGCAGCGTCGCAATGCGACTTGTTCCGTTCTAGTCAACTGTGGAGAGCGGGCAGACGAAGCGAAAATCACAGATTTTCTACTTCTTGCCCGCTCCCTTTTTTTGGTTAGAATTCCAATTAATTTAGGTTTAACCTGCAATACTGATGACAATTGGAGCTAAAATACCTGCTAGGATAACTGAGGCAATAGAGACGGTGACAAAACCAGCAATCAGCATTTTTGGAGCAATTTCATGAAGGAGTGGATCATGCATTTGGTATGCATATTTAGTATCTTATTCCTACAGGTAAGGTGGCAGTCAACCTAGGACCCTTCATGACCGCCGCAGATGTTTTCAAAATTACTTTTATTGGTAAAGGCGCCCATGCTTTTGAACCGCAAGCAGGCGTTGATTCAGTCGTCATGGCCGGACAATTTATTAGCAATGCGCAGAGTATTGTGTCACGGGCCGTGGATCCGCAACAACCAGCCGTTTTAACCATTGGTAAGGTGAATACAGTGGATGGGTGTTTTAATGTGGTCTGCGAGGAAACGGTCTTGGAAGGGACCGTCCGGACTTTCCATAATGAAGCCCTTGATAAGATGGAAGCGGCCGTAGCGGCTTATACTGACCATATTGCCGCCATGCATGGGGGGCAAGTTGAAGTTGACTATACCCGCTTACTGGATGCGGTCCACAACCAAGCTCAAGGATCTGAATTATTAGGTCAAGTGGTGACCGATCTTTATGGCGCAGATACCCTTTATCCAAGCAAGCCTATTATGGCCTCTGAAGACTTTGGCTATTATTCGCAAGCAGGCAATGGCTTATTTGCTGTAGTAGGCTGTGGGAATGCTGCTAAAGCGACTAATTATTCTCACCATAATGCCCGCTTTGATATTGATGAAGATGGTTTAGATTATGGTGCGACCCTATATGCGACCTATGTCTTAGCTTACCTAAATCAAGCTAAATTTTAGAAAATTTGTTATTATTAAATAAAGGAGTGTGATAGTTTGAAACAATTTATCGTTAACCCATCTTATTGGGACCTATTTCCAGATGCAGTGATTAACATTCTAGTCTTAGAAGGTATTGACAATCATTACCAAGGTAACGAAGCTGAATATGAAGCCCTTCTGAAAGAAGGTGGAAAAGCAGCCCAAGCCCATTTAACCGAAGATACCTTCTCACAAAACCCAGCCGTTGCTATTTGGCGGGAAGCCTTTAAAACCTTTAAAACCAAAAAAGGAGCGCGGTCTTCAATTGAAGCCCTCTTAAAACGGATTAGCCAAGGGCATGAATTCTCACCTATTATTCCCTTAGTCGATATCTATAACTATGCTTCCCTTAAATATGGCGTGCCAGTGGGCGGTGAAGATATTGATAAAATGGCGGGTGATATCCATTTGGGTACAGCCCAAGGCGGCGAAGCCTTTTTACCTCTCGGTTCTGAGGAAGATGCCCCAGCCTTGGAAGGTGAAGTGATTTATTATGATAGTGAAGGCGCCATCTGTCGGTGCTTGAACTGGCGCGAAGCGCAACGGACCATGTTGACGGAAGATACGACCAATGCGTTTATCATTGTAGACAATGCTTCAAGCCAACAGGCTGAAGCAGCCGGTCAGGCAATTGCCGAGATTCAAGCCTTGGCTGAGAAACTATTAGGGGTTAAGGGTAAAATTCAGACCTTAACCAAAGAAAATCCCCAAGCAGATTTAATGTAAAAATAAAAGAAGTCTATAAGTATGACTTATAGACTTCTTTTTTTATTTTAATTTCGTTCATGTGAAAATTAAATAAAAATAACACTTACAAGCAGCTATTTGAATGATTTTATTAATAATGATTTGTGAAAAAATATAAAACATTATAACTTTACCTTATAGTCACTCTGTCTTTTTGTTATTTTATTTCTATCCTGTTTCTTGATAAAGTATATTTATAAATGATATCGCTTACATTAGAGGTATCTTTATCTTGCTTAAGTTATCAAAAGATTAGGAGGGAATTGTATGAAAACAAAGTTAACTGAAATGTTGGGGATCAAATATCCTCTAATTCAAGGGTCGATGCAGTATATGTCTTTAGCTGAATTAGCCTCTGAAGTATCTAATGCCGGTGGTCTCGGCTTAGTTCCTTCGATGGCCTTCCCCAATGTAGATGCCTTACGAGCGGAAGTTCGTAAAATGAAGTCTTTAACGGATAAGCCTTTCGGCTTTAATATATCTCTAGTTCCGGAAGTAGTCATTCCTCAGATGATTTTTGATTATATCAATGTCTTGATTGAAGAAGTGCCGGTCATCGAGACGTCCGGACAACGTCCGGGTAACTTTATAAAACCGATTAAGGAAGCGGGCATCCCAATCATCCATAAAGTTACCTCAATTAAGCATGCCTTAGCAGCCCAAGCGGACGGGGCAGATATTGTCACAGTAATCGGGACTGAAGGGGCGGGCCACCCTGGTTTAGACCAAGTACCTGGTTCTATTCTCTGGGCTAAGGCGGCTGAAGAATTAGAAGTTCCTGTTTTAGCTGCTGGTGGGATTGTCGATGGTAAATCCATGTATGCTGCCATGTCCTTAGGCGTTGATGGCATCCTAATGGCTTCGCGTTTTTTAGCTTCCGATGAAGTCAAAGCACCCCGTTCTTTCAAAGAAAAATTGATTACCTTACCTGAAACATCCACCGTGTTAACCATGAAATCCTTAAGGAATGCCATGCGGGTGGTTCATAACAAGCAAGCCCAACGGATCCTGGATGCGGAGGCTGCCGGCGCGACTTTAGAAGACTTGATGCCTTTAATTTCAGGCAAGGCGTCAAACATTGCTTTAATGGAAGAGCGGTATGACGATGCCCAGATGACGGTTGGTCAAGGTGTAGGTCGGATTCGGGAGATCAAACCAGCCCGGGAGATTGTGGCTGAAGTCATGGCTGATTTCTATGCAACTCATGATTATATGAAGGATTTAGTAGGTAAAGATTAGTCTCTGTTGAGAGGTACTATTACCGAGTTAGCAACTTTGTATCTTATTCGACTACTAGTCGATATTGTTAAAATAAATTTAAAAAGCAGGACTGGGCAAAGAAATCCCAGTCCTGCTAATTTAAATTAAAATTTATACGATACAAGGCAGTAGTTGACTGGATGAAAACCGCGTTGTGAAGCAACTTGTTCCATTCTAGTCAACCTTGCGGGGGCGGGGAATCAAAGTAGCTGAGTTCACTGGTTCAATCAGCTACTGGAGCACTTGGAGCGAAGTGACTTAGTGCTCCAGTAAGCGAAAATCACAGATTTTCTACTTCTTGCCCGCTCCCACTTTTAATTTTCTATTTGAAGTAAAGGCTAGAAGAAAGTATTTAAGACAAAGGTTAGTAAGGCAATAGCATAACCCGGTGGGTCGATATGAGTTTTGGTATTAGTGTTCAAACCACGTGCGACTAGTTCAAAGACCGCCCAAGCAACCACCCCAAAGATAATCGCAATCGCATAGTTATTAAAGTGAGCCATAGCTAAACCAGCCAATAAACCAACATGGTGACCTACTGGGAAGTCAGCTCCAAAGATGGTAAAGAAGAATAGGAAGGCACCAAAACCAAAGCCAAAGAATGGTACGTTGGTCACAGAGGTCACATAAGCAATGACGGCAGCATAAGCAGCAGACCAAAGAATTCCAAAGATAATTTCTTTACCAGAAATAGCTAAACGACTTTGACCATTTTCAACAGGGCTTAATAGACTTTGCTTACCAAAGACAAGACGAGTAATAATTGAACCGACTACGATACCGACAGCACCCCCATCGGCTTGGATGCCCAGAACATTAGTAATTAGATAAGCAGATAGGTAACCGATGACTGCAAAACAACCACCGACTAGAAGCGCCATTGGTTCTTGAACGCCAAAAGGTGCACGGTCAATATCAGTTCCTTTGAAACCGCCAATTTCTTTGCTACCTAGGTAGGCAGTTGCAGCTACTGCACCGGTAAAGGCAATATGGGGACCAAAGAAGTAACCAAAAGCTACATCATTGAGGAAGGCATCAGATCCGGTTGCCACCATGATGGCAGAACCAACGAGAACAAAGAAACCACAGAGCCCGATGGCCGGGATGGCACCAATGGCAGCCCCGAAGACGCCACCAAAGAATGCAAGAATAAGAGATAATAAGTCCATAATTTCACTCCTTAAAAAATTATAATAACCTAAGCTTATTATAGAGGAATGCCCTTAATTAAACCACTAATACTTACTTATATTATCCTTAAGCTTTGGTCATACATTTACCTACCCATTTTGACTTGATTCAGCGTGGGTAAATCATGGTTAAGCAAAAATCCAGGCCCAGCTATAAGCTGTTGCCTGGATTTCTGTCTAAGCGAAGGGGATTGCTTAGAGTGGGTTAGGAAGGTATTTCGCTTGAAATTTAGGTTCTAACCAAACAGAGTGGGTTGGGCTTAATTTAACCTCTTGCTCCATCTCATAATCAAAGCCAGAATCCCGGTAGTTATAGTGGTAGACCTCGCGTTTCCGTTCCAAAATTGGGTTAGGATGAGGTACTGCTGATAAGAGGGATTTAGTATAAGGGTGGATAGGATTGTTGAAAATTTCTTCCGTTGTCCCAGTTTCTAATAAATGGCCAAAGTGGAGGACGCCAATCCGGTCGGAAATATACTTGACCATGGCTAGGTCATGGGCAATAAATAAGTAAGAAAGGCCGGTTTCTTTTTGGATATCTTTCATTAAGTTAACGATTTGAGCCTGAATGGAAACATCCAGAGCTGAGATGGATTCATCGGCAATAATCAATTTAGGATTCATAATGAGGGCCCGGGCAATCCCGACCCGTTGTCGTTGGCCCCCAGAGAATTGGTGGGGGAAGCGGTTAGCAAATTCGCGGGACAAGCCGACCCGTTCTAAAATATCTAAAGCGGCTTGTTCACGGGCTTCTTTAATTATTAGAGGGAGTTTTGAGGCAATTGACCGATAATAAAATAAAAAAATGGGGTAAGCGATTTTTGGATGACAAAAATCCTTACCCCATTCCTTTAATCGAGGTATGGTGGGTGCTTAAAATTTACAAATATTCGAATCGAAGATTTCTTAATTCAAGAATGAGTTATTACCTGTCTTAATAGTTAGGCAATTTTTTCAAGAAGGGGAAAGTCAGACTTTGGGGCAACTTGATCTAGTTCAGGATTCATAGTCTGATAATTTGTTTTCTTAAGATTTGAAATGGACATCATCGCCACAAAACTAAGAATATAGAGTGAGGCAATGAAGAGCATGACTTGAGGTACACCCGCAATTTCAAGGATGTGACCAATGATGACGGAAGAAAAGCCTCCTACAGCTCGACCAACGTTTAAGATAACATTATTAGCGGTCGTGCGAACTTTATAGGCATAGAGGCGAGAAATAATGGCGCCATAACCTGCAAACATTCCGTTGACGAAGAAGCCCATAATCGCACCTCCGATGAGGAGGGTGGCATAGTTGTTAACAAAAGTAAAAGCATAGACAGAAATCATGGAGCAAATTAGGTAAGTCCCGTAGGTTAAACGTGGTCCAAATTTATCTAGGACTTGGCCGAAGGTTAACATACCCAGACACATTCCTAAAATCGTTGTGACCATCCAGATTGATTTATCAGCAGCAATATTAAGCGAATTTTGAACCATAGTGGGTAACCAGTTCATCATGCCAAAGTAACCGGCGATTTGGACAGTGGTCATCACCATTAGGGCTAAGGTTTGGCGGCTCAATTTTCCAGTGGCAAAGAGGTCTGAGATTTTACCTTTTTGACTGGCGTCGATATGGTGGCTATGTTCTGCCTTAAGGGTATCGGCATCCACCGCAAAGTGCATCCAAACTACGAAGAGGAGTGGGAATAATCCGAAGAGGAAGAGGCCACGCCAGCCAAACATTGGGGCAATCAGTGCGGCAAGGACAGCAGATGAGATAGAACCAATTTGTCCTACAATCCCATTTAGAGAGGAAACCCGGCCCATTTTTTCAGCGGGGACAATATCAGCCATAATGGCAATAGCTACACCGTACTCACCGCCGACCCCAATCCCAGCAATAAAGCGCATGAGATATAAGTAGAAAAGAGATGGGGTAAAGAAGATGAGGCCAGTTGCGACTGCAAAGATAATAATGGTCCATTTGAACACTTTAAATTTATTATATTTATCGGCTAAGACTCCAAAGACAAGGCCTCCGAGTAACATACCAAAGTTAGTAATAGTGGCAATCCAACCAGCTTGGCTACCAGAGAGATTGAGTTGACTAATAATAGAAGCCATTGTGAAAGAGAGAAACATCACATTGAGGTCATCCATGCCGGATGCTACAATGGCGGCGATAAGGGCGTGACGATTATTCTTGCTGAGTTTCTTATACATAATTATTCTCCTTTTAATGGAAGATCTCGCCTTCCTTTATTAAAACTGAGGGACTTGGTGTTAAGAGCGACGGACAACTAATTACTATGAATGAACCTTAGTCCAGGCTAAGGGATCTTGGTGCCAGGCAGTCAGGGTTGCTTTTGCATGGGCCAAGTCAGGATTCTGGGTAGCTTGATCAACCAAGGCTAGGTAGTTGCTTAGGGTATGGTAATCATAACCTGCTTGGGTAAATGCTGTTTTGCTAGAGTCTAATTGATAGTCAAAGATAGCTAAGCAGCCTAGAACCTTTCCGCCAGCGGCTTGAACGACATCAGCGGCAGCGATAACAGACCCACCGGTTGAAATCAAATCCTCAATCATGACGACCTTTTGGCCAGGCTTAAGTGGACCTTCAATGGTATTTTGTTTACCATGACCTTTGGCTGAAGCCCGGACATAAATCATAGGTAGATTTAATTGATGGGCGATAATCGCAGCGTGAGGAATTCCAGCGGTGGCTGTACCTGCAATGACGTCTGCATCTGGATAGTGGGTTTGGATAAGTTGGATGAAGCTCTCTTCAATTTGATTTCTTTCCTGGGGATAACCGATTAAAAGCCGGTTATCACAATATATTGGCGCTTTTAGTCCACTTGTCCAAGTATAAGGTTGGTCAGGACTTAGGGAGACTGCTTGGCGGTCTAAAAGAATCTGGGCAATTTCTTGGGGAGATAACATAACTTAGACTTCCTCTCTTCTTTCTTTAAGCCCAGCTTGCCAATCGGTTTTAATCGTTTGATAAGCTAGATAAGGATCTGGCGCTTGAATAATTGGACGCCCGACTACAATATAGTTAGACCCTCTTTGGGCAGCTGCCTTAGGCGTCATAATGCGCACTTGGTCTTCATGGTCTGACTGAAAACCTTGGGGGCGGATGCCAGGAGTTACAGTTAGAAAGCTAGGGCCGGTAGCTGCTTTGATTAAAGCAGCTTCTTGGGCAGAACAAACGACTCCGTCCAAGCCAGCTCCTTGACTTAATTGGGCCAGGTGTTTGATAGCATCTTCTAAGGGAGTATTAACCAAGAGTTCTTGACTTAACATGGTTTGATCAGTAGAAGTTAGATGGGTTACGGCCACTAAAAGTGGGGCTCGGTCTGCCTTTTGGCAACCTGCGAGCAGCCCTTCTTTAGCCGCTTCTAACATTCGGGACCCACCTGAAGCATGGACGGTTACCATTGAGACTTGGAGTTGGCTGAGTTGTTTCATGGCTCGATACACGGTATGAGGGATATCGTGTAACTTTAAGTCTAGAAAAATTTCATGTCCTTGGGCTTGGATTTCTGAAATCCACTGAGGCCCATAGTGGTAAAACATCTCCATCCCGATTTTAAGGTTAAGCTTTTGTTGATTGAAGAACTTTAAAAACTCACGGGCTTGGTCTTGGTGGTCAAAGTCGAGGGCAATGATTGGCTCCTGTGTATTCATGACAACTCCTTTCAAAGAAAAAGGTCCAGTTCTGTGAACTGGACCTGAAAATGGCTATTTAAAATAGTCTTAGACTATGTCATAGTCTAAGCTTGGCACATTCTTGGGTGTTTCACAGAACACAATTAAAGAATCAATATTTAACTTGTATACATTGTAGTGATAAAGAAAGGGAAAGTCAATGAAAATTATTGGCCCACAGGGTGGAAACGTTGGATAATTTGTTTCATTGGATAATAGAGAAGCGGTACGAGAATAGCAGTCACTAAGGCAGTGAATAAAGATGCGGGTAGGCCACTTAAAGCCGCGGCCATGGCTGCGGGGAAGGCGGCTCCAAGAATTAATTGTCTAACTAAATACTTAATAAAGATAATAATCACTTTACTGGCTCCCGCCACAATGCCTAAGGTGACTAAAGCCATAAACTTATCTTGGTAGTTAAAAATAGACCGATAAATCATTTCAACTATTAGAATAACCAGTAAATTTTCAATCACAGTAAAGACTGCGGATGAGGCATAACCATTGAGGACATCAAATAAGAATAGACCTACTCCTGCGGCCATCATCCCCCGCTGATAGCCCATCAGTAAGGCGGCTAGAACAACCAAGGCATTGCCAGGATGGACAAAAGTATTGGCAATGGCTGAAGGCATGGGCACCCGAATGAAAGTAATGGCAATAATAATTAGGGAAGCATACATACCAGCTTCAAGAACTTTAAATAGTTTATTGTTATTTTGCAATGAAATAACCTCCTATAAAATACTTATTGAGATTGTAACACAGATTGCTAGCATGAGGGTGTTAATTTGATTACATTCTTAAGTATTTTTGCTTAAAATAAGGCATCATGCTAGAATAATGAAGAAATAGAAAACAGAGAGAAGAGATGGAAGTAATTATGACCCTTACAGAACAAATTAACCAAGACATCAAAACGGCTATGAAGGCTAAGGATAAAGAAACCTTAAAAGTCATCCGGATGCTAAAAGCAGCCTTGCAAAAAGAAGCCATTGACCAAGCGGGTGACCTGACAGCTGACCAAGAATTAACCATTATTAATCGTGAAATGAAACAAAGACGGGATGCTATGGCTGAGTTTGCTGCAGCTAATCGCCAAGATTTAGTCGCTGACCTGGAACAAGAAATTGCTATTGTTGAAAAATACCTACCAACCCAATTATCTGAAGCTGAAGTCAAAGCTAAATTAGAAGAAATTATTGCTGCAACTGGTGCCAATTCAGCAAAAGATTTCGGTAAGGTCATGGGTCAAGCAATGGCCCAAATGAAAGGGCAAGTGGATGGGAATGTTGTTAATAAACTTGTAAAAGAATTATTGGCCTAAGACAAGGCTAGAAGGAAAGATAGTATGCAAACAAACAAGCGAATTAATGGAATTATTATAGGATTAGCGGGTCTGATTCTTTTGATTCTGGTAGGGTTAGTTTTTTATATGTTCCAGGGGACGACCTCCGCTAGCCAGGCTGCTCAAGCACAAGCGGCAGTGGATAGCTTATTTACAGACGAAAGTCATAATTATTTGAATCCTGAGTATAGTAAAGAAAAATTAGCCACGACTCAGAAACAAATTAAAAAAGTAGGTTTTCTCGATCGGTCAAACTATCAAAGTCAAGTTCAACAAGCAGAAAAACTCTATCAAGGCCTCAGTGACCTTGACCAAGTCTTTGAAGGTAACCAAATAAAAGACCGGGGGGTAGCGATTCCTAAATTAGCAGATTTAGCGGTCAAGGTCGGGGTCGATCAAGCCTTACTTGAGCAACAAAGTCAAAACCTTGAAGGGATTGCCCAAACGGGTACAGGCCAAGATTTAAAAAGTTTATACCAAGATGTGACGAATTTAATTGATGCTAAAGCAGGGGTCATGGAACAGGTTAAAGCCTTGCCGGAAATTAATGATGATTTTGATAGTCTAAGTCAAGCGGCTCAAGCAGTGGCTAATTTTTCAGATACTTACGCTAATTACTTAAAGCAGGGGCTTTACAAAGATGTTCAAGACCAATTAAATCAATATGGGCAAAAAGTTGGTCAAATGATAGTGGAATACCCAACTGCACTCGACCAAAATCCTAATCTCTTGGACTTATTAAAAAATACCCCCAGCTTAGCTTTGGGATTGAAAGATAGCCAATATGAAAAACATCTGCAAGTGTCACTTACCTTTGATGATGGCCCTAATGATGAATTTACACCGCAATTATTGGATGTGATGAATAAATATGGGGTGAAGGGAACTTTCTTCTTAATGGGAGCTTATGTCGATGAATATCCTGAGATGACCAAACGAATTGTGGATGAAGGTCATTATCTAGGTAATCATACCTATAATCATTTTGACCTCCATGATCTGACTGATGAAGAAGTTAAAACTCAGTTTGAATGGACTAATATGGCCATTGAAGAAGCGACGGGAACCCGGCCGAAAATGTACCGGATGCCGTTTGGCGGTGGCGGTGAACGGGTGTATAATTTAATGGCTGATTCAGGAATGGAGTCTATCCTCTGGAATTTAGACTCACTTGATTGGAAGACACAGGACCGTGACATGATTGTTGAAGAAGTGATGAATGATTTGCAAGAGCATTCACTCATACTTATGCATGATACCAACCAAGCCACGGTTGATGCGATTGATATCTTAATTCCTAAACTACAAGAAATGGGTTATGAATTTGTTAGTCCTCTAGATATTGATTTTGAATTGCGTTATTTCCCAGAGTAGGCTTGTATGTAATTATAAATAGTAAAAAGATAAGTACCACCAGAAAGTGCCTGGTGGTACTTATTTTTTTATAATTTGAAAGTTTAACTTAGAAAGCTTAGGCCAAAGACTACATATCAAAGTCAAAGAAATGCTGGTCCCTAAGAATATGGATGAAACGAGAGGTTAGGTTAGCAGTCAATCCCCATAAGATTTCGTTAGGTAGTCGATAGAAGAGAATATTGTGATGAGGTTCCCGCCACCGGTAATTACGGCCATGGGTGATTAATTCATAAGGGAAGTCCTCGCCAATCTGAGTATCATAAGTGACCGAATAGGAAATTGGTTCATTTTTGGCCAGAAAGTTTAAAGGTACGGTAAAGAGACGTTCCACTTCTTCATTATAATCTATATCTGCCAGGCTAATATCTTTAAGCAAGCCAACAAAACATCGCATAATGGCCCATTCGGTGACGTTATAGTCTATTTCACCAAAAAATTCAATCTGTTGACTGGGGATGCGTAACTCTTCAAAAGTTTCACGGATGGCTGCTTCTTGAAAACTTTCACCAGGATCGACCGCACCACCAGGAAAAGAGGTGTCTCCTCCTTGAGAGATGTGGGCCGCCCTAACTTCGTAAAGGATATGCAATTGCCCATCAATTTCAATGAGTGGAATTAATACGGCATAATGTTTTTGTTGGCCATAAGGTTCGGGTTGATAATTCTCAACAATTTGTTTAATACGGGCAAATGATTGTGTCATTGAGCCAGCTCCTTGCTTTCTTAATCGTCGTTATTATACAATGAGTGCACTAAAATTAATAGCAATTGGCTTAGCGATAAGAATTGGAAAACTTAATAGGAGGACAAAGATGGTGGAAAATACATTTATCAGTCAAGGACTTCATTATTTTTTAGCAGGGTCTGATTTTGACTTTCGGTATGCTAAACAAGGTCAAGCAGTCTATGATCAACTGAATAAAATGATAGCCAGTATGGCCGTGCAACCGAGTCAGATTTACTTAGGCCACCAAGTTCATGGCAATAAAATTGTTAGAGTAGGACAAATGGAAGGAAAAGCCTTTGGTCCGGCTACCATCTACCCTTACACGGATGGCTTGATTACTGATCAAGCTCAAGTTGCTTTGGTGATTAAGTTTGCGGATTGTACGCCCATTGTGCTCCATGATCCTAAGCAAGGTGTGTTAGCCTTGCTCCATTCAGGTTGGCGGGGAACTAAACGAAAGATTGGTCCTAAGGCTCTAGCGATGATGGTGGAGGATTATGGCTGTCGGCTGGAAGATATTCAAGCTCATATTGGGCCTTCTATTGGCCAAAGTGATTATGAAGTTGGCTTGGATGTATATCAGGCTTTTCAAACTAATCCAGACTATCTAACTTTCTTTGAACCTCATGCCGAAGACAAATATCTTTTAGATATGAATGGACTTAATCAACACTTATTGGAGGAAGCGGGCTTAGATCGCGGTCAGATTCAAGTGGACGAACGCTCGACCTTTCAAGATTCAGCCCTTCATTCTGCGCGTCAAGAGGGCAAAGACTATGGTCTGAATGCGATTGCTGTCATGATGGAAAAAATTGCCTAAAAGACTTGCTTTTTTTTAACAAGAAGAGTATCTTATAAATCGTAACCATTACTGTTATAAAAAATAGGAGGATTTATGGCTAAGAAATCAAAAATTGCAAAATATGAAAAACAGTTAGCCCTTGTAGAAAAATATGCTGACTTAAGACATGAATTAAAGGAAAAAGGGGATTATGAAGCCTTAAGAAAATTACCCCTCGATTCCAATCCAGTTCGTTTAAAATACCGTGATCGCACGGATGGGCGTCCGCGCTCATATATGCGTAAGTTTGGTATGTCTCGGGTTCGTTTTAGAGAATTAGCCCATAAGGGACAACTGCCTGGTGTCAAAAAAGCTTCATGGTAGGCGAAAATTATATCGTTTAATTGCTAGTATGAGTCAAGCAAGTTAAGTCTTGCGCTCATATTTTTTTTGGATATCTCTTATCGTCAATCTTTGTTAAGATAGAAGAGAGAAAAGAGGTGTGAAATGACCAATCAAACGATCATTGATTATGTTAAAGCTGAATTGAGTCAGGATAAAACAGGTCATGCTTGGGATCATATTGAGCGGGTGGTTGCAAATTGTAGGCAACTCCTCGCCAAGTTAAACAAAGTGGTAGATGAAGAAATCGTCATTACTGCTGCCTATGTCCATGACTGTTTGGATGATAAATTATTTAATAATCCTGAGGAAAAAGAAGTACAATTAAAGCACCATTTATTAAATAATGGCTTAAGCACAGACCAAGTAGTTACCATTATTGATATCATCAAAAACCAATCCTTCTCAGCCAATTTGACGAGCCGTCAGGCTTTAAGTTTGGAAGGACAAGTCTTACAAGATGCTGACCGCTTGGATGCCTTGGGTGCAATAGGAATCGCTCGGACTTTTTATTATGCTGGGGCCAAAGGAAATCCGCTGTATAACCAAAGTTCTGTTCGGACACAACTCGACAAAGCTGCTTACCGTCAAGCAGAGAATTCGTCGATTAATCATTTCTATGAGAAGCTCTTAAAGTTAGAAAATCTGATGAATACGGAAGTGGGTAAAAACGAAGCCCATAAACGAACGGTATTTATGCAAGAATTCCTCAGTAATTTTTATCAAGAAATTGGACAAGCGCCTTCAGACAATATATAGTATAAAGTAGCGTCTTTATGCTATAATAGTGGAGTATTTTAGAAAAAGGAGAATGTATTTATGATTTCAGCATCCGATTTAAAAGCAGGAATGACTTTCTTGCAAGATGGTAAGTTAATTCGCGTCTTAGAAGCGAGCCACCATAAACCAGGTAAAGGTAATACCATTATGCGTATGAAATTACGGGACGTCCGTTCAGGGGCCACCTATGAAACTTCCTTCCGTCCTGAAGAAAAATTTGAACGTGCTTACTTAGAAACTAAGGAAGTTCAATACTTATATGCTATGGAGGGTACCGCCGTATTCATGGACTTAGAAACTTATGAACAATATGAAATTCCAGTCGATTCCATTGAAAATGAATTATTATATATTTTAGAAAATGAAAATGTTAAAATTCAATTCTTTGGTTCAGAAGTGATTGGGGTTGAATTACCTTCAACCGTTACCCTTAAAGTGGTTGAAACTCAACCTTCAATTAAGGGTGCCACTGTGACTGGTTCTGGTAAACCTGCTACTATGGAAACGGGTCTAGTAGTTAACGTACCTGATTTTATCGAAACTGGTGAAAGTTTAATCATTACTACTGCAGATGGTTCATACCAAAAACGTGCTTAATTAAAGTAAAGAATTAAAAACACGAGTCGAGAGCATTTGCTCTTGGCTCGTGTTTTTTGCTTTGTCTAATAGAGGCAATGGTCTATTTCATCTTTAATAAGGTCTTAATTAAGACTCTTTATGCCGGACATTAAAGGAAACAATGCCATATTGGTCTGGTGCAAACCGGACGGTGGTGTGTTCGAAGAGTTGTCCGAAGTCAGTGTAGACAAAGTTTTCTAGGATGCCGACACAATTATAAGCATTGAGGGTGATAAGATCGTAGTCATGGGCATTGGCACCTTCAACTCGCATGACTGATTTAGAAGCAGCGATTTTAAAGTCTAATTCTTGATCAATATAATCATAGATGGATGATTCAAAAATTTCTTTTGTGACTGTTCCAAGAATTGATTTTTTGAAATAGGAGGTATCGTACATGGTCGCTTGATGGTTTACTTTACGTAAACGCTCCACAAAGTAGACGATATCACCTACATTAAAAGAAGTAATCTTGGCAATAGATTTATCCACTGTAATTTCTTCAAAAGCTGTCACAATCGTCTCTTTATCGTTGAACTTATCTGAATTTAAATCAATCATCCCTTGGAAATTACCAGAACGTGAAAATAGAAAGTCAGCGTTGTTATTCTCTAAGACAGCAACGCCACGGCCCTTCACACTATAGGACCAACCTTCAGAATTTAATTGTTGGATTGCCCGCCGGACAGTATTTCGGCTAGCAGAAAAACGTTCAACCAATTCCATTTCGGTAGGTAAGAAGCCCGTTTGACGAAAACGACCCGCAACAATTTCAGATTTCAGTGTTTTATAAATATGATCAAATTTATTTTGCATGGAACCCCTCCCTGTTTAAACATATTATAAATGATTTTATTAAAAAATAAATAGGTCTGTCTCAAAAATCGTATTTTAGTTTGAATATTTGGCAAGTATGTTTGCTATTTCGGTCAGACTCTGACAGAAATAAACATGTTGGAAGCTTGTGTTATCAATAAAAGCAACATCGACCATCTTTTTTAATAAATTGGCTAAGTCGTCGTAATAACCATTGATGTTATAAATAATACAAGGGGCATTGCCGCTCTCCATCCGCAGCCAAGCGAGGACATCAGCGACTTCTTCTAGGGTGCCTGGTCCGCCTGGTAGGGCAATAAAAGCTTGGCCTGCTTGGATAAGAGCTTCTTTGCGTTGACTCATAGTGTCAACTTCAATTAATTTATTTAAGTGGGTATGGTTAAGTTCAGAATTATTTAATACTTGGGGCACAATTCCGGTAACTTGACCTTGGTTGGCTAAGACGGCATCTGCTAGCAGTCCCATCAGTCCAGTCGAAGAACCACCGTATATTAGTTGGTGGTCTTGCTCAGCTAACCATTGCCCAAGTGCTTGACTCGCTTCCTGAAATTGAATTTGATTACTGGTTAAAGAACCACAAAAGACCGTGATGTTCATGTCATTCCTCCTATTAAAATTAATGGGTTTAAAACCAATCCAGTACATGGTTTAAACGGGCTAAACATAAATTGGGCAGGCCTTGTCTTGAAAGGCCATGACTTGACTTGGGATAAAGGATTAGGTCTGAGTCAACACCGCTTCGTTTAAGTGCCCGATACATCTGCTCCTCTTGTTCATGGGGGCAGCGGAGGTCATCGAGGCTATGAAGGAAACGAGTGGGTGTTTTAGCGGCTTTAGCATAAGCTAGGGGAGACATTCGCCAAAGATTTTTTATTTGACTGAGGTTGTTTTGTAATTGAAACTCCACAAAATGTGGTCCAATATCTGAGCTGCCATAGAAAGAAATTCAATTACTGATGGACCGTTGTAAAACGGCAGCCTGCCGGTCTGTATGACCGATAATCTAGTTGGTCATAAAGCCGCCATAAGAGCCACCTACAACATAGAGGGCCTTAGGATCAATTTCAGGATGCTGTGCTAACACATCATCTAACCCCAACATAAGGTCTTCATAATCCTTATAGCCATAGTCGCCCAAAATAGCGGCGACAAAATCTTGGCCGTAACCCGCGCCCCCGCGGGGAGTAAGTATGATAAGACCATATCATTGATAATTATTCTCTTCTTGATTGGGACAGGTTTCTAAATAAAAAAATGTCATGGTCTGGATGATATTAAACTTGAATTAAACTATTTAATTGAAATAAGTCTTGGTAGGTGAGTGTAGCCATAGAAATCCCTCTTTTCTATTTATAAAGTAGTATAGCATATCATTTATGAGGTATTAATGAGAAGGGCTTAATGATAGAAAATAGCTATTTTTCGACAAGAAATTAGGGATAGGTTATAATAGACATAAGAAAAGTAAGTAAAGTTTAGGAGGACATAGAAATGAATGGATTAATCATCGTTGTTATAATTATAGCAGTATTGCTACTAATTGCTTTAGCTTGGGCTGGGATTTATAATCGGCTAGTTAAACTAAGAAATTGGGTTGAAGAAGCCTTTGCTCAAATCGACGTTCAATTACAAAAACGGAACGATTTAATTCCTAATTTGGTAAATACAGTGAAGGGTTATGCTAAGCATGAATCAGAAACCTTAGAAGCTGTTGTGAAGGCGCGTCAACAATTGGTAAATCTCCCAAGTGATGCCTCTGCTGCAGAAATCAACGCCCATTCCAATGAATTATCTGGAGCGCTATCTCGTTTATTAGTGGTAGCGGAGCAGTATCCTGATTTGAAAGCCAACACTAACTTTACCCAATTACAAGCAAGCTTGGAAGAAATTGAAAAGCAAATTGCAGTAGCCCGTCAATTATTTAATTCAAGTGTCGCTCAATATAATACAACAATCCAGTCAGTACCTAATAATATTGTGGCGGGAGTTCATCATTTTACTAAAAAAGAAATGTTACAGGCTCCTGAAGAAGCACGGGCAGTACCAACGGTTAATTTCGATTAATCTATAGATTTTGATTCGAGTCATAGGCTAGTTTGAGTCGATTTTTCCAGCTTATCATCTTATCTTTTAGGGATTTCCTAAAGAAGGGACGAGTTGTTAAGATGCTCAAGAAGTGCCTATGGCTTTTTTGAGCTTTACTTTGTAGGGAGCGATTTAAATAGGCTACAAGTCTATTATTTTTTGAGAAAGAATAGTACAATAGTGTTTATGCCAAAGCAATTTAGAGAGGGGGTAAATAATGGGACGGACTAATCTATATATTCATTATGATGCAGTAACTAATCATGTCATGACTCGAGCCATTAACTTTGAAATTCAGGATTTCCCTAAACATTATTTTCCTCAGAATATTATTTTGGCTGAATCAACTTTAGATTTTGGCCGGTTTGATCCTCAGACCAACTTTAAACTGATTCGTGGTGCCAGTGAGATTCAAGTTTATTTTGAATCAGCTCACAAAGAAAAAATGAGGATTTCTAATTGGATTGATTTTGAAACCTTGGAGGATATGCATGGCTTGACAGCTCAAGAAATTGCTGAAATCCTTTATCTCTTCCATGCTAACAAAGCTTTGAAATCAGCATTTTTCTATAAATTGCAAAATAATTATGTTTATTTAACCTTGCCAAATGGGTTAAATAAAGTTTATTACCGGCATGTACAGCATTTCTACCCGCGCTTTCAAAGAGCAATGGTGGTGCATATGAGTGAATTACTAAATGAAAGTCGATCCCTCTTCTTTATGAGAAAAGCTAAGGTTCAGGCTTTACCACTCGAAATTGCCGAGCAAGTAGCACCTATTTTTGTCAACGGGTTAAAAGTCAATTTTCAACAGGCATATGTCAAAGGAAGTCGTCATTTTGTCCCTCTGGATATTGTTGAAGATGAGTTAACCTTATTAACTTTAGATCAAGCACCTAAAAATCATATTGGTTTTATTATTTATGATAGTAATGCGGAAAAATGGAGTCTTGAATTGACTCTAGACCGGGATTAACGGGAGGAAACAAATGAAGATTATTGTATTATATGGCGGATTAAGCCCAGAACATGATATTTCAATTTTATCAGCGACCAATGTTATTAATGCCTTACTTGAAGCAGACTATAGTGTTCAACCTTATTATATAAATAAGGAAGGTAAGTGGTTAAAAGCACCGCTAGTCACAGAAAAGCTAGCATCTGATACTCTTCTTCAATTGAAACAAGCCCATGCCGCTTCTTGGGGAGATGGTAAAGGCTTGACTTCTACAGGCGTCTGGATTCAACCAGGTCAGATTGCTGAGGATGATGCAGTTGTCTTCCCAGTACTTCATGGCCCTAATGGCGAAGATGGAACGATTCAAGGCTTCCTAGAAGTATTGAACTTACCATACGTAGGTGCAGGGGTGACCGCTTCCGCTACTGGAATGGATAAAATCATTTCTAAACAACTCTTTGACCAAGCTGGTTTACCTCAAGTCCCTTATGTTTATTTCGACAAAAGAGACTGGCTCCAAGATCAAAGCCGTTGGATTCAAAAATGTGAGGGCAACCTTCTCTATCCTTTCTTTGTCAAACCTGCTAATATGGGATCAAGTGTGGGGGTTTCACGGGTTGAAAATAGTCAAGAACTGATTAAAGCGGTGGATGTTGCTTTAGAATTTGACCGTCGAATTGTAGTAGAACAAGGTATCTCTGCTAATGAGTGTGAGGTTGCAGTCTTAGGTAATGATGATATTCATGCCTCCGTCGTGGGTCGTTTGGTTAAAAGTAGTGACTTTTATGACTATGATGAAAAATACATCAATAATACAGTTGAGATGGAGATTCCAGCTAACCTACCTGAAGCCGTTTCTGACAAGATTAAAGACTATGCTTTAAAAGCCTATCGGGCAGTTGATGGAACGGGCTTAACCCGGGCTGACTTCTTTGTAACAGCTAACTATGATATTTATATTAATGAAGTAAATACTATGCCTGGCTTTACTCAATTTTCAATGTATCCAAGTTTATGGCAAGCAACGGGCTTAAATTACCGTGACTTAATTGATGAATTAATCCAATTAGCGATTCGTCGCCATCAAGCCAAGGCAAGCATTCGTAAAATCTATTAAGGTCAGTCAATAAAGTTTTAATTAGGAGTGGAGCATGAAAGCAATTAAATTGATGGATGTGGTCAAAGCAGTCCACGCAATCGACTATACGGCCCTAGATCGTTTTATTTCAGTCACAGGTGTCGAATTTGATTCAAGAAAGGTCAAACCAGGAGACCTCTTTGTACCTTTAAGTGGAGGCGCAACCGATGGCCATGATTATATTCAACAAGCCATTAAAAATGGCGCCGTTGCAACCTTATGGTCCAAGGAAGCACAAGCCGCCCCTGCCGACCAAATTGCCATTGTCCTAGTAGATGATACGCTAGTCGCCATGCAAGCCTTAGCTAATTATTATCGGAATAGTTTAAATCCTAAAGTTATCGGTATTACCGGTTCAAATGGTAAAACTACAACTAAAGATATGACAGCCAACGTCCTAAAAGCTAAATATAAAGTTCATAAGACGGAAGGAAATTATAATAACGAAATTGGTTTGCCTTATACTTTATTACAAATGCCAGCTGATACCCAAGTGGTGGTGTGTGAAATGGGCATGAGTGATTTTGGTGAGATTGAGGTCTTATCTAAGATAGCCCAACCCGATATCGCCGTCATTACCTTGATTGGTGAGAGTCATTTAGAATTTCTGGGGTCTCGCGCCAATATTGCTAAGGCTAAGTTGGAAATTTTAAAAGGGCTAAAAGAAGATGGTCTATTTATATATCCTGCTAATGAGCCGCTCTTACAAGAGGCGGGGCAAGCCCTCGGTGACCGTGCTCGCTCATTTGGTCTTGATAACACAGCCGATTTTTATGCTTATGACCTTAAAGAAGATAAGAATAAGACTTATTTCCATACCAACATAGATGACCAAGTCTTGTGCTCAATTCCCGTGATGGGGGCGTATAATGTTGGTAATGCCATGATTGCCTTAACCGTAGCGCAAGAATTAAAAGTACCAATCGAACAGGCAATTTTCCAACTGTCCCAATTCAAATTGACTAAAAACCGGCTAGAATGGTTAACAGCCAGCAATGGGGCCAGCATCTTAAATGATGCTTATAATGCCAGTCCAACCTCAATTAAAGCGGTCTTAAAATCCTTCTCCCAAGTAGAAACACAAGCTGAAGGTCGACGTCTAGTTGCCTTAGGTGATGTCAAAGAACTTGGTCCTGAGTCTGCCAATTACCATGCGGCCTTAAGTCAAGAGATTGACCCTAAAAAAATTGCGAAAGTCTATTTATTAGGTCCCCAAATGCAACATTTATATCAAGCGCTCCAAGCCAAATTCCCTAAACAAGCTTTATACTATACCGAAAATGACCACAAGGCTTTGGTGGCGACTATTCAAGCTGACCTTCAAGTCCAAGACCACTTATTAGTGAAATCTAGTTTAGGAACTGATATGCTATATGTGGTTGGAAAACTAATTGGTGAAGATATTTATAATCCATACCGTACAATTAAATAAAACAATGATACTGTGACCGTTAACCATTTGATAGATGCTTTACGAAATGGAAGACGGTTTTTTATATGAAAGGAATTTATATTGAAATTTTCAGATTTAAACTTAAAAACAGAATTGATCGAGACACTCGACGAATTAGGCTTTGAAGAACCGACTCCGATTCAACAACAAGCTATCCCTTTTGTCCTCCAAGGGCGTGATTTAGTGGGTCAAGCCCAAACCGGGACAGGAAAGACAGCCGCCTTTGGCTTACCGATGTTACAAGGCCTAGATACCGACCACCGTGCTCTACAAGCTTTAATTATTGCTCCAACCCGGGAGCTAGCCATCCAAGTGCATGATGAACTTTATAGTCTTAGTAAAGGCTTAAAAACAAAAGTTTATGCAGTTTATGGTGGTTATTCAATTGGTAAACAAATTGACCGGATTCAAAAGTTAAAACCCCAAGTTATTGTGGGTACACCTGGTCGCCTTTTAGACTTGATGCGTCGTCAAATTATTGATACGTCCTATCTAAAAACTTTAATTATGGATGAAGCCGATGAAATGTTAAATATGGGTTTTATTGAAGATATTAAAGCCATTGTGGAACAAACCCCATCCAGTCGACAAACCTTAATGTTTTCTGCCACCATGCCTAAGTCAGTTCAAAATTTGGCTCAACAATTTCTAACCCAACCAGCTGAAGTGAAAATTGAAGCTAAGCATTTAACGGCAGACTTAATTGACCAATATTTTGTTAAATGTCGAGACTCAGAAAAATTTGATATCTTAACCCGAATGTTAGATATAGAGTCGCCTGATAAGGCCATTATCTTTGCCCGCACCAAAAAACGCGTCGATGAAATTGGCCGTGGTTTGAGTTTACGGGGTTATGATGCTGAATTGATTCATGGGGATGTCACCCAACAAAAACGGACACAAGTCATGAATGAATTCAAACAAGGACGTTTAGAATTATTAGTTGCCACAGATGTGGCCGCGCGTGGAATTGATGTATCGGGGGTCACCCATGTTTATAATTATGATATTCCGCAAGACCCTGAATCGTATGTCCACCGAATTGGTCGAACCGGTCGAGCGGGTAATGAGGGCCAATCAGTAACTTTTGTTATGGAAAGTGAATTGCCTTATTTACGGACTATTGAAAGTTTGACAAAAAATCAAATGACCCCGATGCGTCCACCAACTGACCAGGAGGCTGAAGCGAGCCAAGTGCAACAACTTATTGACCGCTTAAATGCGACCATTGCTGATGGAACCGTTGATCCTTACCGGGCAACAGCTAAACTCTTATTAAATCACTATGAATCAAATGCCTTGGTGGCGGGTTTGTTAAATGAAGTGATTAATAATAATACTGAAATTGAGGTTCAAATCTCTCCACAGAAACCCCTACCGCGGGCTCATAAAGAAGAAAAGGGCAGAAGTAGAGGTAGACGACAATTTGATGGGTGTCAGCGCAAAAAAAATACAGATAAATTTGCTAAAAAAGAAAAGTCTACAAAGAAGTATCCAAAGAATAAAAAAACTGGTAAAAATTCAGATAAGCCAGCTGGTAAGCGACGGGAAAATGCGAATAATGCCAATAAAAGCCGTCACATCCGCCAAGATGGCAGCATAAATACGAATTCTTTCAAAATTCGTAAGAAAGATAAGTAAAATTATTAAGAGGTGAAATTATGAAAATTGGCATTGATATTGTTGAAATTGACCGGATAGCAAGTATTTTGGCCAAGTTTGATAATTTTCCTCAAAAGATTTTGACTGAGCAAGAGTTAGAGGTGTATCAAGACCTAGTTACACGTGACCGGAAATTAGCCTTTTTAGCGGGACGTTTTGCCGCTAAAGAAGCCTATGCTAAAGCTCTGGGAACTGGCTTAGGCGCTGTGGTACAATTAAAAGGCTTAAGTGTCATGAATAATCAAGCAGGCCAGCCCTACTTTGCTCAGGCTCCAATTATGCAAGGCGTAGCCTTGTCGATAAGCCATGAACGCCATTATGCGGTATCTAGTGTGATTATAAATCAGGGTGACCAGGAATTGAACCAAGCCCTTCAAGCCCTTCAAGCTAAGAAATAAGGAGTGTTATTGAAAATGATAGGATATAGTGAACACCGCCCCACCCAAGCAATTGTAAATTTGTCAGCCATTGAGGCTAATATAAAATGGCAGCAAGCTAAGTTAGAGCCTGGCCAAAGTTTAATTGCAGTGGTTAAAGCAAATGCCTATGGTTTAGGTGCTGAACAGGTTGCGCGGACTGCCTTAAAAGCAGGAGCCGAAGGACTTGCGGTAGCGACGGTTGACGAAGGAATTAGTTTACGGAAAGCGGGAATTATTCAGGTGCCTATTTTGGTTTTAGGTCTAACAGATCCTCAAGGGATTGCTGAAATTCTCCATTATAACTTAACTGTCACTGTGTCTGATTTAGATTTCTTCGACCAAGCTTATCAACAATTATTGACGACAGATGACCTATATTTACTCGATAATTTAAAGTTACCCTTCCATTTGGCTTTAGATACTGGAATGACCCGAATAGGTTTAAGAACAGAAACAGAAGTAAGCGATTTTGTTACTAAAATACAAGCCTATGACTGGGTTGACTTCCAAGGAGTTTTCACCCATTTTTCAACCATCGGCGGGGGGCCTCAAGATTATGTGGAATATCAATGGCAACGTTGGTTGGATTTAACCGCTTTGATTCCAGAATCTGTTAAGATTCGTCATTATGCCAACTCTGCTATGGGTCTTTGGCAAGACCGTCAACCTGCTTCGACCTGGGTCCGTTATGGGGTGGCTATGTATGGTCTCGATCCTATGGATCGGATTCCTAGTCATTTTAAAGAACAAGTGGATACTAGCCAATTAGGCCTAAATGAAGAGGACCCTTTACAACCCGCCTTAGAATTAATTTCTGAGATTGTCTATGTCAAAGAAATACCCCAAGGAACCAAGATCTCTTACGGGGCAACCTATCAAAGTTCAGAAAAAGAATGGATTGCGACGATTCCGATTGGTTATGCTGATGGTTGGTTAAGGTCCTATCAAGTGATACCTGTCCTAGTGGAAGGTCATGCCTGTCCCGTAGTCGGCCGAATCAACATGGACCAATTAATGATTCGCTTACCTCATTATTATCCTAAAGGAACCCCAGTTACTTTAATTGGCCCTGACCATGGTGCCTATAATCATATTTCATGGATTGCCCAGCAAACAAGCACCATCGGTTATGAAATTATGACTAATTTAAGTGACCGGATTCCACGGATTTATATTCCTTAGGAGGTAGTATATGAAATTGAATGGTTTTGTAGTCGGTTTAGCCCAAGAAAATACCTATGTTTTGTCTGATGAAATAGGGCAAGCCTTAATCTTTGATCCTGGTGACCAGGCTGACCAATTAATTAATCAGATTGAAGCGGCAGGTCTCAAGCCAATCGCAATTTGCTTGACTCATTGTCATTTTGACCATATTGGAGCGGTGGATGCCTTACGTGATCATTTTGAAATTCCGGTCTATGCCCCCGAACTTGAAGCTGATTGGTTAAGTGACCCTAACTTAAACTTATCGGCTGGGATGGGGCTACCACCAGTCATTCAAGCACCGGCAGATTATTTATGGCAGGAGATGGGCCCGCAAACGATTGGAAGCTTTAACTTTGAACTAGCCCATGTACCGGGTCATAGTCCCGGTCATTTAATTTATCATTTTGCCCAAGAAGACTTAGTTGTTTGTGGCGATACAGTCTTTTATGAAAGTGTAGGACGGACAGACTTCCCGGGCTGCAGCTTTGACCAATTAAAGGCAGGGATTGAAGCTCATATCTTTACTTTGCCAGACGAGACCCAATTGTATCCTGGTCATGGACCTGCAACGAGTGTGGGTCATGAAAAACTACATAATCCTTTTCTAACTTAAAGTTGATATAAAAAGGGAGCGAGCAAGAAGCAGAAAATCTATGATTTTCGCTTGCTAGAGTATTTGGATAAATGTAGTTGAGCTCATACTTTCGCTCAACTACTGGGGCGCTAAGTTGTTTCACCTCCATGCGCCCCAGTAAGTGCTCCAATAGTTGAACAAAGATATGAGTTCAACTTCATTCAATAAAGAAATACAGCACACCACTGCGATTAAATTTAAATATACTAAAAATCAAAAAGGAGCTGGACTTTTTGTCCAGCTCCTTTTTAGGTAATTAATAGGTTTTAAGTGATTTGGCAAGATATCCTTTGCGGTTTAATACAGATACTAAGGTATTAATTTTAATTGGATCAGTTGCTTTATCCAAGGTAATCATAACAAAGGGATGTGGATTTAAAGGGGTTGCTTTAAAGGTTAGTAAAGAAGAATAGGTTAAGTAGCGATGAGTAATCTTTAAAATCCGGTGTAAGTCTCGGATAATATCACTCAGTTCTACGCGAATAACATAGGGAGATTGACCTTCCCAAGCTTTAGAAAGATAACTAGTAAAATCTCCGTGGTAAACTACGCCAACAAAGTGGTGATTTTGGTCTAGAACGGGGATATAGGGAAGATCGCGGATGGTAAACAAGAGGGTATGGAGGGAATCTTGAATATGGACAATTCGTGATGAGTTTTTCAGTAGGTTAGTGACCGATACTTGACCTAAGTCTTCCTGAGGATGGTGAAAGGCGTATTTGTAGATATGATATTTATAAATATTCCCCCGAAATAAACTATTACTTGCATCCACGACTGGGGCACAGCGTTGGTCAGTATCCTCTAGAATCATCAGTGCATCTCGACAATTTAGTGACTCGGGAATAGTTGTGATGTCCTCTTTAGGAATTAATAGTGATTCAATCATATCATCCCTCCTTTAAAATTTTATGTGATTTCAGTAGCATATTGTAACAAAGCCTTAGAAAAATAACAAGGATTTCTCATTTTATTTTAATTAATTATTTTATTTCTTAGTTTATTTCAAGGTGAAAGGAGGGTCGTATCAAGAAAAGATTGCATTTTATGGCTTAAAATAATATAGTATGAAGTGATAAATATTTTTTATAATAAAGGAGAGAAAATTAATGGGTTCCTCGGGGTCCTTGTGGACACAATTATTAACAGTTTTTATTCTTACAGCGATTAACGCTGTCTTTGCGGCATCAGAATTAGCTTTTGTGTCGGTAAATCAAACTAAGCTCATGCAACTAGCTGATGAAGGTAATAAAAAAGCAAAAAAGGTCTTAGCTTTACTAGAAAATTCTGATGATTTCTTAGCCACGATTCAGGTAGCCATAACTTTAGCTGGTTTCTTATCTTCAGCATCCGCTGCAACTTCGTTTGCAGATCGTTTGGCGCCATACCTATCGGCTGTGCCAGGAGCACAAACCCTAGCTGTTGTGATTGTAACCTTAATTTTATCTTATTTAACCTTAGTTTTAGGTGAGTTATTTCCTAAACAAATTGCCTTACAAATGCCAGAACGAATTGCTATGGCAACGGCAGGACCAGTCGGCTTAATCAAGGTTTTTTTCAAACCCTTTGTCAAGCTCTTATCTTTATCGACCAGCCTCTTACAAAAGATTACTCCGATTGAATTTTCTAAAACGGAAGAGAAATTTACCCGAGATGAAATGAAAGTTATTTTACAAGAGTCTCGTAAAGAAGGCTCCATTGACTTGACCGAATTTACCATGTTACAAGGGGTTCTTTCCTTAGATAATAAATTGGCTCGTGAAATTATGGTACCACGGACAGACACCTTAATGATTGATATTGAAGATGACTATCATGAGAATTTAGATACGATTTTAAATAGCCCTTATTCACGAATTCCAGTTTATCAAGATGATAAGGATAATGTCATTGGGATTATTCACTTAAAGAATATTGTTAAAGCTGCTCAAAAACAAGGCTTTGATAATATTGATATTAAAGAGATTATGACGGAGCCTCTAGTGGTTCCTTCAACCATGTTTATTGATGATTTATTAATTGAATTTCGCCGCATCCAAACCCACTTGGCTATTTTATTTGATGAATATGGTGGGGTAGAAGGAATCGTTACCCTTGAAGATATCTTGGAAGAAATTGTAGGTGAAATTGAGGATGAATCCGATGTGGATACCAATGAAGATATTACCAAGATGGATGATAACTATTTCTATATTAATGGTGGGATTGCCATTGAAAAATTCAATCAATATTTTGACCTTGAATTAGAAGCTGAAGAAGTTGATACCCTTGCTGGTCTTATCATTTATCATATTGGTTATGTGCCAGATGATGATGAACAGATTCATTTACGGGCGGGTCAATATGTTTTAACCACTTCTGCGATTGAAAATGGTCGGATACGGGGCATCCAGTTAGTCCGTGATGCAAACCATGACCTAGAGGTTGAATATGATTTAAGTTCGCCGGAAGAACAAGCTAAGTTTAAAGAAAGCTTGGAAGAATTGATTGACGATTCAGAAGAATAAGAATACTTTTGAACAGACCTTAAGAAGACAATTGAAAGACTTCTTACTGGTCTGTTCCTTTATTATGGAGGAAGTAAATATGTTAAATGAAATGATGCACCGGCCCATTGTTATGGATAAAGTCCTTGATTTTATGCGCCACAATCAAAGCTCTTTTGCAGGTGCCTTAGGAGAAATAGAAGCCTATGCTAACGAACGTGAGATTCCGGTGATTCCCCATGAATCGGCTAAGTTTATTGATTTTCTGTGTGCAAGTCTTCAACCCCAGACTATTCTAGAAATCGGGACTGCGATTGGTTTTTCTGCTTCTTTGATGGCCCAGCACCTTGATGGGGGAGGACACTTAACTACAATTGACCGTTATCCTAAAATGTTTGAGCGTGCGAAAGAAAATTTTGTTAAAATGAATTTACAAGATCAAATCACCCTCCTAGAGGGAGATGCCCAGGATATCTTGCCAACTTTAAGTGGCGATTATGATTTGATTTTTATGGATTCAGCTAAAGCCAAGTATGTAGACTTCTTGCCAGAGTGTTTACGGCTTTTAAAGCCTGGTGGCATTCTTTTAATCGATGATGTCTTCCAAGGTGGGACGGTCTTTGATGATGAAAGTCAAATTCCTAAACGAGTCCGTAAAATTCATCGTAAATTAAACGAACTCTTTGAGACAGTTTTGCCTGATTCAAGCTTAAGAACATGTCTTTTGCCCCTAGGGGATGGCTTGATGATGATACGTAATGAAAGGAAATTAGATGGGAAAATTTAAATTAATTGCCCTCGATTTAGACGGTACCTTACTGGATGACCAGAAACATATTCCAGACATTAACTTACAGGCAGTGGCCACTGCTCAGTCTGAAGGGTATCAAGTGGTCTTGTGCACGGGACGCCCTTTAAACGGTGTAATTCCCTATGCTGATCAGGTTTTTGGGCAAGCACCAGCATATTTAATCATCAATAATGGGACGAATATAATAAAATGGCCTCAAAAAGACCTCCTAGTTGATAACTACCTAAAGATTCAAGAAAAAGAAAGTATTTGGTCTTTAGTAGCTCCTTTTTTGGATCAAGGCTTAGAGTTAGCGGCCATATCTTATGATGGACTCTATCTAGTTGGTAAAGAGACGCCGTCTGCTATGATGGAAGCAGAAGCGCGCATCACTTTTTCAGATTTAAGTTTCTTACCAGTTGATCATTTTATCAGTCAAGATGATTTGAATAAGTGTATTTTACTTGGAGAGTCAGCGGTCTTGGATCAAGTTCAAGCTCAAGCAGAGCAGATAAATTTTTCTGTGGTTAACCTAATCCGGAGTCAAGCAAGTATCTTAGAATTTTGCTTACCTGGTATCAATAAGGCCCAGGGTTTGGCGAAACTTTGCCGGACTTTAGGGATACAATTAGAAGAGGTTATGGCAGTCGGCGACCAATTAAATGACTATGAGATGTTAGCGGAAGTAGGTCTGTCGGTGGCTATGGGACAATCTCATCCACAAATTCTAGCCTTAGCAGATAAGGTGGTGGCTTCGAATGAAGCCGGGGGTGTAGCCCAAGCTATTTATGAATTATTAGATAAGTAACGGCAAAAAGTTAAGCATAATTAACATAAAATTCACACTTTCATGTTATCATTCAGATTTGAATGAGAGAATTTATAAAGATAAAGGTGGTAAACAATGAAGAAGCTAGTCCTATCTCTTGTCGGCCTCGTGCTCCTATTAGTTGTAGGATACGGTGCTGGTATTGGTTATTATGCCGATAAATTTCAGGCGAACACAAAATTTGGTTCAATAGATGTGTCAAATTTGAGCCTGGCCCAAGCCCAAGAGAAAATTAAAAAAGAAGTTAATAATCGTCAGGTCACAATTAATGAAAATGGTAAGCAATTAGGTACGATTAAATTGTCTGATTTAAAGCCTAGTTTTGATTTAGAAGATGGTCTTAAACAAGTCTTTAATTCACAAAACCCAAATGCATGGGTGACTTATTATTTTTCAACTACAAAATTTGATAATCAAGTGACAAAAGAAGTGAAGGTTGATAAGAGTCAACTAGGAGACGCCTTGGCAAAATTAGATATTACTAATGAAGACCGAACTCCTACTAAAGAGGCTAGCATCGAATATACAGAGGCGGATGGCTATCATGTTGTGCCGGCAGAAATGGGAAACCAGTTTGATGTGGATAGTTTATCTCAATTAATTCTCGATAATATTAAAACAGGTAAATCAAGTGTAGATGTTAAAGAGGCCTATATTAAGCCAAACGCTAACGGTAATGATAAAAAAATAGAAGAAACCATGGCAGCGATTGATAAGGCGGCATCGACCAAGATAACTCTAGAAATTGATGGAGACAAGGTTGAAGTGCCGAAAGAAGAAATTCTAAAGGCGATTAATTTTAATGATGCAAATGAAATTGTTTATGACCAAGCGACCTTACAAGAATATGTTAAAACTTTAAATGACAAATATGCTACCTTTGATAAAACCCGTAAGTTCAAGTCTACCTTACAAGGTGAAGTGGACGTTTTACCGGGCACTTTAGGGTGGTCAATTGATAGCGAATCGGAAGCTGCCCAATTGGCGGCTGACTTAGAAGCAGGTAAAGATGTTAGTCGTGAACCTGCTATTGTTGGAACTGGCTACGGTAGCACGGGTGACGATATCGGCTCAACTTATGTCGAAATTGATATGGCTAATCAAACCATGTTTATTTATAAAGACGGTCAAATTGTCTTGGAAACTCCAATTGTAACGGGCCGTGTCGGTACTGATACGATACCAGGTGCTTATAGTGTTTGGGACAAGCAAAAAGATGCTGTCTTAAAGGGATATAATTCTCATACGCAAAGAGATTACGCTCAACCAGTGGCTTATTGGATGCCATTTGATACCACCGGCCAAGGAATTCATGATGCGTCATGGCAATCTTCCTTTGGTGGTGACACTTATTTAAATAATGGATCTTTAGGTTGTATCAATACTCCGCCAGATGCCATGGGTCAAGTATTTGAAATTGTTGAAGTGGGTACACCGGTTATTGTATTTTAGTTAATTGAGAGCGGGACAGAAGTTAGGAAATCGGAGATTTTCACGCTTCTGTTCCGCTCCCTTCTTATAAAACTAGAAGTTGAAATTTAAGCAAATAATGCTTGTTGACCGCTTTTATGATAGAATAGACAAGAAGCCGAGTATATAAAAAGATAAACTCTAGTAAGGAGTGAACGAAATGCATAAGATTTTAGTGGTAGATGATGAAAAACCAATTTCTGATATTATTACTTATACTTTAAAAAATGAAGGCTACGATATAGTCACTGCTTTTGATGGTGAAGAAGCACTCGAACAATTTGAAAAAGAAAATCCTGATTTAGTCTTATTAGACCTTATGCTACCTAAGAAAACAGGGCTTGAAGTCTGTCGGGAAATCCGTAAAGATTCAGCGGTACCAATTATTATGTTAACCGCAAAGGATTCTGAGATTGATAAGGTTGTTGGGCTAGAACTGGGTGCGGATGATTATGTGACTAAACCATTTTCTAACCGAGAATTAGCAGCCCGGGTCAAAGCCTCTTTACGGCGTAATGCGCTCGTAACTTCAGATACTTCTGAAACAGAGTCTTCCGATATTGTGATTGGCGATTTGGTAGTGCATCAAGAAGCCTATATTGCTTCCAAACGAGGTCAAGAAATTGAATTGACCCACCGTGAGTTTGAATTACTTCATTATTTAGCTAAACATATTGGGCAAGTCATGACACGAGAACATTTACTCGAAACAGTTTGGGGTTATGACTATTTTGGGGATGTTCGAACAGTGGATGTGACAATTCGACGGTTACGGGAAAAAATTGAAGATCAACCGAGTCATCCATCCTATATTGTCACCCGTCGCGGCGTCGGTTATTTTTTAAAGAACCCTGATCAGGAGTAAGCATGAAACGACGTACATTTCACATTTTTCAATCAATATACTTTAAAATCCCCTTGCTATTCTTATTTATTTTGATGGTTTCTTTTCAATTTATCGGTGTCTTCTTTATTGATAAATTAGAAAACCAATCGGTGAATTCTTTTAAGTCACAGATAAATACGCAAGGGGATTTTTTGGCGAGTAATTTAATTCCTATTTTGACTGATGAAAACCTATCGGAGGATGACCTAACCCTCCGCCTCGATCAAACCATTGATACTTTCTCATCCTCTAATCCTACTAAGATTTGGGTTTTAAATCCGAACCAAACAATTCTGGCCACAGATCAAGATATCGAACGAACCCAAGTCGGGGCCCAATATAATAATGCAGCGGTTCAGGAAGTGCTTCTGTCCCGGTCTAGTTTTGCTGGGGAAATTGATTCAAATACCCGCCAACCTATTTATCAATTGGTTAAGCCAATTATTAGCAATGATTCCCAAGTTCTGGGCGCCATTGTGATTGAAGCAAGTATGGAACATATTGTGACCCAGACCCGGGATATTATTCAATTATTTTTACAATCAGTTCTTTTAGCCATTGTGATTGCGATGACGATTGCTTTCTTCCTATCGCAAGGCTTAACCCGACCCATCGAAAATATTCGCCAACAAGCGATTCGCATTGCGGAAGGGGTTTATGACTATCCTGCTCATGTCTTTGGCAAAGATGAATTGGGCGAGTTGGCTCTGACAATCAATGAACTGGCGGATAAGGTAAAAGATGCCCAAGAATCGACTGAATCTGAAAAACAACGTTTGGATGGGGTTCTACGGCATATGCGGGACGGGGTTATTTCGACCGACCGGCGGGGGCGCGTTGCTTTAGTTAACGATCGTGCTTTGTATCTATTGAATATTTACCAAGAGCAAGCTATAGGCAAATCAATCGTAGAACTATTAGACTTAGCAGATGATTATTCTGTGCATGATTTAATGTTTGAAGATCATGAAGTCAAAATTGAAAAGACCATCAAAGATATTCAGACAATTATAAAGGCCGAATTTTCTGTGATCCGCCGTGACACTGGTTTTGTTACCGGCTTAGTTTGTGTGCTAACGGACGTAACTGAACAAGAGAAAACCAACCAAGAGCGGCGTGATTTCGTATCAAATGTATCGCATGAGTTGCGGACGCCCCTGACTTCCGTTAAAAGCTATAGTGAAGCCTTACTGGATGGGGCTTTGCAAGATACCTCATTGGCCCAACCCTTCTTAGAAGTAATTCAATTGGAAAGTAACCGGATGATTCGGATGGTATCTAACTTACTAGACTTATCTAAAATTGATGGGGGCCAAATTATTTTACAAAAAGATTTAGTGGACTTTAAGCGCGTGGTTGATCATATTGTTGATCGAATGGAGTTTACGCTTGAATCGGGTCAGAGGGATAAAAATTATAAAATCGTTCGACATTATACACCCCGGGATATCTATGTTGATATTGACCAAGACCGAATGACTCAAGTGATTGATAATTTAATTAACAATGCGATTAAGTATTCCCCCGATGGGGGCAAAATTACCATTGGGCTCGAAGATAATCGTGATAGTGTCATCTTTTCTGTGTCTGACCAAGGGTTGGGGATATCCCAAGTCGATGCTGAGCATTTATTTGAACGTTTTTATCGGGTGGATAAGGCGCGCTCACGAGAGCAAGGTGGTTCAGGCTTAGGCTTAGCCATCTCTAAAGAAGTTGTGGAGCTCCATGGTGGACGAATCTGGGTTGAATCGATTGAAAATGAAGGCTCTACCTTTAGCTTCGAGTTGCCGTTTACCAGTATGGATGAACTTGAAGGGGAATGGGAGGAGTTTGAATGAAAGAAAGAAATATAATCACCCTTTTTTTAGCCTTTTTTGTTCTGGTCTCTTTATTATTTTCTTACTATTTACTTTATGATGTGACTGGCTTTTCTACTTTAATTGGACGAGATCAATCAAAAAATACAGTTGATGCTAATATTGCTACACATTCGAATGAAGAATATTATCAGGCGACCCAGTTAAAGCTGACCGATATTTTGACTTTCAAAAATGTAATTGTGCGACTGGATGATCAAGCCTACAAGGTAAACCAAGACGACAAGTTAAATACCTTACTTGGTTATTTAAATAATCAAGCGATAGAAGTCCAAGATAAGGAAGAAAGTTTAAGTCCAGAAGAGTTTAACCAATTATTTAATGGGAATTATTTAGAGTTACAATTTGCTGCCAACCTACCTCTCTCTGTTTATGATCAGTGGATTAAGAATTGGGATAAGCATGAGGATTCCCCCATAAACAAGGTTTTAATTCCTTTAGATGAAAATGAAGAGCAAATTGTTTATCTGATTGATGGAGATAAAAAAAGCTATGTCCAAGCAGAATTAAATTCAGAATTATCGGCGGATGAATTGGCTAGTTTATTTAGAGATGAAAAGCAAGATTTTACTCCTGTCCACCGTTTTTTAGGGGCGCAAGGCTATCATTATTTACCGGTCGATGGGCCTAAAGTAGATTCTCAAGAATATACTCTTGAATTATTGCCAGAATCTCTTTATGTCAGCAAAATGTTTAGCGATGGCTCTGATTATTCTGTGCCAGACTCTAACAGTAATATGAGTGTTTATAAAAATTATCAATATACATTAGAAATTAACCGTCAACAACAAAAACTTGATTATGTGATTAACCGAATATCACAAGGGGAGCAGGTATCTAAAAAAGATCAAGTACTTAATTCCTTTGCGCCCATTTCACGCTATGAATTTTGGAACCATGATTTTAGGATTGAAGATTTTAATAATAGTATTGCCACCTATCGGCGTTATTTGAATGGGATGGCAATCTATAGTCCCTTAACTTCGGTAGACTATGGTGCGGCTTTTGTTCATTTAAGAAATGATGCCTCAGGTGAAATATATCGCTATCAAAGTTCTTTAGTAAATTTCTATGCCCATGTCATCGACCAATCCCAAAGCCAGCAATTAGAAACGGGGCAGGACATCTATGATACGCTCTTGGATTATGGTTATGATATGGATCAGTTTTCAAAAATTGAAATTGCTTATGAGTGGCAAAGTGATATGGAAGATTTCAAAAAAGTAAAATTAATACCTAAGTGGTTCTTGACTTTGGACCATAAGACCTATAGTTTAGATGCCATTAAGAGTGAAGAGTTTGCCACGACTTGGCAAGACCGCATGACTAATATGCAAGATGAGGAGGAAGAATAGGCATGGATTTTAAACGAATCAATGTACTCTTACTTGTCTTTTTCATCGTGTTTGATTTTTACTTACTCCACATGTTATTTACTCGGGTGGAGGCTGATACAGATCAATCCACCCAACAGGTAGAAAGAGCTGTCGAAGATGAGTTAGAAGCTAGAAATATTGGTTTTGAAACTTTAGGTGAAGAAGCCATTCAACTTCCGCTGCTAAAAACGCAAAATTCTAATCATTTAGCTGAAAATATCGGACAATTACAAAATCAAACGGCCACCATGGATAGTAATCGGCAGTTAACGTCGAGTTTTGACCAACCATTAGACTTAGGTTTGGGAATTAATCAAGAAACAGCTGGTTTATCTGATGAACAGTTTAAATTACTCTTGGATAATTTCCTAAGACGGCCTGAATTAGTGATTAATGGTGATCTTTATAAATCATATTGGTACATACCTTCTGAGCGTTTAATAATATTAAGGATGATGGATGAGGAAGGTCATGTAATAATTGATGGCACAGCTGATTTACGTTTATTGCTAGATGAAAACTATCAACTTATTTCCTATACGCAAACCTACCAAGCTGGTTTGAAGCAACTTGATACCCAGGTTCAGGCTCTTTCAGAAAAAGCAGCCATGGAAATTCTGGAAAGTCGGATTGAAACAGCAATTCCTGATAATTCTCAAATTATTACGGCTCGTTTAGCCTATTATCGCTATACTGCCCTTAAGGATTATAATATTTATTCGCCTAGTTGGGAATTTATTTATAGTCGGTCAGACGGAACCTTACGGACAATTATGGTTGACGCCACACGGGGTCAGGTAGTGAATCGGAATCAAGTTATGATCAATTAGTTATATACATTTATTTAAAAATACAACAAACTCCTAGAATAGCCCAGTTTTTGCTTTAACATGTAGTTCAAGCATCATACAAACCGATATAGGTTGGCTGCTTTAGGAGTTTTTCTAATTCATAAATAAAATATTTATTAAATCTGACTCAAAATTAGTTAGGAAAATTTTATTTCATGGTAAAATAAGCTTAAGTAAGTGGAAGGGAATGTGGAAAAGTATGACTAATAAAATAAAAAAGATTTTTAGATTGTTGCTTGCTCTCAGCTTAACTTTTCTGGTCTTGGTATTCGCACCAAGAGTTCAAGCCCAAGATGTGGATTTTGATATCACTGCGCTAGATATTGTTGCTGATGTTGAAGCTTCCGGCGATGTACACTACCAAGAAATTTATACTTATGATGTGAATTATTTTAATGGTATGCGTGTGAACAAGGACTACGGTGGACATACCTTAACCAATTATAAAGTGGGTATTCTCAATTCAGAAACAGGTCAGGTTGACTATCTAAAGGAGTCTAATAATCAAACGGATAATACCTTCTCTTATGTAGATAACGGGCGAGAAGGGACTTTCACTGTTTATCGTCGTACTGAAGATCAAAAGGTTAAATTGGTTTTAGAATATACCTTAGACGGAGTAATTACCAACTACAATGACACAGCAGAATTTAATCAAAAAATTGTTGGTTCAGCTATTGATGAAAGGTTAGATGTCACAGCACGAATTAATTTACCGGGTAAAGTAGCGAATAAAGAAGACTTTCGGGCTTGGGGACATGGCCCAAGTAATGGTCAAGTCTACCCTAAAACAGAGAATAACCAATCGTATATTGAGGTAGAAGTACCGAGTAATCCCTCAAATCAATTTGTCGAAGTTCACGCAATCTTCCCAACATCTTTAACGCCGAATAATACCAATGTTGTGGCAGAAAATAAGAAAGAGAACATTATTGAAACGGAGAATGCTCAGGTGGAAGCAGACCGGAAGGCCCACCAGAAAAACCAACTTATTCTTTTAAGTATTGCAGCTGTTTTTGCTTTACTAGGCTTACCAATGACAGTCTTTTTATACTTCTTTTATTTCAGAGCACGTAAGAAAGCCAATCCTCAACCCGTGCATGTGCCAGACCATGTCTACTCTCTACCAGATGATGTGAGTCCAGCTGTTATGGCAGCGGCGGTCCTAAGACCTGAGCCGAATAGTGATGATTTTTCTGCGACGATACTAGATCTAGCTCGTAAAAAATATATTCATTTAAATGAAATTAAGAAAGAAAAACGGGGCTTTTTAAATTTCGGTACAGATGAGACCTTAGAGATTTCCCTGAATCCACAAGCGCCGAGTCGGGACCTTTTACAAAAACACGAACAATATGTTTTAGATTATTTAACACCTGAAGAAGGTCAAAGCCAAACTTTGGAAGATATTTCAGAACGGATTTCTCACCATAAGTCTTACCGTAAACAACAAAATTCCTATTGGACTCGGTTTAAAAATAATGCAGCAGTCAAAGGGGAACGTCTCTTCGGTCCCAAACCTAAAATCATTAATGCTTTATTCGCTCTATGTGTCCTAGGGATTGTGATGACTGTAATTGCAACTTTCTTAAGTCTCGTGTCTTTCTGGCCTCAAATGGGTTGGCAAGTATGGGTAGCGATTATGATTTGGAATCTAGCAAATATTCTAGCCCTTATTGTGCTCATGGTCTTAGTGTGGAAGAAACCACCTATGACGACCCAACAAGATAAAATGACGAAAGAATGGCAAGGTTTTGCTAATATGTTAGAAGATGTCGGGCAAATGGATATGCGCCAAGTTGCATCTCTACCATTGTGGGACGAATATTTGGTCTACGCAGTTTCCTTGGGGGTGGCGGATAAAGTGATAGATGCCATGAATAAAACCTATGGAGCAGAAGAGCTTGAAACCCTATCTATGCCGGGTACCTTCTATTCCAATCCCTTTTATATTAATCAAATGCTACGTAACTCTGTCTCTGAAAACATTGTATCCGCAGCACCTAAACCTTCTTCCTATTCTGGATCCAATTCAGGCGGTTTCGGGGGCGGTTTCTCAGGCGGATCTTCAGGTGGGTTTGGGGGCGGCTCAGGAGCAGGTGGCTTCTAAGACTTGCAGACTAAGTCTTAGCATGATAAGCTAACTTAATCCTGTATCCTTAATTAAGCAACTTAGAAAGTGATTAGATGTCTTTGGAAAAAACCTTAAATTTAAATATTAATAGTCCTTTTAAGCAAGGGCCATCTGACTTAAGCTTTTCAATTTTAGCTTCTGGTTCTTCAGGTAATTGTACTTATATTGAGTCGGCGACAACCCATCTGATGGTGGATGCGGGTCTAAGTGGCAAACGCATCGAAGGTCTCTTTCAACAAATTGACCGGTCACTTGCCCAAGTGGATGCCATCCTAGTCACCCATGAACATAAAGACCATATTCATGGGGTTGGGGTTTTGTCACGTAAATACAACTTACCTATCTATGCCAACCGAAAAACCTGGTCGGTGATGGCGAATATGATTGGTAAAATTGCTCCAGAAAACATTAAATATATTGAAAATGAAGAGATGATTACCATTGGAGATATTGATGTTTTAACCTACAATGTAAGTCATGATGCAATTCAACCACAATTTTATGCCTTTCAACGGTCTAAAAAGCAGTTTGTTATGTTGACTGATACAGGTTATGTTAGTCAACGACTTCGGGACTTACTGAAAAATGCCGATGCATATTTAATTGAATCCAACCATGAAATTGAAATGCTGAGGTATGGACCCTATCCCTGGTCCTTGAAACAACGCATCCTGAGTGATAAAGGACATTTATCGAATGAAGATGGTGCCTTAGCCATGATAGATTTAATCGGTGAAAAGACTAAAGATATTTATCTGGGCCACTTAAGTCGAGATAATAATACAAAGGTTCTAGCCTTGTCTGCCATGGAAGATACCTTGACACAGTATGATTTTGATATTAAACGTCAGATTAAATTGCATATGACTGATCCAGCTATGGCGACAGAACTAAAATATTTATAGAACTTCAGTATATGGGAGCGGGACTTTTTGTCCCTCTCCCGAGTTTTTTATAAATATTTGTGAAAGGGCTTTTCCGTGGTAAAATAGATCTATATTTAAAAGGAGGTTTTTACATGGTAAAACGTTTTTTAAGTGCGAATACGTCTGAGATTTTAGCAATGTCTGGTGCGGAATTAAAACAAAGTATAAAAGCATCAGAAGGCCGAATCATTGTTTCTGAAAATGTGGTCATGGCAGCGCCTGTGATTGGGGATATTACCAATGCTGAAATGGCACGCGCTTTCGGGGCAGATTTACTCTTGTTAAATGGTTTGGATGTTTTGAATCCAGTTATTAATGGATTGGGTGACTATGAAGGTAATTTTGTAGACCGACTTCATCATTTAGTGGGTCGTCCCATTGGGGTGAATTTAGAACCGGTTGACCCTAATATTGAGATGATGAGTGAGCTGATTGAAATTCCTAAAGGCCGTCAAGCTAATTCTGAAACCTTAGCTGAAATAGAAAAACTGGGGATGGATTTCGTTTGCTTTACCGGGAATCCAGGGACTGGCGTTACTAATCAAGCCATTATTGATACAGTCAAACAAGCCCGCCAATCTTATTCAGGCTTGATTATAGCTGGTAAGATGCATGCGGCTGGGGTGGATGAACCGGTCTTAGACTTGGATGTTGTGCAAGCTTTGATTGATGCCGGAGCGGATGTTATTTTAGCCCCTTCAGTTGGTTCAGTGCCTGGCTTCCAAGCCCAAGAATTGACTGAGGCAGTTAAGATTGCTCACCGTCATGGAGCACTTGTGATGTCTGCTATCGGTACCAGTCAAGAATCGGCTGAGCCAGAAACAATCCGGTATATGGCCATCCAAAATAAGATGTGTGGCGTAGATATGCAACATATTGGTGATGCCGGTTATGGTGGTTTAGCGCCAGTTGACAATATCTTAGTCATGAGCCGAGCCATCCGCGGCCAACGTCATACGCTCTCTATGATCGCGCGTTCAATTAATCGATAATTACTGATAGTTGTTAAAAAACAATCTTTCTACGAGACTTTTTATCTCAAGAAAGATTGTTTTTTTATTAGAGTGGATGGATATAAGCTATTTTTATTCGGTTGCCTAATCTAAAAGTATGTGATAAGGCTCTGAAAAGTATATATAGTTTTATAATTTACTTATATTTTATGGTTTAATAATGCAGTGAATAATTTCGATAAAGTCCATATAATTGTGTAAAAGATAAAAGGCCATGTAACAGCCCTTTTTCGGTACAATTTTTTTAACCACTAAAACATACCCAGGAGGACTTTACATGACCCAAGTACATTACACTGAATAGCGAAGAGATTGAAGACATTATTGAACAATCAGTTACAGATGATGTCTCGAAAAACATTTTAACCAATGTCTTCAACCAATTGATGGAAAACCAGCGAACGGAATATATTCAAGCTGAAGACTATGAACGATCTGAAGGCCGACGGACTCAACGAAATGGCTACTACGAACGAGATTTAACGACTCGCGTTGGAACGCTTGAATTACGAGTCCCCAGAACACGTGACGACGCCTTTTCGCCGACGGTTTTTGAACGCTATCAGCGAAATGAAAAGTCACTGCTCGCTTCAATGCTAGAAATGTATATTTCTGGCGTACCCACACGTAAAGTTTCAAAAATTGTTGAAGAATTATGTGGTAAATCAGTCTCTAAATCTTTTGTGTCAAGTCTGACTGAACAATTAGACCCATTGGTCAAAGAGTGGCAGAACCGATCGCTTTCGGATAAAAACTATCCTTACTTGATAACAGATGTGGTCTACATAAAGATTCGAGAAGATAATCGGGTTCTTTCTAAAAGTTGCCATATTGCGATCGGAATTACGGAAGATGGAGACCGAGAAATCATTGGTTTTATGATCCAAAACGAAGAGAGTGATGATACTTGGTCCGTTTTCTTTGAGTACTTAAAAGATCGAGGATTAAAGGGACCATCACTCGTTATTTCGGATGTCCATAAAGGATTAGTGTCTGCCATTCGTAAGTCTTTTACCAACACCAGTTGGCAAAGAGGCCAAGTGCACTTTTTACGAAAAATCTTTAGTTCAATTCCAAAAAAGGATTCAAAACCATTTAAAGAAGCGGTAAAAGCTATTTTTAAGTTTACAGATATTGAACTCGCTCGAACAGCTAAGAATGTCTTGGTCAGTGAATATAGTGATCAAAAAAAATATTCAAAAGCTTGTGAGATCTTAGATAATGGCTTCGAAGATGCTTTTCAATACACAGTCATTGGCGCAGGCCACAACCGCCTAAAAAGTACTAACCTCCTTGAAAGACTAAACCAAGAAATTCGTCGAAGAGAAAAGATCATTCGTATCTTTCCCAATCGAGCTTCAACTAATCGATTAATAGGCGCTGTTCTAATGGATCTTCATGATGAATGGCTGAGCTCTACAAAAAAATATATTAAGTTTGATCAGTAAGAAGCCGAAAAGACATTGTATAGTATTTTACACAGGATTGTGGACTTGACTATAATTTTTCGGAGATTATGGTTTATATTTAAAAAAACTGTAATGTCAATCTTAGTTTGTTTTTATAACATATATAAAATTTAATGATTTGCAATGAAAAAATATTATTTTTATAATTTACTTAAGAGGTACTGTAATCACTTTTTTAATATAGACTTATGTCTAAGGAACTCGCTAAAAGTTCACTAAGTTTAGAAGGGATGCGTCAAAATCAAACAATTTTAGGAGGAAGGGAGGTAATCAAAGTAGCTATATAGTTTTACTATCCAGGATAAGTTAGAATATTGCCAAAGGAGGTAAAATCATGCAAGCATTAAATAATAAGCAAGTAGTTAAGGCTTCACTTGCTTGTTTAGCTTCAATCTTTGTACTAGGAACGACCAGCCAAGTTAATCATGGGTGCGAATCCCTATTCTCTCCTGTTTCCGTTAATGCTCAAACAGTGTCACCTGAGGACCAAGCTCAGAAAATTTTGGGGCAATTGGTGGAACTTTACCCTGAGACTCCCTTGCCCAATCATATTTTAACGGCACAATCGCCTGAGTTCCTTTCTGCTGCGACGACCGGCCAAGAAAAAGATGGAAAATTCAAAATTCTTTATTATGCCACTGAAAATCCAATAGACTTAGACGATACAAAAGTTAATAACTTACAACCCCTTGCTTCATTTGAAAAAGTCACCTATCCAGATAAGAACCAAGCTCAAGAGGCTGTGAATCAAGTGATTGATACAAATGGTCAGGAAATTGATTTGGGCTATGGGATTATTGGTTATCAAAATGGTGGCGCTGGATCACGCTTTACTTATTGGCAGGAAGGCAATTGGGCGCTAGGGGTCCGGACCCCAAACATGGAGAATGCTGAGTCTATCGAACTTCCATATCAAGTTGTGACCTATTTGGAAGAGCACTTGTTGCCAGCACCCCGAGATAAGGGACAAATCAGCCTGGATGAAGGGGCTGCCTCTGATTTAGGTGTTAACCAAATTATTTGGCAAGAGGATAATATTGTCTATTCAATTAGTCATGTCGATCCGATGGCTGCGATTATTATGGCAACTTCAATCACTGAAGCTGCTGAATAATGATTAATGATGCAAGATAAGATTTTGGATAAATTTTACTAGAAAAGAAATGTTTTGTTAATTGAATAGTCAAAAAAACAGCTAGGAATACCTATAACATAGGATTCCTAGCTGTTTTTAAAATTAACCAACACTACCTTCCATTTCATATGAAATGAGTCGATTTAATTCGACGGCATATTCCATCGGTAGTTCTTTGGAGAAGGGTTGGACAAAGCCCATAATAATCATTTCAGTAGCTTGGGCTTCAGTTAACCCGCGACTCATGAGATAAAAGAGTTGTTCTTCTGAAATGCGCGATACCTTAGCTTCATGCTCTAGGGCAACTTGGCCATTATGAATCTCATTAAAGGGAATGGTATCCGACTTGGACAATTCATCCATAATGATAGTATCACATTCAATATGAGCCTTAGAACCTTGTGAATTGGGTCCAAAATAAGTTTGGCCGCGGTAGTCTACCTCACCGCCATCTTTGCAGATGGATTTAGAAATAATTGAGGAGGAGGTATGGGGCGCCATATGATAAATCTTAGCTCCGGCATCTTGGATTTGATCTTTACCAGCAAAAGCGATAGACATCACCGTGCCGCGGGCGCCGGCTTCTTTTAAGACGACGGAGGGATACTTCATGGTAGTGTGGGCGCCAATATTACCATCCACCCATTCCATCGTAGCATTTTCATAGGCATGGGTCCGCTTGGTAACTAGATTATACACATTATGGGACCAGTTTTGGATGGTGGTGTACCGACAATAAGCATCCTTTTTGACGATGATTTCAACGACTGCACCATGGAGGGAAGCAGTAGAATAAGTTGGGGCGGTACAGCCTTCCACATAATGGATTGAGGCCCCTTCATCCACAATGATCAAGGTCCGTTCAAATTGGCCAGTGGCTTCATTATTGATGCGGAAGTAAGTTTGTAAAGGAATATCACATTTCACTCCCTTAGGCACATAGATAAACGATCCACCAGACCAAACGGCCCCATTTAAAGCAGAAATGAAGTTATCATTGTTGGCTACAACAGTAGCAAAATACTCTTTGAAGAGTTCTGGGTAATCCCGTAAGGCTGAGTCGGTATCGGTAAAAATAATCCCTAATTTATCAAATTCTTGTTTGAGGTTATGATAAACCGCTTCGGACTCATATTGGACGGTGGCTCCGGCTAGATAGGCTCGTTCGGCTTGGGGAATCCCTATTCGCTCAAAGGTATCCTTGATTTCTTGCGGGACTTGGTCCCAAGACCGTGCGGGTCTAGGGGTGGCTTTTTGATAGTAAATAATATCATCAAAGTTGAGGGCAGATAGGTCAGGCCCCCAATCGACCATATCTTGCTGATAGAATTCTTTAAGAGACTGGAGACGAAAGTCTAGCATCCATTGGGGTTCTTGCTTTTCTTTGGAAATAGCTCGGACAACTTCTTCTGAAAGCCCCTTGCCAGTGGAAAATAAAATTTCGGCTTGGTCACGGAAACCGTATTGGTAATCATTAATTTGTGGAATCATGGCCATGACTTGAGTCACTTCCTTTCTGAGTTTGATCTTGTAAATGTTGGTCAAGACAAGCTTGACTAGCTTTCCAAGCTAAGGCAGCACACTTGTAGCGGGCGGGAAATTTGCGGACGCCGGCTAAGATAGTAGCATCTTTGAGTTGGGCTTGGTCTTGTAAACTTAAAGAATGGGTTTGCCCCTGGTCGTCTAGACCGCCAATTAAGAAGTCAAAATTTTGAATCAATTCCTGGGCTTGGTCTAAATCGTGTCCTTTGAGGGTTTGGGTCATCATCGAGGCTGAGGCCAAGGAAATTGAACAGCCTGTTCCCATAAAGGAAATGTCCTGGATGATTCCATCTTGGACTAACATTTGAACCTCTAATTGATCACCGCACGTAGGATTATAGAGTTCCATCCGGTAGTTAGCTTGGGCGAGTGACCCAAAATGTCGAGGATGTTGGGCGTGGTCAAGGATGGTCATTTGATAGAGATCATTTAATTGTTCAAGCCCCATGGGTAAAAAACTCCTTTACTTTTTGACTCGTAGCTAAGAAAGCATCAATTTCAGCCTGGGTGTTATAGACGCCAAGACTGACCCGCAGACAGGCAGGAATCTGTAGTTGCCGCATTAAAACCTGGGCACAATGGTGACCCGCTCGGAGAGCAACCCCTTCTAAATCATAAGCTGTGGCTGCATCGTGGGGATGAACGTCTTGAATATTGAAGGCTAAAATACCGGTGCCGGGTGGTGAATAAATATCAAAACCACCGAGCTCTCCTAAGCCTTGTCGAGCATAGGCAGCTAAGTCTAGCTCATGTTTTTGAATGGCAGAAAGCTCTAAATCTTGGATAAAGGCGATACTTTCTGGTAAGGCTAAAACCTGGGCTAGGGGTGGGGTTCCGCCTTCAAACTTCCAGGGGCCTTCTTTATAGCTCGCTTCATAATCATTGACTTGATGGATCATTTCACCCCCATAGAAGAAGGGGCGGCACTGGTCTTGGAGGTCGGACTTTAGATAACAAAGACCGAGACCTGAAGGCCCATACATTTTATGACTGGACCAAACATAGGCATCCACATCCCAGTCTGATATGGCTAGTGGCAAGTGGCCCGCAGCTTGAGCCCCATCTACAATTAAGAGACAATCGTATTGGTGGGCCAATTCGGCAAGTGCTTTTAGGTCTTGGATTACGCCCAAGACGTTGGAGACATGGTGGATGACCAAGGCTTTGGCGCCAGTTTCTAATTGGACTTGAAGGTCGGCTAAGTCTACTTGATAGTTTGGCTTAAGTTTAAGATAGTGGAGTTGGCTGCCGGTCTCTTGGCAAAGTACTTGCCAAGGGACTAGATTAGAGTGGTGCTCCAGACGGGTAGTTAGAATGCGGTCGCCGGCTTTCATACGGGGTTTCACTAAGCTCTGGGCTAGAAAATTTAAACCAATTGTAGTGCCGCCATTAAAGAGAATTTCTTTAGCGGATTCAGCACCACAGAAGTCAGCCACGGTTTGGCGGCAAGCTTCATAGGCTTGCGTTGCTTGGTCAGCTAGTTGATAAATCCCCCGGTGGACATTGGCAGATTGGGTGGCATAGACGTGACTTAATTTATCAATGACTTTTTGAGGTTTCTGACTCGTAGCGGCGGTATCTAAGTAAATTAAGGCTTGGTCTTGGATGGGTAAGTTTAAATAAGGAAAGGCTTGGCGAATTTGGTCTTGTGGCCAAGCTATCTTTTTGGGTTTGTTGTGGGCTTGCATGGCCCCTCCTTTCTGGCACTATGCACGTAAGGATGCAAGTTTCTGATCCATAATTGCAATCACTTGGTCTTGAACTTGACGGCTAGGCATACTATGAATAACTGAACCTAAAAAGCCACGAATAACCAAGTATTCTGCTTCTTTACGTTTGAGACCGCGGCTCATTAAATAATAGAGTTGGTCAGCATCAATTTGACCGATGGAAGCGGCGTGACCCGCGGTGACTTCAAATTCATCGATTAAGAGGATAGGGTTGGCATCACCCCGGCCCTGGTCACTGAGCATGAGGACCCGACTTTCTTGTTGGGCATCGGCTTGTTTGGCCCCCTTGATGATATGGCCGATTCCGTTAAAGCTTAAACGGGCTTGGTCTAAGATCACTCCATGTTGGTAAATATGACCGACAGAATAATTGGCTTGGTTGACAACTTTAGAATCAATGACTTGGACCTGGTCTTGGTTGGCAATGGCCACAATCTGAACATAAGACTGTGATCCTGGTCCTAATAGATAGGTATCTAAGTCAAGAATAGTATTGGCTTGATTCATAGCAGCAATTGACCAATTGATTTGGGCATCTTTCTGGGTAGCTCCGTAGCGTTTAAGATAGAATTGTCCTTGAGCGGAGTCAATGGCATCTAAGGCAAGATAGTTCACTTGAGCTCCTTCGTTAGCAATTACTTCTACCATCAGACTGCCCTTGTTGGCTTGCTGGCCTTGACTTTGAAGGCGTTCCAAATAGGTAAAGTGGCTATGGTGGTCAGCTAAGAGGAGGATGCGTTGATTAAAGCCGGCTTGTTTTTGATTATTAATGAGAACTGTGATATCAAGTGCTTGGTCTAATTCAAGATAGGGTGGCACATAGATAAAGAGTCCTCCTTGTAAGAAGGCCAAATTATAGGCGGTAACTTGGTCGGCTTGACTATCTATCACGGAGAAAAGGTTGTCTTGAATTAAGTCAGGATAGGTAAGGCAGGCTTGGAAGAGGTCCATGATGATGACCCCAGATTGGGCTAACTGAGTAGCATCGTAATGGAAGACTGGAATATCTTTTAAATCACTTTGGAAGAAATCAAAATCTGAAAAATCAACCCGTTCAATTTGGGGTGGGGTCAGACTTTTCCAAGTTTTTTTGGCTACTTCCATTTTATTTAAAAAACAAGTGGGGAATTTCTTTAAGTTGGGAATTAAAGCTTGGTGTTGGTCCATCGTAGGTGTGTGCATATGCTACCTCCTAGGCGTGTAGACTATCAAGGTCAAACCCAAGCTCTTTAGAAATTTCCTTGTAGCCTTCTGCTTCCAAGCGCTGCGCTAGTTCGGGCCCCCCTGTCATGACAATTTTGCCATCCATCATAATGTGAACAATATCAGGCTGGATATAATTTAAGAGACGTTGGTAGTGGGTAATAATTAGAGAAGAGAATTCAGATCCCCGCATGGCATTGACACCCTTGGCAACCATTTTTAAGGCATCGATATCTAGGCCAGAATCAATTTCATCTAGAATCGCAAAGGCTGGTTCAATCATGAGGCATTGAAGGATTTCATTGCGCTTTTTCTCACCGCCCGAAAAACCTTCGTTGAGGTAACGAGTGGCCATACTTTCAGGCATATCCAAAAGTGCCATTTTTTGATCTAATTTTTGAATAAATTCGGGAATTCCCATTTGATGGTCTTCATCACGACGGGCATTAATTGCAGCCCGCATAAAGGTGGCGTTGGTGATACCAGGAATTTCAGATGGATATTGCACGGCTAAGAAAAGTCCAGCTCGGGCGCGTTCATCCACTTCCATGGCTAAAACATCTTGGCCGTCTAATGAGATTTGGCCTTGGGTTATTTCATAGGCCGGGTTGCCCATAATGGCTGCTGCTAAGGTAGATTTTCCTGTTCCATTGGGGCCCATAATGGCATGGATTTCACCACTATTAAGGGTAAGATTGACACCCTTAAGAATTTCTTTACCTTCTATTTCAATATGTAAATTTTTAATTTCTAAAGTTGACATAGTGTCCCTCCATTCATCTTGTCTTCTTTATTATAATTCAATTTCGTCCATATTTAATCGTTTTTTATTAATAATTAATGAAAAATAATTCACACAGATTTCATAAATAGATGGTATAGTAATTTCAATCAATAAAAGATACCAACGAAGGGATGATAAAGATGACGATGAATTATAATAAACAAAAACAAAAAACGACCTACTGGCGAGGAATTTTCTCAGGCTTGGTCGGAGCTCTTGTCTTAGGTCTGACTTTCTTACTGATTGGATATGGTTTTAATTACCGGGTACAACCGGTACATTCACAAGAACAGCCACTCTCTTCGACTGATTTTGAAAATACTATCACTTCAGTGGTTGATAAAACTCGGGATGCTGTCGTGACAGTTTCAAATTATCAAAACCAACAAAATTTACAAAATGCTCTTCCTTTCCCTTATAACCAATTCCAAAATCAAGAAGATAGTCAAGGCCAAGAACAAGGTCAAGATGGTGGGATTGATTTAGATAAATTTGATAGTCAACAAGTTTTAACTGCAACAGGGTCTGGCGTTGTCTATAAAGTAGATGGCAAAACAGCTTATATTGTAACCAACCACCATGTGATTGATGGTGCCGATTCGGTTGAAGTCACCATGGCAAATGGGGATACCCTTGAAGCTAAAATTGTGGGTTCAGATTCACTCAGTGACTTAGCGGTTTTAAGTATTGATGCTTCAAAGGTCACCCAAACGATTGAATTTGCGAAATCTGAAGATGTGAAAGTCGGTAATATTGCCATTGCAATCGGATCTCCAATAGGGTCTGAGTATGCCTCTTCTGTAACCCAAGGGATTGTGTCCGGCCTAGACCGACAAGAACAAGTTGACTCTGATGGTGATGGTAATCCAGACTGGGAAATGACCGTCCTACAAACAGATGCTGCAATTAACCCTGGTAATTCTGGTGGCGCCTTAGTGAATAGTCAAGGTAAATTAATTGGGATTAACTCATCTAAGTTAGCCGATGAAACTATTGAAGGAATGGGCTTTGCGATTCCAGCGGATGATGTTGCTAAGATTGCCCAAGAACTTGAAGAAAATGGCCAAATTGTACGTCCACAATTAGGGGTAAGTATGTATGACCTTTCAGCAATTTCTTTGAATTCTCGCCAAGAAGTTCTTAAATTAGATGAAAACACCACCGATGGTGCGATCGTAGTAGAAGTAGTGGCTGGTTCTGCTGCTGAAGAAGCCGGTCTGCAGCAATATGATGTGATTACTAAAGTTAATGATACCGATATTACCGATAGCCAAAGCTTGAAGAAAGCACTTTATGATTACAAGGTGGGCGATACCATTACGGTAACCTATCTCCGTGAAGGTAAACAAGCGACTGCCAAAATTACTTTAAAAGCTCCAAATAACCAAACTAATACCATGCAAGGCAGTCAAAACTAAGTTTAAATTAAGAAAAAATCTAAAAATGTCTCTTTCAAAATAAATAGATATTAACAGACCATACAGCACTTATCCACAGAAATCTGTGAATAAGTGCTGTTTTTATGGAATAACGGTGGGTAAGTAATAAGTAATACACAGAAAACTGTAGATAAGTTAATATTATTTGTTCAAATCATCCCAGATGGCTTGTGCATAAGTAGGATTTATCAGGCTTGGTTTAATGCATTAATATGTCAGCATATTATCAATAAATCTATAAAAGAGGGGTTAGGGATAGAACAATATTGTGATGATTAAGTAAACTCTAATGGGATTCTAGTTAACCAGCTCTTGAGGCTAGGGGATATATTTCCTATAATAGCAGTGACAAATTACAGAAAGAAGCGTTTGTATGCTCAAAGAAGATTTAGCAACTTGCATCGATTTACGTCACCAACTCCATCGTCATCCAGAACTATCTTGGCAAGAAACTTGGACTAAGGCTAATTTACTCCATTTTCTAAAGGAAAAAACAAATGTTTTTGAGATTGTGGATAGAGGTCATTATTTCTATGCTTTTTATCAAGGTGCCAGTGACCCTGAGGCTAGCGCAATTGCCTTTCGGGCAGATTTTGATGCCTTACCGATTGAGGATAAGATTGCAGCAGATTATGTTTCACAAATACCAGGCAAGGGCCATAAATGTGGTCATGATGGTCATGCGGCAACCCTGTGCGGCTTAGCCTTAGAAATTAACCGGCTTAAGCCTGAAAGAAATGTTGTACTCCTCTTTCAACCGGCTGAAGAAGTGGGAGAAGGAGCTAAGGCTTGTTTAGATATTTTTGCAGAATGTAAGATTGACAGTTTCTATGCTTACCATAATTATCCTGGGCAACCTTTTCAGACCGTTGCTTTAAACAAGGGGACTTTGGCACTGACATCGAAGGGGTTAAATTTGTATTTTAAAGGGAAACCCTCCCATGCCATGCGTCCCGAAGATGGGATTAATCCCTCTTATGCTATGGCTAAATTGGTGTCCGCTTTAGAAAATATACAGACAGACCACTCCTTATTTAAAGGAATGATCCGTTTGACGATTGTCCATGTCGCTGTGGGAGAAAAAGCTTTTGGCATTTCTGCAGGGCAAGGGGTTCTGCGACTCACTATTCGGGCCCTCTATGATGAGGATTTACAGCATTTAGAAGACCTAGTGGTAGCGCAAGCTCAAAGTTTGAGCAAGCAGTACCAGCTAGAATTTTCTTGGGATAGTCAAGAATATTTTCCAGCTACGGTCAACCATAGTGAGGCTGTTGATAAAATATGGCAAGTCTGTCAAGGTCAAGGCCAAGCGATTAAGGAATTAGAAGAACCCTTCCGAGCCTCTGAAGATTTTGCTTACTTTCTTCAAAAAGTACCTGGAGCCATGTTCTTTATGGGAGACGGGGAAGATTATGCCCCTTTACATACAGAAGGCTTTGATTTCCCAGATGGTTTGATCGAACCTGTAGTGGAAGTCTTCTATGGGTTAATTCAAGCGTAAATGTAAATAGTTTAATTTAAGATAAAAAAGGCAGACCCAGAAAAAATCAGCGATTTTCTCTGGGTCTGCCTACCTAAATATTGAGGGCTTAGATTAGTTAGCCCACGTTTAAAATTTATAGTTTATACGAGCTTAATGGATGTTGCCGAGATAGTCTTCGTGTTCAAAGGTATGCGAATTTGCAATCCCTACTAGGACAATTTCATCAGGTAAGGGGTCACTAATTGGGACCCCGGTCATTGGTTCCCCTTTTTCTGGCCGGATTCCAATCAAGTTAATTTCATATTTTTGGCGGAGGTCTAATTCTTGTAAGCTCTTGCCAACCCATGAATCAGGAATATCAAATTCGATGACGGAAGTATTTTCATCGAGACGGAGGACTTCATCAATCCGGTTACGTAAAAGTTTAGAGGCTAGGCGGTAACCAGAATCTCGTTCTGGTGAAATCACCGCGTCGACCCCTACTTCATAGAGGACTTCTTCAAAGGTTTTGGAATGAGCCTTAGCAATGATCTTTGGTACATGAAGTTTTTTGCAGTGCATGACTGCAAGTACGGCGGATTCTAGGTTGGAACCGGTAGCGATAATCACCACGTCGCAGTTAATAATTCCGATATTTTTTAAAAGTTCAATATCAGTAAAGTCCCCTACAGCACTGTAGGTCACTGCATCAGCGATGTCTTGGACTTTTTGTTCAGAAGTATCAACTGCAATGACTTCTGACCCAAACCGGCCCAACTCTTTGGCAACCATTTGGCCGAAGACACCTAGGCCAAGGACACCAATAATTTTTTTAACCATAATAATTTCCTTTCTCAAATGAAAAAATTCGTTCATGCTTAGAAAAGCATAACAAATTCCCTGCAATTGTCAATTATTGTAACTATAAATGAAAAGTTTAAAATGGTAGGATAGTAAAGAAGGGGGTCTGGTAATGAATATTGATATTATCAGTGTGGGTAAGTTGAAAGAAAAGTACCTTAAGCAGGGGATAGAGGAATACCATAAGCGGATGGGACCTTATGCTAAAGTGAATTTACTGGAAGTTGCCGATGAGGCAACGGCTGAAAATATGTCAGAAACAGAAATTGAACAAGTCTTGGCTAAAGAGAGCGATCGTATTCTGTCACATATTGCCAATGATCGTAAGGTAATCGTTTTAGCAATTGAAGGCAAGCTAATTTCCTCTGAGGATTTGGCTCAACAATTGGATGACTATGCCACTTATGGGTCATCCAAAGTGACCTTTGTTATTGGAGGGTCTTTAGGCCTCCACCCTAAGGTCAAAGCACGAGCTGATTGGATGGTTTCCTTTGGTCGGATTACCTTGCCTCACCAGTTGATGCGTATGGTCTTAATGGAACAAATTTATCGAGCCTACCGGATTATTCATGGCCATGCTTACCATAAATGAATATTTTAAGCTAATAGCAAAAGCTAAGGACTGGGCAAAAAAGCCCAGTCCTTCTTTTTTATATTAAAATTCATATGATGCAAGGCAGTAGTTTGCTGTGCTTCATTATTGAATGAAGTTGAACTCATATCTTCATTCAACTGTTGGAGCACTAAGTCGCTTAGCTCCTAGTGTTCCAGCAAGCTAAAATCAGGGATTTTCTACTTCTTGCCCGCTTTCTAGCATTTTGACTTTATTCTGACTTGGGGTGGGAAGTGATTAAAGTTAAATCACCACTGATTTGAATCTCTTTTTGGCCATAAGGCAAGATAAAAGAATCCGCTAAATTTAAGGGATAGGTCTGACCATCAAGGGTCAGTTTACCTTGGCCTTCAATGACGGTGGCTAGATAATAGATAGGTTTTAAATCAAGCTTGATTTGGTCAGTGACTTGCCATTTGTAAACCGAGAAGAAGTCATTGGCTAAAAGTTGCTGAATTGATCCGCCATCAAGATCTTCTTGCCATTGATTGACGGGATCTTGGTAATGCGGGAAGCGGGTAACTGCCAGGGAGTCTTTTAGATGGAGGGGTCTTAGCTTACCCTCATGGTCTGGCCGGTCATAATCATAGACTCGGTAAGTGGTATCTGAATTTTGTTGGGTTTCGAGAATAGTGATACCCGCTCCAATGGCATGGATGGTTCCGGCTGGTACATAGAAGAAATCACCCGTTTTAACGGGAACCTTAGTGAGGAGCTGGTCCCAATCTCCTTGGTCGACAAGCTGCTTGAATTCTTTAGCATCATGAGCTTGGTGACCATAGATGATTTGCGCCCCCGGTTGGGCATCGAGGATATACCAACATTCGGTTTTGCCCAGTTCACTTTCGTGGCTTAAGCCGTAGGTATCATCGGGATGGACTTGGACAGATAGGTCAGCTTTAGCGTCTAAGATTTTAACTAGTAAAGGGAACTTTTCAGGTGGATTTGGGCCAAAGAGGTCAGGATTTTCCTGATAGACCTGACTTAAACTTTGACCGGCGAATTCTTGGGGAGAAAGAATGGGGGAGTCGCCATTGGGGTGAGCGGAAATAACCCATGCTTCCCCTGTGGTTTGGCTGAGAATATCAAAATGATAAATATCCTTTAACTTGGTCCCACCCCAGATTTTGTCTTGGAGAACAGCTTGAATAAATAATGGTTTCATTACAATTCCTTTCCTAATTTAATGTTTATACAGTTTAAGTCGGGGTCAGTCTTCATGTTCCTTGAGAAAATTGACTTGAATATCCTTCATAAAGAAGTGGAGGGTACAAAAGACTAAACTCATGGCAATCACACCTAGGACTAAGTCCAGCATGGTATCGGCATAAATCAGCATCTTCCGGGCAATAACGAAGAGGACGAGTTCAAGAATGGCTCGGGTTGAATGGGATAAGAGCATAAAGATGAGCTCAATCCCAACAATAAGTAATAAGGCATAACCGAGAAAACCTTGAAAAACTGAATAAGTTTCTTTGGTATTCGATTCGAGTAAAAGGCCAAAGTACTTGGCTAGATCAATAAAGCCAATAGCAATTCCGATAGCTAGTGCCGAGGCAATAAATAATTCCAGAATACGCGAATATTTAACTAGATAATATTTGACAGTTTTCATAAGACACTCCTTTTTATTTATATTTGTTTATATTTTTTAAAATAATTGGCATGTTTTGATAATCAATTAATCTGTATGTTTCAATTGGGAAGATGTTATTTGAAGCAAAGAAAAAATTTTGCAGACTTTGGATTGTATATTTTTCTAATAGACTGTAAGGACTTTTTTTTGGAAAGACCATGGCGACGTTCCAGGGAAGAGGATCTGCGAAATTGATACGAATTAGATCATTCGTATTCATAAATCGTTCAATAGTCCGAGGTAGTATAGTTAAACAATCTGCTGTTTTAACCGTTTCTACTAAGAAGTCCCATGATATAGACTGATTAATAAAATTGGGGTGGACAATCTCTTCTTTAAGCTTGTTATCTAATAATCTTCGTATCATAAAAGTTTGATCAAATGAGATTATATCTAAATTATCTAATTCTTTCCACTGAATTGGGCGATGAATTGATTGTGCCAGTTCGTGGTTTTTATTTACATAAACTGAAAGAATATCTTCAAATAGGGTCACTTCATAAAAGTATTTATGGTTAATACGGTTAGGCTGTAGAATAATTGCAATATCAACACCACCCTTTTCAATTTTATTCACTAAATCAAAGGCTCCAGCTTCAATGATTTCAAATTTAATATTAGGGTTTGAGGAAATTAATTTAGAAATAACCGTGGTAAAGAGCACACTCAGAACTAAAGGTGGGATTCCAATTCGGATTTTACCGCTGGGATAACGGGATAGATTACTTAATTCTTCCAACAAAGTATCGTGGATTTGTATAATTTGCTTTGCTCGTTCGTATAAAATCTGCCCAGCTGGAGTTAGTCCAACATTTCGACCACCTTTTTTGTAAAAGACTTCAATATTTTCACTTTCTTCGAATTGTTTAATTGTTTTAGATAATGTGGGCTGTGAAATATGTAATTTATTTGCTGTAATACTCAAGTTAAATTGACAGTCAACAATATTCACAAAATATTCCAGATGATTAAAATTCATAGAACCCCCTATAATAAAAAGTAATAGAAAACGATAACAAATCAGCTATACCAAGCTTTGTTGCATAGCGATGGGTTATTATAATAATATCACATTACTTTTTGTTATCAAAGGGAATGAAAAACATTCATTTGTAATCGTTTACATTTTTAGCTATATTGAGAGTACAAATTGATAGGAGGTTGTTAATGTGGAAAATGTAGTGATTGTAGCTGCTAAAAGAACAGCCATTGGTTACTTTGGCGGAAGTTTGAAAAATCTTTCAGCTGTTGATTTAGGAACGTGTGTTGTAAAGGCCGTGTTGGATGAAGTTAAACTTAATCCAAGTGAAGTCGATGAAGTGATCTTTGGTAATGTCTTGCATGCTGGCCTTGGACAAAATGTCGCACGACAAGTTTCGGTCAATGCTGGAATCCCTGTCGAAAAAACCGCATTTACCATTGATATGGTCTGCGGGTCTGGGTTAAAAACAGTTGAACTTGGGGCACAAAAAATTATGCTAGGTGATGCAGACGTAGTTGTTGTGGGCGGAACAGAAAATATGTCACAAGCCGCCTATGTTGTGCCTGGTCATCGTTGGGGCTCCCGTATGGGAGACGGGAAAGTAATTGATACAATGCTCAAAGATGGGCTCACCGATGCATTTAATAAGTATCACATGGGGATTACGGCAGAAAATGTCGCGGAAAAATACCAAATTAGCCGAGAAGAACAAGATTCTTTTGCTCTTTCTAGTCAGGAAAAAGCGCAGAAAGCGCAAGAAGCTAACCGTTTTGAATCAGAAATCACACCAATTGAAATCCCACAAAGAAAAGGTGACCCTGTCATCTTTGATAGAGATGAGTATCCTAAGCATAATAGTAAGTTTGAAAAACTGAGTGGGCTACGTCCTGCTTTTAAAAAGGAAGAGGGGACAGTAACGGCAGCAAATGCTTCAGGAATCAATGATGGGGCAGCCGCCTTGATTTTGATGTCTGAAACTAAGGCAAACGCCTTGGGCTTAGATATACTAGTTAGGATTAAGTCGACGGCTACAGCGGGAGTGGATCCTAAGATTATGGGTTGTGGGCCAATTCCAGCGAGTCAAAAAGCCTTGGAAAAGGCGGAATTAAAGGTATCTGATTTAGACTTGATTGAAGCAAATGAAGCCTTTGCGTCTCAAGCGCTAGCTGTGTCCAAAGAATTAAAATTTGACAGTGAGAAGGTAAATGTGAATGGTGGAGCAATTGCTTTAGGCCATCCAATTGGTGCAAGTGGGGCCAGAATCCTAGTTACATTAATTCATGAAATGATTCGTCGGGATGTACAGTATGGTCTGGCTACCTTGTGTATCGGCGGCGGACAAGGTGCTGCAGTTATTGTAGAAAGATAAGGTGATAAATTATGAATAAAGTTGTCTCAATGGAGGAAGTCCTAAGTCATATTGAAGACGGAATGACTCTTATGGTTGGAGGCTTTATGGCAAACGGAAGCCCTGAGAAAATAATTGATGCCTTAGTGGAAAAAGGGGTTAAAGATTTAACATTAATTTGTAATGATGCTGGATTTATTGACCGTGGTGTCGGGAAAATGGTGGCAACAAAACAGTTTTCTAAAATTATTGCAACCCATATTGGTTTAAATAAAGAAGCTGGGCGTCAGATGAATGAAAAAGAAACTGATATTGAATTGATACCACAAGGGACACTTGCAGAGCGGATACGTGCAGGTGCTTATGGTCTGGGTGGTTTCTATACACCAACTGGTGTCGGCACACTGGTGGCTGAAGGAAAAGAATCAAAAATAATTGATGGCCAAGAGTATTTATTAGAAATGCCAATTTATGCAGATGTTGCTTTAATTTATGGGCATAAAGTAGATGAACAAGGAAACATTCAATATAAGGGGTCACAAAATAATTTTAATAATCTCATGGCTGCAAATGCAAAGGTAACCATTGTGCAAGCGCATGAGCTAGTTAATAAAGGAGACCTTGATCCTAATTTCGTTCATACTCCTCATATTTTTGTGGATTATATTGTAAAGGAGGAAAATTAATGGCAACAAGTTTATCAAAAGAAGAAATTCAAGAATGGATTGCAAAGCGAGTTGCTCAAGAATTAGAAGATGGTTCTTTAGTTAACTTGGGCATTGGGTTGCCAACTAAAGTCGCTAATTTCTTACCGGATGGGGTTGAAATTGTGCTTCAGTCTGAAAATGGGTTTGTGGGTTTAGGCCCTAAAGCAGATGATCCCGATTCTACAGTTGTGAATGCAGGTGGCCAACCTGTCACAATTCTACCTGGGGGTGCATTTTTTGATAGTGCAACATCTTTTGGGATTATCCGTGGTGGTCATGTGGATGCAACTGTTTTGGGGGCACTACAAGTCGATGAAAAAGGCAATATTGCAAACTATCTAATTCCTGGAAAAATGGTGCCTGGTATGGGCGGCGCCATGGATTTATTAGTCGGTGCAAAAAAAGTGATTGTTGCTATGGAACACACAAACAAGGGGAAACATAAGATTCTTAAAGAATGTCAGTTACCGCTTACAGCTCAAGCACAGGTTGATATGATTATTACAGAAATGGGCGTGTTTGAGGTAAGTGAGCAAGGTATTGAAGTGATTGAATTGAATCCTGAGTTTACATTTGAAGAAGTTCAGGAAGCAACTGAAGCAGTTTTAATTCAGAAATAATTTTAGAAATAGCCAAGTATTGATTGGCTTCTGCCTGCCATTCATACTTGGCTAATTTTAGAAAAAGAGGTGTATTATGTTTAAAAAAATAACGAATTTATCGGTGGAACTGGTACAAAAATATTTGCCTGATGCTTATGTTTTCGCCATTATTTTAACTGTCATTACCTTTATTGCTGCAATGTTATCGACAGGGCAATCTTTTTTTGATATGACAATTCATTGGGGAAATGGCTTTTGGTCACTTCTTGGCTTTACAATGCAAATGGCCTTGGTTTTAGTTCTTGGAAATGCTTTAGCTGCCTCTAAACCAATTCAAAGTATTTTAGATTCTATTGCAAAACTCGCAAAAACACCGACACAAGCTATTATTCTGGTATCCTTAACAGCTGCGATTGCTTGTTGGATTAATTGGGGCTTTGGTTTAATAGTCGGGGCATTATTAGCTAAATCTGTGGTTAAACATGTACCAACTGTAGATTATCGCTTATTAATTGCTTCAGCATATTCTGGATTTGTGGTCTGGCATGCAGGAATTAGTGGGTCAGTCCCTCTAACAGTTGCTTCAAATGCAGAGGAAGTTGCAAAAGTAACCCAAGGGGCATTGACGGAAACTATCCCAGTAGCTCAAACCATTTTCTCAATACCTAATTTAATGATATCTTTAATCGTTATTATTGTGCTTCCATTAATAAATAAAGCGATGCAGCCTAGTCCTGAAGAAACTATTACGATAGATCCAAAATTATTAGAGGAAAAAGTAACGGTGGTAGAGTCTAAAGCAAAACAAGATATGACACCTGCTGAAAAATTAGAAAACAGTGTTATTCTTTCACTTATTGTTGTAATCTTAGGCTTGGTTTATTTGTTCTATCATTTTTCTACCAATGGTTTTGACTTAAATCTAAATATTGTAAACTTAATCTTTTTAGTATTAGGTGTTGCATTTCACAAAACACCTATACAGTATAGTCAAGCTATTGGTGAAGCCATTAAAGGTGCGGGAGGTATTTTACTTCAATTTCCATTTTATGCAGGTATTATGGGTATGATGACCGGTGTCAATGCAGACGGCGTGAGTCTAGCGAGTCAAATCACTAACTTTTTCTTAAGTATCTCTAACCCTACTACTTTCCCAATGTTTACTTTTTGGTCAGCGGGTCTTGTAAATGTTTTCGTGCCATCTGGTGGCGGCCAATGGGCTGTTCAAGGTCCTATTATGATGCCGGCCTCTGTTGAGTTGGGGGTAAATCCGGGAATTACAACAATGGCAATTGCTTGGGGAGATGCCTGGACTAATATGCTGCAACCGTTCTGGGCACTGCCAGCATTAGGAATTGCTAAGTTGAATGCCAAGGATATCATGGGCTTTTGTGTCATGGTATTATTGATAGTTGGTTTAATAGTTTCTTTATCATTTCTTGCTTGGGCCTTAATCTGATAGTGGTTGTGTTGATTAGAAAATATTTTATGAATGAACATTTTCCAAATGTAAGAGGTAAATATGTTATTTACGCATATAAATTTTTCAAAGGTCATAATTTTATTTGAAGAATGTTTAAAAACTTTGTTATAATTAATATGCGTATTCTTTTGATACCCGAATTGAGTTATTTTTCCAAAGCAAAAACGCTTTTCGGGCCAAGTATTAAAAGAAAATAAAAAATCGGTCAAGTACGTACACTTGAGGTTTTGTCTTTTCGGGGCGGGAAAGGCGCTCTTAAGGAGTATGTACTTTTTTGTGCAAGATAGAGGAGGTATTTTTATAGGTGAAAAATAGAATCATTCTAGGACTAGTCATCCTAATAGGGTTAGGTTTATTCTTTGTAAACTTTTCCTATGCGCTAGGCTGGTTACTAGGCTGGGCGGTGATGCTCTTAGTGGCATGGCTCCGTCAAAATGTCTTAGTTAAAATTATTGATTTTGATCATTTTAAAGCGCGCCACTATGTTTTATATCTATTGGCTATCATGCTATTAATAGCCTTACCTCTAGGAGTCGCTTTTTTCTTCCCGGAAATTGTTAATCCTTATGCTATCTTTCTAGCATATTTCATCGATCGAATTTTAATGTTTGCAACAGGTTCATTAAAAAAGGAGGTTCGATAATTTGTTCCAAATTGAACAAGTGTCAATCTTGATTGTTAGCCTAATTATTATCATGTTCATTTTCTGGCTAAAAGGACAATTTAAAGCCATAGACCAGGGTCAAAAACAACCTTCAAAGATAATTGTGACAGTGATTTCTTATGTGCAAATGATTGATAACCTGGTCAAAGGGTCCATGGGACCAGCGTATACGCCTAAGATGTCTGCTTATATTGGAACTATTTTTATTTATATTTTTATTTCCAATATTTCAGGATTGTTTGCGATAAATAATCCTACGGGGAACTTGAGTGTTACCTTAACCTTGGCAATTATTACTTGGATTTTAGTCGAACGGACTAAGTTTAAGAGTAAGGGTATTAAAGGGTTTATTAAATCCTTCTTTGAACCCTTCCCGTTTTTTGTAATTCCTAACCTATTTTCAGAGGTAGCTCCGCTAGTTTCATTATCCATGCGGCTCTTTGGGAATATCTTATCAGGATCAATTATTATGGGACTCTTCTATGTCTTTACAGCATGGCTAGCTTCCTTTATTCCTGTCGTTGGTCACTTTAACTTTATCGGAGCAGTCTTAGCACCGGTACTTCATGCCTACTTTGATTTGTTTGCAGGATTCTTGCAATCATTTATCTTTATTACTTTAACAACCGTATTAATTGCGGTAGAGCATGATTAATTTATGTGTTGATAAAATTTTTATTAAAAAAGGAGAAATTTAATTATGGATATTTCAATCGGACAAGGTTTAGTCGCAATTGCAGCAGCATTAGCCGTTATGACAGGGGTTTTCTCATCTCTAGGACAAGGGATTGCTGCCGGGAAAGCAGTGGAAGCTGTAGGTAAAAACCCTGAAGCAGCTAATGAAATTCGTTCTATGTTAATTCTTGGTTGTGGGGTTGCTGAAACCTGTGCTATTTACGGTCTCTTGATTTCATTTATTTTACTGTTCGTTTTTGGCCGTTAAGAAAGAGTTGAGATAAGTGGATATAGATATTGCGGAAAAGTTAATACCTAACCTATTAACTATGTTAGCGCAGCTCTGTGCCACCGGAATTCTATTTTTTCTATATAAGAAATATGTGCACTCTTGGGTGCTGAATTATTTAGCTAAAAAAGAAGCAAAGTTAAAAGAAGCAGAGGAATTAGCGGCAGAAGTAGAAAGTAAAGCGCGTCAGCAAGAGCGTGAACTAGAAGCCCAACGCCTCCAAATGAAAGCTTCAATGGAAAAAATGCAAGAATCCATGGAACGGAGTCTGCAAGAAGAACGCACGCAAATGTTGGCTCAGACTAAAGCTGAAAATAAACGCTTATCTGAACAAGCCCAACAACAAATTGAGCGTGATAAGAAACAAATGCAAAAAGATGTCGAACAATACGCGGTTGGTTTGGCCATGACCTTAACTGAACGTGTCTTAGAAAATTATGAGCTCAGTGAACAAACGATTTTAAATGCCCTTAAATTAGAAATGAGTCGAATCCATGAGAAAAACTAAGCTATATGCAGAAGCCTTCTTCAAAAATTTAACCGAAGATCAAAAGGTCCCTGCCTATAGTCAATTAAAAGCGCTAGAAGACTTAATGGTCCAACTCAAGGATTATGTAAGTTTTATGATTCATAATCCAGCTGAGTTTACCCAAGTGCGTTCGGTGGTCGAAGGAGACTATGAGCCCTTGACCCTAAATTTTCTAGAAGTAATCATTCAAGATGGCATGGTAAACCGGTTAGCCGCCATTATTGATGACTATAAGCAGATTCTTGTCAATAAAGGCCTCTTAGCGAATATTCAAGTGACCACGGCGCGTCCCCTATCAGAGGAAGCCAGACAAGTGCTTGAGGCTGAGATTGAATCTTATTGGAAAGGACCCAAGGATTATAACTATCAGGTCAATCCTTACTATATTGAAGGGATTCATCTGAAAATCAATGATGCAGTTATTGATACAACTTACCGGAGTCGTTTAAATCAAATTATTAAAGAGGTGTGAGGGTGGAAAAAACTGAACAAATTATTCAACGTCTAAAAGACCGTATCCAACAAGTTGACTGGGAATTTAATGACCTGGAAACCGGGACTGTTTTCTCAGTCGGTGATGGAATTGTCTTTGTACGTGGCTTAAGAGATGTCCTATCAGGCGAACTCGTTCGCTTTGAAGATGATACCCTTGGTATGGCCTTAAACTTAGAAGAAAATCAAGTGGGTATTATCGTTTTAGGGGATGATACTAACATTAAAGAAGACGATTCAGTCTATCGGACCAACCATATTGTCCAAACTAATGTGGGGGATAACTTGGCTGGACGGGTGGTGGATGCTTTAGGGATGCCGATTGATGAAGCGGGCGAACTTGTGGTTGCTGATCAATATCCAGCTGAACGACGGGCGCCAACAGTAATGATGCGCCGGTCAGTAGATCAACCATTATTCACCGGGATTAAAATTATTGATTCCATGATTCCAATTGGTAAAGGTCAACGGGAATTAATTATTGGTGACCGTCAAACGGGTAAAACCGCCATTGGGATTAATACCATCATTAACCAAAAAGGCCAAAACGTAAAATGTGTCTACGTTGCGATTGGACAAAAGGCTTCAACAGTGGCACAAGTCGTTGAAACCCTTCGTCAAAATGGGGCTATGGATTATACCGTCGTGGTTAACTCACCAGCGGATGATTCTGCCGCCATGCAATACATGGCGCCTTATACGGGATGTGCCATTGCTGAATATTGGATGGACCAAGGAGAAGATGTCTTGGTCATTTATGATGATTTATCTAAACATGCGGTTGCTTATCGTACCATTTCATTACTATTAAAGCGGCCGTCTGGTCGGGAAGCTTATCCAGGAGATGTCTTTTATCTCCATTCACGCTTACTTGAACGGGCAGCTCAATTGAATGAACGTTATGGTGACGGTTCAATTACCGCCTTGCCAATTATCGAAACGCAGCTAGGGGATATTTCTTCATATATTACAACGAACGTCATTTCAATTACGGATGGACAATTATTCTTAGATTCAAATGCCTTTAACTCAGGAAGGCGTCCGGCCGTAGATTCTGGTTTATCCGTATCCCGAGTTGGTTCTTCAGCTCAAACCCAAGCCATGAAACATGTGTCAGCTTCCTTAAAATTGGAGTTAGCAACCTACTATGAACTTTTATCCTTTGCTCAATATTCTTCGGATGTTGATGAAGAAACGCAACGGATTATTGATCACGGGGCTCGTTTAACAGAACTCTTAAAACAAGGGGCAACGACTTACTTAAGTCATGACTTAGTGATTCTTTCACTCTTCATGAACCGCTATAAATATATCGATGAATTAGAAGTTAAAGATATTCGTCCATTTGAAAGCTTTGTTCATGACCAATTTAAACAAAATCATCAGGACTTATTGGCTGAAATTAATGCTGAATATAAGTTAGATGAACAATTAATTGAGAAATTGAAGACCGTATTTGAACAGTTAGTCAAAGATTACAAGGTGAATACCTATGGTAGGTAGTTTAGCGCAAGTACAACAACGCATGGGGACCGTGGAAACGGCCTCTAAAATTACCACGGCCATGAAATTAGTTTCTTTATCTAAATTACAGAAATATAAACGGTTAAGCCAACAAGTTATTCCTTTCCGTGATGCTTACGAAACGATTCCATCTCAAGCCGCCAGTCAAGATGACCGGCCGCGTGTGACAGTCTGTATCGTACCAGACCTTGGTTTGGCAACAGCTTATACTCAAGGAATTATTAAATTTCTCAGAGCCAATGATTGTCAAAAGATTTTCTGGATTGGTGGACAACGCTTTGAAAAAATTCAAGCTAATCCTGACTTTGAGGTCTTAAATAGTTATCAATCAAGTGAAAATATTGACTTAAACTGGTTATATACCCAAGTCGCCAAATATATAGATGACTATCATGTACAAATGGCCATGCCAGTTATGAATAATGAATCAGTTGAGTTTCAACTCCGTGATTTAAATCAAGAATTAGCGCAGTCAGAATTTACTTTGTATGAGCCATCTTATGAGCTAGCGGCTGCCCAATACCAAACCTCACATTTATTGATTCATTTGTATGACTTATTCTATCAATCCAAGGTGGCTGAATATACTACCCGTCGGATTGCCATGGAAAAGGCGACGGATAATGCTAAGGAAATGAAACAAGCCTTGCAAAATCAATATAACCGCATTAGACAAGAAAAGATTACACAAGAAATTGCCGAATTAACGTCAGGGGTGTTATAAAATTTGAATAAAGGAATGATTAACCAAATCGTTGGGCCAGTTGTTGACGTGGTATTCGACAAAGAACAACTACCCAATTTATATAGTGAATTAAATATTGAAGGACATGATGATATTGTCCTTGAAGTCGTTCAACATATTGGAAACGATTGCGTTCGTTGTATTTCAATGAATCCAACGGATGGCCTAAAACGGGACCTAACCGTCTATGATACGGGACATCCGATTTCTGTACCAACCGGTGAGCAAACCCTAGGCCGCATGTTTAATGTCCTAGGGAATGTTATTGATGAGATGCCATTTGAAGAAGAGGGCCAACGGGAACCCATCCATAATGAAGCACCGGCCTTTGCAGACCAACAAACGTCTACCCAAATTTTTGAAACAGGAATCAAGGTCATCGATTTACTTTGTCCTTATCCACAAGGTGGTAAAATTGGTCTCTTTGGGGGTGCCGGAGTTGGTAAAACTGTTTTAATGCAGGAATTGATCCATAATACAGCCATCGAACAAGGCGGTTTATCTGTCGTTGCCGGGGTTGGTGAACGGACTCGGGAAGGAAATGACCTTTATTATGAAATGAAGGAAGCGGGCGTTTTAGACCAAACCGTTCTAGTTTACGGTCAAATGGATGAACCACCTGGAGCTCGGATGCGGGTAGCTCTTTCAGCCTTAACTATGGCTGAATACTTCCGTGATAAGAAAAAACAAAATGTGTTGCTTTTTATTGATAATATTTTCCGCTTTATCCAAGCTGGGTCTGAAGTATCTGCTTTATTAGGACGGATGCCATCAGCTGTAGGTTACCAACCTACCTTGGCTAATGAAATGGGACAACTACAAGAACGGATTACCTCAACTCAAGATGGCGCAATTACTTCCATCCAAGCAATTTTTGTGCCGGCCGATGACTTAACTGACCCGGCTGCTGCCATTGCCTTCTCGCATTTGGATGCACGGACCGTATTGAGCCGTCAAATTGCTTCTTTAGGTATCTATCCAGCGGTAGATCCGCTTGAATCAACTTCATCATTATTATCAGAAGATATCGTAGGGGTTGAGCATGCGGATGTAGCTCACCGAGTTCAGCAAATTCTGCAACGTTATAATGAATTGCAAGATATTATTGCCATTTTAGGGATGGATGAGTTATCAGATGAGGATAAATTAGTCGTAGCCCGGGCTCGTAAGGTTCGGAACTTCTTATCCCAACCATTTGCCGTAGGGGAATCTTTCACGGGTATGCCCGGTAAATTTGTTCCAATTAAAGAGACTGTCCGGTCATTTAAGGCGATTCTAGATGGTCAAGTGGATGATATTCCTGAATCTAAATTCTTATTCAAAGGATCGATTGACGAAGTTCGTGCAGCTGAATAGTGGGAGGAGTCTAGATGAAATTTGATTTAACCATGATTACCCCATCGGGTAAGCAGGAATCCAATCAAATTGAGCGGATTTCTTTGCCTACAGAGGATGGCATTCGGACTGTTTTGGCCAATCATATGGACATTATCGTACCAGTTGCGATTGGAACGATTACCTTAATCAATGATTCAGAACGTAAGCATTATGCAGTGTCAGAAGGACTTTTCTATTTTAAAGATAATCAAGCTAAATTATTAGTAAGAACTTTTGAGCATCCAGAAGAAATTGATTTTAAACGCGCTGAAGAAGCGAAAGAAAGAGCACAACAAAGACTTAATCATAAAGAGCAGATGTCGACAGATGATTTGAGACGCGCTGAATTAGCTTTAAAACGTGCGCTCGCGAGGTTAAGTTTACGATGATAATTTTAAAAAAATGGTTTGATGGGGTGAGGCAGACGGTCTCACCTCCGCGTTTTATCTTATATATTTTGACTAGCTTAATCGTTGGAGGGTCTTTACTGTTAACTCTACCGATTATGACCAATTCAGGACAGTGGACTCCTCTCTTAGATGCCTTATTCACTGCTACCTCCGCCCTCTGTGTGACCGGGCAAGTAACCTTAAATACCATGGAGCATTGGAATTATTTGGGACGGACGGTTATTATTATCCTGATTGAAATTGGGGGACTTGGTTTTATGACCCTGTGGACCTCTCTCTTTATTGTCTTAGGTCGACGGGTGGACATGAACCAATTCAAAATCATGCAAGAGTCCCTCAATGTAGAGTCGATATCAGATATTGTGCCCGTGACGCGTTATATTGTTTACTTTTCATTGGCGGTTCAATTCATCGGAGCTACTTTATTGAGTATCGATTTTATTCCCCGCTTGGGCTTAGCTAAGGGGATTTACTATAGCTTATTCCATGCGATCTCCGCCTATTGTAATGCTGGTTTTGACCTGTTTGGTGATTCCATGATTGGCTTTCAAGATAACCCTTTAGTATTGACCGTGATTATGCTTTTAATCATTTCTGGTGGTTTAGGTTTTATTGTTTGGCGAGATCTTTTGACTTATCGGAGAAATCGTCGCTTACTTATTCATACTAAAATAGTTCTGATTTTAACTGCGACATTATTAATTGGGGGTACCATTTTATTTATTCTAGCACAATGGGGTACCCATCCTTTTGGTAAACAAGCTTGGTATACTAGCTTATTAAATTATCTATTCTTATCCGTTACACCGAGAACAGCGGGCTATGCTAATATTGATTATAGCTTGCTAAAGCCTGCTTCTATTTTCTTAACCATGATTCTCATGTTTATCGGAGGCGCTTCAGGGTCAACCGCTGGGGGGATGAAGATTACGACAGTATTCGTGATTGGTCTTTATGCAGTGCGGAGCTTACAAAGACAAGATATTTCTATATTCAAACGTTCAATTTCAGCTGAAATTGTTAACAAAGCTGTTTTTATGTTAATTTCAGGGGTTCTAGTCATTGCAACGGGATCCTTTATTCTCTTAATGACGGAAACCATTCCACCTGGTTTTGGGATTGAATATTTATTGATGGAAACTTTCTCTTGTTTCGGGACCGTTGGTTTGACTATGGGAATGACTCCTTTCTTAACCGGATTTGGTAAGTTTACCTTAATCGTTATGATGTTAATTGGCCGGATGGGTCTTCTAACCTTCTTCTGGTCCTTTGCACCGAAGTCTATCGAGAAGAATATTCATTATCCAAAAACAAACATTCTGGTGGGTTAATCTTGCCACCGGTTCAAAAACTGTTATAATAAAAAGGATTAGACTAGTAAATGGTTTATGCTTTACAGAAAAAGATTGCTAGGCTGAAACAATCTAAGCCAATAAATCATTGAACCTACTAAAGATGATAAGTTTGGGGTAGCTACCTTATCGGCTAGAGTTGGTTTTGCATACGGGTGAAACAAATAAGGTGGTACCGCGGAGTAGGTTTGTGCTTCGTCCTTAATTGGACAAGCACAAGCCTATTTTTTATGTGGTAAAATGCACAAATTATAAGGAGGAAGACATGGTAACACGTCAAGAAGATTTTTCAAAATGGTATTTACAAACGATTCAACAGGCGGATTTAATGGATTATTCACCCGTTCGTGGTTGTATGATTTTCAAACCGAACGGTTATGAACTATGGGAACATATCCAAGCTAACTTTGATAAACGATTCAAAGAAGAAGGCGTCCGTAATGCTTACTTCCCAATGCTCATTCCAGAAAGTTTCTTTACTAAGGAAAAAGATCATATTGAAGGCTTCGCTCCTGAATTACCTTGGGTAACTGAAGCGGCTGGTGAGAAATTAGAAGAACGACTTGCCTTACGGCCAACATCAGAAACCATGATTGGTCATGCTTATTCAAAATGGATTAATTCATACCGTGATTTGCCTTTAATGCTCAACCAATGGGCCAATGTCTTCCGTTGGGAAAAGCGGACCCTACCTTTCTTAAGAACTTCTGAATTTTTATGGCAAGAAGGTCATACAGCCCATGCGACTGGTGAAGAAGCCTTAGACCGGACCATGCGAATGTTACAAGTTTATAAGGAAGTCATTGAAGATGTCTTAGCGGTGCCGGTCTTTGAAGGAGAAAAAACTCCATCAGAACGCTTTGCCGGAGCTATGAATACTTTCTCTGTGGAAGCCATGATGCAAGATGGTAAAGCTGTTCAAGCGGGGACCTCTCACTACTTAGGAACCAAGTTCGCCGAAGCCTTTGACATCAAATATTTGAACTCAAATAATGAACATGTTCATGCCTTTACAACCTCTTGGGGCGTTTCAACCCGCTTAATCGGGTCCTTAATTATGGTTCATTCAGATGATCAAGGTTTGGTCTTACCACCAAAAATTGCCCCTCAACAAGTAGTCTTTATTCCTGTTGGGCCATGGCAAAAGAATCCAGCTATTATGGAACAAATTAATGAGTGGAATCAAGCCCTTCAAGCTAAGGGTGTGCGGACAATCATTGATGATTCTGATAACCGTCCTGGTTTCAAATTCAATGAATGGGAATTACGGGGTGCGCCATTACGGATTGAAGTTGGGCCACGGGACTTAGAGAACAAGCAAGCTATTCTCAAAGCTCGCGATCTAAGTGAAAAAGAAACGGTCGCTGCTGACCAAGTGGTGGATCGGGTCTTAGCAGAGTTGGATATTATGCAAAGCCGTCTCTTCGACCGGGCTAAGGCCATGTATCAAGAAAATATGTATACTAATATTAATACTCTGGAAGAATTGGAAGCCCATATTGCGGACTGTGAAGCGCAAGGAAAACCAGCTGGATTTGTCTTAGCGGGATGGGATGGGACCGAAGCTAGTGAAGATTTAATTAAAGAACGGACTGGTTTTACGACCCGTAATATTCCTTTTGACCATGCTTATGGTCAAAAAGACACCTGTATTGTGACTGGCAAACCAGCTAAAGAAACGGTTTGGTTAGCCCGGGCTTATTAATCAGATAGTGAGGAGATTTGCCTTTGGAAAAAATTAAAACAAGCAGTCAATCTTGGACAATCCAAGAAAATGTGGTTCAACCTGATATTATTAATGTGAATTCTGATGCACATGGTGGAAATCTTACCTATATCGCGGATACCGTAGCCGGAATTTGCTTTGCCCGCCATAATGAACAAGGCGGTGTCACAGCAGCCGTAGATAATTTTAATTATATCCGGTCTATTCCTATGGGCAATCTCTTTACAGCCCAGGCCTGTATTACGGGGACAGGGAAGCGGTCAGCTGAAGTCTTTGTTATGATTACAGGAGAAGACCTGGTCAAACAAGAGAAGTACTTGGCAGCTACGGCCTTTTACACCTATGTATCGACTTCCCCTCAAGGCCAGGAAGTCCCACAAATTAAGGCTGATTCTGATTTAGCAGAACGATTAATGGCAGGTTATCCAGAACGGAGGCAAGCCCGTTTACAAGCGCGACATGCACAAAAAGAGTTTGAAGCCTTCTTGAATCAATATTTGACGTAAATTATATATGGAGTAGGAACAAGTTGTAAGGTAAATGGATACTTAGACTCAGTTGGTGCAACTTTATCCTGGTATGCTTCTTTATTAGCCAAAAAGACAGGGCAAAAGTAAAAAATCTTTGATTTTCTACTTTTGCCCTGTCTTTTTGCTTTTTTAAGCATATTAAAAATATTAATGAGCGAATAAAAAATAACAATTTGTAAGCGGTTTATTAAGCGCTTACAATAATAACGAGGTATAAATCGATTTTATTTCAGTAAGTTAAGGCAAGGAGGAAGTCAGGAAATGACAACAAGTAATACAGACTTACTAATATTGGGTGGAGGGACCGGCGGATATGTTGCAGCTATCAAGGCAGCGCAAGCTGGCCTTGAGGTTGTCTTGGTCGAGAAGGATAAATTAGGGGGGACTTGTCTCCATCGTGGGTGTATTCCAACTAAGGCCCTTCTTCGGTCTGCTGAATTATTCAATGAGTTCAAAGCCGCAAATGAATTTGGCCTTGAATTAGCAGGGGAAGTTAAGGTAGATTTTGCTAAAATTCAGGCCCGAAAAAATAAAATAACCAGTCAACTTCACAAAGGAGTTGAATCCTTAATGAAAAAGAATAAAATTCGGGTCATTAAGGGGCAAGGAATCGTGATGGGACCCTCCATCTTCTCACCGGTTTCGGGGGCGGTTATTGTAACAGATGAAGCTGGCCAAGAAGAAGTGATTATTCCAAAAAAATTAATTATCGCGACCGGTTCAAGACCTAAAAGTTTGCCGAATATTCCCTTTGATGAAGAGTATATTTTATCTTCAGATGGCTTACTTGAAATGGAAACTTTACCAAAGTCAATGGCTATTATTGGTGGGGGCGTTATTGGTTGTGAATTTGCATCTTTCTTAAATTCTTTAGGCGTTGAAGTCACAATCTTTGAATTTGCTGAGCGCTTATTAATTACTGAGTCAAAAGCAGTGTCCAAATTATTTACTCAAGAAATAAGCAAAAAAGGTATTACCGTAAGAACTCAAGCTCAGGTAGAAAGTGCTAAAGTGGTAGACCAACAAGTTGCAGTTCAAGTCAAGGGGGATGATACAACCTTACATTTTGATCGGTTATTGGTGGCTGTCGGTCGGCAAGCGAATGTGGATTCAATTGGGTTACAAAATACATCGATTAAGTTTGACCAAAAAGGAATTCAAGTAAATGAGCATTATCAAACCGCGGAAGACCACATATATGCTATTGGTGATTGTATTCCAAGTATGCAATTAGCCCACGTTGCGATGAAAGAGGGCGAATTGGCAATTGACCATATCTTGACCGGAAAGAATGACAGCTTGGATTATAATCAAATCCCTCGTTGTACTTACGCCTCACCGGAAATTGCGAGTGTAGGTTATCATAAGGACAATGTTCCAGCCTCAATTTCACTAAAAGTGGGTAATTTTCCCTTTGCGGGAAATGGTAAGGCCCTAATACACGGAGATGCCATTGGCTTTGCGGAAGTGTTACGTGATGCAGAAAGTGATGACCTCATCGGGGTATCAATGATTGGCCCACAAGTTACGAATTTACTTTCTGAAGTTTCTACAGCAATGTATCTGAACGCTAGCCCACTCGAAGTAGGGCAAGCAGTTCATGCTCACCCAACCTTATCTGAAGTAATCCAAGAAGCTAGTTTGGATGCATATCAAAAAGCGGTTCATAAATAAAGGAGGACTATCTATGGAAAAGTTAGCAAAAAGCGGATTGAGTAAAGAAGAAATTATTGAAGTTTACAAACATGTCTTAAGAGGACGTCGTTTAGATGAACGTTTATGGCAACTCACTCGGATTGGAAAATCATCCTTTAATATTTCCGGTCAAGGAGCTGAACTCGCCCAAGTAGCGATGGCAATGGCTTTTGACCCAAAAAAAGATTATTTCTTGCCTTACTACCGAGATATGACGGCTTGTTTGGTTTGGGGCATGACATCTAAAGATATTGTGATGGGGACCTTTGGTAAGGAAGCAGATCCAAGCTCTCATGGCCGCCAAATGCCAAACCACTATGGGTCTAAGGAACATAATATTGTATCTCACTCATCTACTGTATCAACCCAAATTCCTTTAGCGACCGGTGTTGGCTATGCCGCTCAATTGGAAGGTAAGGATTATGTTGCGCTAGTAACTACGGGAGAAGGATCAGCCAACCAAGGAGAAGTTCAAGAAGCGATGAACTTCGCCGGTGTGAAGAAATTACCAGTTATCTTTGTTGTGGAAAATAATGGTTATGCTATTTCAGTAGCCAACCGGGAACAATATGCCAATGATGATTTCTCTTACCGTGGTCCAGCTTATGGTTTCCCAGGTGTTACGATAGATGGTAATGATTTCACGGCCACTTACTTAGCTTTTAAAGAAGCAGTTGAACGGGCTCGTAAGGGTGAAGGACCTACCTTAATTGAGTTAGTGGTGAGTCGGTTAACTTCACACTCTGCTGACGATGACCAATCAATTTATCGGTCTAAAGAAGAAATTGATGGCCTAAAAGACAAGGATCCATTGAATGTGTTTGAAAAACAATTAATTGCCGAAAAGTATTTAAGCCGGGAAGAAATGGATCAAATTGACGCGGACCTCAAAGCGGAAATCAATCAAGCTACGGATGAAGCAGAGGCTGAGCCAGATCCTAGTCCAGAGTCTGTGTATGAACAAGTGTGGGCTTAGTTAAGAAGGAGGAAAGAACAATGGCAATTCTTACATATTTAGAAGCGATTAATAAGGGTATTGAAGAAGAAATGGCACGAGATGAAAAAGTAGTCATTTTTGGTGAGGATGTCGGTGGAGAAAAAGGGGGCGTTTTTGGGGTAACCAAGGGCTTGGCCGCTAAATTCGGTGACCAACGTTGCTTCAATACACCACTTACTGAAGGTGAAATTGGGGGCTTGGCGGTAGGTTTAGGCGTAATGGGTTACCGAGCTATCGGAGAATTTCAATTTGCTGATTATATTCTACCAGCGACAAACCAAATTATCTCTGAAGCATCACGGATGCGTTATCGGACTAAAGGTGATTGGACTGCGCCAATTGTTTACCGTACCCCTTATGGTGGAGGTGTTCGCGGAGGCTTATACCACTCCCAATCAACTGAGAAAGTCTTCTTCGGCCAACCCGGTTTAAGAATTGTAACCCCATCAAATCCTTATGATGCTAAAGGACTGATTAAAGCGGCAATTCGTTCAGATGATCCAGTCCTATTCTATGAACATAAACGTCTTTATCGTTTATTAAAAGCTGAGGTGCCTGAAAGTGATTATGTAGTACCATTAGACAAGGCAAATGTGGTTCGTCAAGGGGATGATATTACGGTGATTGCATATGGTATGGCCTTAGTCCATGCCTTGAATGCGGCAGAAAAATTAGCGGAAGAAGGCATTCAAGCACATGTGGTTGACGTTCGCTCTATCTATCCGCTTGATAAAGAAACCTTGATAGAAGCGGCTAAAAAGACCGGTAAAGTCTTACTTGTTTCAGAAGACAATAAAGAAGGAGCGATTATCGGGGAAATTGCCGCAATTATTGCAGAAGAAGCCTTGTTTGATCTTGATGCTCCGATTAAACGGTTAGCCGGACCAGATGTGCCATCCATGGGTTATGCTTTAAATCTTGAACGTGAATTCTTAATTAATGAAGAAAAAGTCATGGCGGCCATGCGCGAGCTAGCTGAATTCTAAGAGGAGGAAAATCATGGGATTAGTTAAAGTGAAAATGCCTAATTTAGGCGAAAGTGTAACTGAAGCAACGGTCGTTGCTTGGCAAGTTAAAGTAGGCGACCAAGTTGAAAAATATGATACCTTATTAGAAGCACAATCTGACAAGGTAACGACAGAGATTCCGAGTGACTACCAAGGAACGGTGAAAGAAATTCTAATTCAAGAAGACGAAACCGTCCCAATCGGTACCGAAATTTTAGTGATAGAGGTAGCAGGTGAAGGTGAGTCTGGCTCTGATGAAAGCAGTGAACCTGAAGTTGAGAGTAAACCAACCCTTGAAACGACGCCAAGCCAAGCAGAATCAAGAGCGAGTGCTAAGCCAAGCAATCATTCTAAAGGCGGTAGATTCTCGCCTGCGGTTTTACATATTGCTCAAGAACGCGGGATTGATTTAAGTCAAATAGTAGGTACTGGTAAAGGTGGCAGAATTACTCGTAAAGACGTCATAAACTATGAGCCAACGAGTGCTGAAAACAAGCCGACCCAAGTGAAGGAACTAAAACCAGAACTAGTCCAAACCTCGCTTGATCCTCAGCCTCAACCTGAGCTTAAATCTGAGCAAAATAATAAGCCAGTAACTTCTAGTCTTGACTCACAACAAGAAATTATCAAAGCAGATGGGGTAAGAAAGGCCATTGCTAAGAAAATGGTTCAATCAGTGACTGAGATTCCACATGCTTGGATGCAAATTGAGGTAGATGTAAGTAATATCGTAGCGTTACGTGAAAAAACAAAATCCCAATTTATGCAAACTGAAGGCTTAAAATTATCCTACTTCCCATTCTTTGTTAAAGCAGTGGCCCAAGCACTTAAAAAACATCCAATGTTAAATTCAAGTTGGCAAGACAATAACATCGTTTTAAATAAAGATATCAATCTATCTATTGCCATTGCGGCTGGGGATAATTTATTTGTACCTGTGATTAAACATGTGGACAACTTATCTATTAGTGGTATCGCTAAGGAAGTTGATCGATTGGCTCTGAAGGCTCGTTCTGGTAAATTAACCAGCGAAGATATGGTAGGTGGAACCATGACGGTAAATAATACCGGAACTTTTGGCTCAGTAGCCTCAATGGGAATCATCAATTATCCGCAAGCAGCGATTATTCAGGTTGAATCCATCAATAAACGGTTTGTTCCGACGGCAGATGGCGGTTTTAAAGCAGCTGACATGATCAATCTATGTCTATCCTTTGACCATCGTATTTTAGATGGCTTAGCTGCGGGTAACTTTATGAAAGATGTAAAAGAAAATCTACAACGTTTTAACAATGAAAATGACCTTTACTAATTAATGACTGATAGTATGCAAAGAGGATAGCAGACTCGTCATATCTAAGTTTGCTATCCTTTATTTTAAGTGATTTAACTATATAGGAAGTGGTGAAAACCATGCAAGAAGTAACAAAAGTAAGTCCTAAAGATTTTCTGAATAAAGTGTTAACGGGAACAGCTCAAGGAACAATTATTGCCTTGATTGCTAATGCGGTTCTCTCAGCTATTTTATCTTATTTCTCAAGTAATCATTATATCTTGATGGTGATTCAAGCGGCAGTTATCTTACAACTAGCCACCCCTCTAATTATTGGGGGTTTAATAGCTAAACAATTTAACTTTGATCCCATGCGGATTATGGTAATCGCCGGTGCAGCGTTTGTAGGATCTGGTGTGATTAAATATGATCCGGCTATAGCCGCTTACGTTGGTAAAGGGACCGGAGATGTTATCAATATTATGTTAACATCTGCGATTGCTGTTTTGGCTACCCTTTGGATAAAAAATAAATTTGGTTCTTCATCTATTATTTTCCTTCCAATAGTAGTAGGGGTAGGAGTTGGTTTTATTGGGATGTTGACTTATCCTTACGTAACTATGATTACGACTGCGATTGGGTCCTTGATTAATAACTTTACTTCCTTACAACCACTATTCATGAGTATTTTGATTGCCATGTCTTTTGCTGCCTTAATTATTTCACCGATTACTACAGTAGGGATTGGACTAGCAATTGGTTTGAATGGTGTCTCAGCAGGGGCTGCAGCCATGGGAGTGGCTGCGACCACGGTTTGTTTAGTTGTAAATTCTTGGAAGGTGAATAAGAGTGGTGTGACGCTGGCAATTGCACTTGGAGGCATGAAGATGATGATGCCAAATCTCTTCCGCCATCCAATTATTTTATTGCCTTGCCTAACCACAGCTATTGTTTCCGCCATCCCAGTGGCCCTCTTTGCTGTATCGGGTACGCCGCAATCATCTGGTTTTGGTTTGGTTGGTCTCGTGGGTCCTTTGGCTTCCCTAGATGCTGGTTTAACTTTCCCCTTATTAATTCTATGTTGGTTTGTGGTGCCGATTGCGACCGCGCTTATTTGTCAATTTGTCTTTGAAAAAGTATTTAAATTATACCAAAGAGAAACTGTTTTCCATTATTACGGTTAATTCTGCTTTAAGATATCGATAAAGTCTAGGATATTTTGTGAAGGTTTAATGCTCTTATTAAGGGCAATTCCAATGGAGAAGTAATTTGATTTGTCATCTAAAGGAATCCAGACTAAATTGTCTAGTGGCACCAAATGTTTATATTCGATAGCCATTAAACAAATTGTGTTTGAGGAGTTAAGACTATGGAGCATGGCCTGTAAGTCAGTATAATATGAGAGGATATTCGGTTTAAAACCATGGGCCTCAGCTCGTTCAGCTAACATAATTCCTAACATATAATCTTCCGTTAAGGAGGAGAAAACTTGATCTTTCAGATCATCAAAGCTTAAGCGTGAATGTTGAGCGAGCGGGTTGGATTTTGGGACAACTACATATACCTGATAGCCTTTGGTGCTAGTGTGTAGTGCCTCAATGGTGATTTTATCCGCTTCATAATTAGGATAAGAAAGCAAGCCAATATCAAGTTCTTGATTAGCTAACATTTGTTGTAAAAGGCGTGACCCATCCTGGATGATGGTGAGCGCAACATTTTGATGGGTGGCAGTAAACAAAGCTAACTCTTTAGCAAATTGAATGGCAAAGAGGGTGGTCATGCCTAGTCTAATGGGATTTTTATCTTTTTGATTTTGTAAATTATGAATTTGTTGAGTAATTTTATCAACATGGCTAATCAAGACTTGACCTTCATCATAAAGAATTTTGCCAGCGGCAGTCAGTTCTAAACCGCTTTCATTTCTGCTAATAAGTAGGCAATTCAATTCTGTTTCGAGTTTCTTTAAGGCAAGAGAGAGTGTAGGTTGAGTGACAAAAAGATTTCTGGATGCTTCTGAGATAGAATGACATTTAGCGATTTCGATAAAGTATTTTACTTGGGTAATATTCATCAGGTCACCATCCTTTATTTAAATTTAGTGTACCATAATTTATAGAGAGGAAGTATTCAAATGTTAATTTATATTGCAGGTTCAGGTGCCATGGGATGTCGGTTTGGAGCCCAACTCCATGAAGCAGGTCAAGAAGTTATTTTATTAGACAATTGGGATGATCACATTAATACCATTAAAGAGAATGGACTAAAAATCTCAGGGGACGATGAAAGAATCGTCCCAATGACGATTATGAAGCCTCAGGAAGCCAACCGCGTAGGTGACTTAATTATTCTATTTACCAAAGCAATGCAGTTACCAGCTATGCTAGAATCAATTCAAGGGATTATGGATAGTCATACTAAAGTCCTTTGCTTATTAAATGGCCTAGGCCATGAAGAAGTTATCAAACAATATGTTCCAGAAAGAAGTATTATCATGGGGGTAACCGTGTGGACTGCTCAACTAGTAGGACCCGGTCACGTGAAATTAGCCTCAACAGGGTCGATTAATATCCAGAGTATTGATGCCAATGAAGCTGAAATGGGTCATAAGGTAGCGGAAATTTTAAATGAAGCCAAGCTTAATGCAATCTATGACCAAGATGTGATTCCGTCTATCTGGCGTAAGGCCTGCGTGAATGGGACTATGAATTCATTGTGTGCCCTCTTAGATTGTACGATTGGTCAATTATTTGCCACAGAACCTGGCTTACAATTGGTGCATGAAATTATCCACGAATTTGTCCAAGTGGGCCAAGCAGAAGGGGTTAAATTAGATGAAGAAGCGGTGACAGACTATGTGATGAAAACTTCTGTGACAGCCGCCCACCACTACCCATCTATGCATCAAGATTTAGTGCAAAACCATCGTTATACTGAAATTGATTTTATCAATGGGGCAGTTGCCCGTATCGGGGATAAACATGACATTGAAACGCCACGCTGCGACGTGATTACTCAATTGATTCATACCAAGGAAAAAATATTGATTGAACCGAAGTAGTTCTAAATTATAACGAGTTTAGATAAAATTTTTATAGAATAGATGACTTATTTAATGAATCAATAAAAAATCCTATTTGCTAATCTAATGGGTGAGAAATTTCCATTAGGTTACAAATAGGATTTTTAGTATTTTAAACTAAAATCTAAAAAATCATGTCTTATTTACCAACAAAGTTAGCCCGTCTTTTTTCAACGAAAGCCCGAACCCCTTCTTTAAAGTCTTCTGTATGTGAAGCTTCAGATTGAAGGTGAGATTCAGTTTCAAGATAAGCTTCAAAGTCTTTAAATGAAGCTTCAAACAGTTCAGCTTTGATTAATTCATAAGCTTTTAGTGGACCACGAGCTAATTTCTTAGCTAAGTCGAAGACGGCTCCTTCAAGTTCATTGTTAGCAACAACTTGATGGATAAAGCCAAGTTCTAGTCCTTCTTGTGCTTTAACAGGATTACCGGTGAGGGCTAATTGAGCGGCTTTATTAGCGCCAACAGCTCTAGAAAGTAGGTAAGAACCACCCATATCGGGCACTAAACCAATTTTAACAAAGGCTTGGATGAATTGACATTCTTCACTAGCAATAAGGAAGTCTCCGGCTAAGGCTAGGTTAAAGCCTGCTCCGGCAGCTGCCGCTTGAGATCCAATTACAATGAGTTTTTTACATTTTTTCATAAATAAGGAGGTATCAGCAACTTTTTTAGCAAGGTCATGTAGGTCATAGTCAGGGTTAGCTTCAAATTGACTTAAGATATGTTTGAGGTTACCCCCACCGCAAAAGACTTTACCCGCTGCAGTAATCGTAATAACTTTAGCTTCTGGATCTGCTTCAGCTTGTTGTAAGGCTGCTAATAAGTCTTCTGCCATACTATCATCAATAGCATTTAAGTTCTTAGGGTCATTAAGGATAATTTGTCCAATATTTTCTTTTACTTCATAGATTACTTTACTCATATAATCACTCTTTCGTTTGAAATTTTATAAACTGAACCATAGAGTAAGTCAGAACTTAAAAATTAAATTAACCAATATAACCTTGTTCACGGAGGCTAGAGATTTTAGCATCGTCATAGTTAAGCAACTCTTTTAAGATAGTTTCAGTATCTTGACCCATGGTTGGAGCTCCACGCCAAACATCACCAGGAGTTGCTGAGAATTTAGGAACAATACCAAAGGCTTCAACTTCTTGGCCAGATGTTTGATCCACGTATTTAATGAAGTCACCCCGACTTTGGAAGTGTTCACTCTTGTATGCATCTTCGGCGGTATTTACTTTTGAAGCGGGTACTTTCTTAGCATTCAGGATTTCTTCGATTTCCTTAGCGGTTTTAGAAGCGGCCCATTCACGGATTTCACGGTCTAAAGCACGACCATGGGCAGACATAACTGCTTCAACCCCGTTACCCGCATTTTCGAAGGTATATTTTTCAGCATCCAATCCAGCAGCATCCATGAAACGTAGGTAAACATTCTTACCAAAAGCTCCGATTGTAACGAATTCACCATTTTTATCTTCAAATAAACCATAAGGTTGGAAGCGTTCGTTAACATTACCAGAACGAGCCGTAACCTTACCATTTTCAGTATAACTTACGAAGTTATCACATAGCATCCGAGCCATTGCTTCAAATTGAGATACATCAACCACTTGACCTTTGCCAGTTTTTTGAGCGGAAATATAACCAGCTAAGGCACCGAAAGCAGCCATATAGGCAGAAACATAGTCATTGGTATAAGGACCAGTAATTTGAGGTTCATGTGGTGCCGGTTGACCATTTAAGTGCATAAAGCCTGAGAAAGCTTGGCCAATCATATCGAAGGAAGCACGGCCAATTACACCTTCTTCACCACCAAATTCTGCTCGACCAAAACCAGAAATATGGACAATCACTAATTTAGGATTTACTCCTAATAATTCTTCATCATGGATGCCTAATTTGTCTAACCAAACCATGTTTTCCATGTATACATCGACTTCTTTAATGAGCTCAAAGAAAAGTTCTTTTACTTCAGGAATATTACAGTTTAGTTCTAAGGCCATACTCATCCGGTTACGTGCTTCTTGCATCCATCCGTTAGATACTCCGGTTTTGCTGGATGTAGGCGAGAGCATCCGCATAGAGTCACCATAACCTGGACGCTCAATATTAATGACTTCTGCCCCAAGGTCACCCAAAAGACCTAAAGCAGTTGGCATTGCAACAATGGACCCAGATCCTAAAACACGCATACCTGCTAAAGGACCATATTCCTTAATTAAAGCTTTTCTTTCATTTGTCATAATAATCCTCCTCAAAAAATAATTTTGTGTATATTATCACTATTATATGATACCGTTTCCAAAAGAAAAAAGCTATAGTTCTTTGTAATTATTTCAAATTTTATGCACTTTTTAGTCGCGGTAATAAGAGACTTATATTTATTTGATTTTTATTTCAGTCTATATTGTGAATAAAGTAATTAGACCCAAAACTAGAGCAAATTAGGTTTATCAACTAGGTAATCGAAAGAATTTTTTGAAATATTTTGGCTGTAATTTTTATAGGGAGTCCTTCGAATAAATAATTGAAGACCTAATTTACTCTAGTTCTGGGTCAGTTAGTACGACAAGAAGTAATTAATGGTTAGTTTCTAGTCGTAATCGTAGAAGCCTTTACCTGACTTCATACCATAGTAACCAGCTTCAACCATCTTAACTAATAGTGGGGCAGGACGATATTTAGGATCTTTGAAGCCATCATAGAGTACATTCATAACGGCAAGTAGAGTATCCAATCCGATTAAATCACATAGTTTAAGTGGTCCCATTGGATGGTTAGCACCTAATTGCATACCTGTATCAATGTCTTCACGACTGGCTAAGCCTTCACCGTAAGTGAAGATTGCTTCATTTAACATTGGAACTAAAATCCGGTTAACTGCGAAGCCTGGCGCATCTTTAGCAACGATCATGGTCTTGTTCATTTGATCGATGACTTGTTGAGCAACAGCGACGGTTTCATCGCTGGTTTGTAAACCTCTAACTACTTCTACTAATTTCATCACTGGTACTGGGTTAAAGAAGTGCATCCCAACTACTTGGTCAGGGTGTTTAGTAACTGATGCGATATCTGTTAAGGATAAAGAAGAGGTATTAGTTGCTAAAATTGTTTCATCTGGAGTTGCTTCATCTAATTCTTTGAAGATTTTAAGTTTAATATCATGATTTTCAGTTGCTGCTTCAATGACTAGTTGGCAGTCTTTTGCTTCATCATAAGTTAAAGTAGTTTGCAACCGGGACATTACTTTATCTACTTCTGGCGCTTCCATTTTACCTTTACTTACTTTACGATCAAGATTTTTACGGATTTTTTCAACAGCCTTATCTAAGAATTCTTGTTTAATATCTTTTAGATAAACTTGATAACCTGCTTCTGCTAAAACTTGGGCGATACCTGATCCCATTAAACCAGAACCGATAACTAAAGTATTTTTGATTTCCATATTATTTCCTCCTATTTTTGATTTCTAATTAACCTTGATAATAGCCATTTTCAAATAACATAGCGATACCCATTCCGCCACCGATACAAGCGGATGCAATCGCATACTTGATGTCTGGACGGTTTTTGAATTCGTAACAGATTGAAGTGATGATTCGAGCTCCGGTACAGCCAAGCGGGTGACCTAAGGCTACCGCACCACCATTTGGATTCAAACGTTCATATAAAGCAGTACCTGGTTCATTACCTAATTCTTTGGTACAAGCAATCGTTTGAGCAGCGAAGGCTTCGTTGATTTCCAAGACAGCAATATCTTCTAAAGTCATATCATTACGCTTAAGGATTTCGCGAACAGATTCAACTGGACCCAAGCCCATAACGTCTGGGCTACAACCCGTAATCGCATAATCAACCACTTTCGCCATCACTTCTAAACCATTGTCTTTAGCATAGTCAGCGGTAGTAAAGATTTCAAAGGCTGCGCCATCATTTAAACCAGAGGCATTCCCAGCGGTCACACTACCATCTTTAACAAAGGCAGGTCTAAGCTTGGCTAATTTTTCCATAGTTGTATCTGGTTTTGGATGTGAGTCAGTATCAACCACAGTGACATTGCCTTTACGGTCTTTAACTTCAACTGGTACGATTTCTTGGGCTAAGCGACCGGATTCAATTGCTTTTTTAGCTTTAGCTTGACTGTTTAAAGCAAATTTATCTTGTTCTTCACGCGAAATATCGTACATTTGAGCTAATTTTTCAGCAGTTTGGCCCATATGAATAATTTCTGGGAATTCTTTCCCCACACAACCAGTATGAATCATGGTGTTTGAGTCGATTAATTGTTGATCACCAGTTCTGAAACCTTGATAACGAACTTCTTCTGGTAGGAAATAAGGAGCTCTAGATAAAGATTCAGCACCACCTGCTGCAATGACTTTTTTGTCAGTTGTTTGTAAGACTTGAACTGCATTTACAGCGGATTGAATACCTGAACCACATAAACGGTTCACGGTGTAGCCAGTTTTTTCAATAGGAACACCCGCATCCAAACCAACCACACGACCGATATTACTTGAAGTTGGTGATCCTACTACGTGCCCCGCAATGACTTCATCAATATCTTCCATTTTGATACCAGCGCGTTCAACCGCACCTTTAAGCGCAGTGACGCCCAAATCTTGAACCTTAACGGTTTTAAGGTTTCCTAAGAAGGCGCCCACAGGTGTCCGTGCAGCCCCAACAATTACGATTTGATCTAAATTTTTTTTCATACTTTTTCCTTTCGTTGTTAAAATACAGGATACTGAAGTTTATTAGACAAAGGCACCTTTACCAGTTAAGAAACGACCTAAAATTAGTGAGTTCACTTCATGGGTACCTTCATAAGAGTAAGCTGCTTCTGCATCAACAAAGAAACGAGCCACATCATGTTCAACGATAATTCCGTTTCCGCCAAGTAATTCACGACCTAGGGCCACAGTTTCACGTAGACGGTAGGCATTATTCATTTTAGCCAGTGAAGATTGGACTTCTTCATAACGTCCTTGTTCTTGAAGTTGGGCTAGACGGTGAGAAAGGGCAAGCGAAGTCACACAGTTAGCTTGCATGCGGGCAAGTTTTTCTTGAACCAGTTGGAATTGAGAAATTTTCTTGCCAAATTGTTCCCGTTCTTTGACATATTTCAAGGTATTGGCTAAGGCTCCGGCATGAAGACCAGTTGCTAAATGTGCTACATCCGCACGGGTCGTGTATAAAATTTTAGCAACATCACGGAAGCTATTGATGTTTTCTAAGCGAGCGGTCTTATCAACTTGAACATTGTTCATTTTGATGTGGCCATTTTGAATTAACCGTAAGGAAATCTTACCATCGATTTTATCTACGGTTAAGCCTGGAGTTCCACCGGGAACCATGAAACATTTAATTTGTCCATCAGCCACATCACGGGCAAAAATTGGTAATACATCAGCAGTTGCAGCACCGCCAATCCATTTTTTCTCTCCATTGATGACCCATTTATCACCTTGAAGTTCAGCTGTGGTAGCAAGGCCACCCGCAATATCTGACCCATGAAGTGGTTCGGTTAAGCCGAAGCAAGAATGCCACTCATAAGAAGCTAACTTAGGAGCATAATAATCGATTTGTTCTTGGCTACCACCGATTAAAACGGTTGAATAAGCTAAACCACCATGAACAATTGTGAAGGCACCAATCGAAGAATCCATCCGGTTTAATTCATATAGACGGAAAAGGTTAAAGATTTCTGAGGTCTTTAATTTATTTTCGCGACCTTCAAAAAGGGAAGGATCCGTCATAATACCTAAATCAGTAATTTTTTTGAAAGCTTCCATTGGGAATAATTCTTTTTTCCAATGGTCATCAATAACTGGATAGAGTTCTTTTTCTAAGGTTTCTCTTAGTTTTAGAAGAAAATCAACTTCATTTTCACTTAAATCATGGGAGTAACCATAAATATCTTCAGGGTATAAATACTGTAATTTCTCAATTTTGCTTTTTGACATGGACTTCACTTCTCTTTCTCTTAGTTTTTATTTACCTTTGAATTCTGCTTTACGTTTTTCAACGAAGGCATTCATACCTTCATATTTATCTTCAGTTCTGAATAAGCCTTTAACGATTTCGCCTTCAAGTTTTAAGCCATTTTCTAATGTAGATTGAGAACCAAAATTAATTGATAACTTAGCTTGTTTAATTGCAATAGGAGCGTTCTTAGCAATTTGTTTAGCGAATTTGGTTGCTTCTTCAATTAATTGATCTGGCTCAACAATCTTTTCAAGTAGGCCAATCCGGTGAGCTTCAGCCCCATCAATAATTTCTCCGCTAAGGGCTAAACGTTTGGTCTGACCGATACCAATTAAACGGGAAGCACGTTGAGTTCCGCCGTAACCAGGAATGATACCTAAGCCGACCTCTGGGAAACCAATTTTATTGGCAGTCGTTCCGATTCGAATATCACAGGTTAGGGCTAACTCCAAACCACCACCCAGAGCAAAACCATTAACAGCTGCGATCGTTACAAGGCTCAAATTCATGATCCGGTTCATAGTTTGATTACCATATGCAATGAAATGATCTGCTTCTTCAGGGCTTAAGTCCATCATTTCCTTAATATCACCACCTGCCATAAAGGCTTTGCCATTTCCTGTAATTACGAGAACTTTAACATTAGGATCAGCCTCAAGTAGGTCCATTGCTTCGTTTAAATCATCTAACATCGCTGAATTAATTGCATTTAAAGATTTAACAGCATTTAGATTTAAAAAAGCTAGTGTATCCTCAATATTTAGGGTTAAAGTTGCTAATTCTTTCAAGGTAATTCCTCCTTTATAAAATGATAAGCGCTTACATTTCATAGCATAGCAAGCTCCCCCTTGTATTACAAATTGGTTGTATTGATAGAGGGTATCGATATTATCAATACTAATACATCTATAATTAAAATTTATCACAAATAAAAAGCGTTTAAATTATAGAACGTTGTAATACCAACTTTTACAAGAGTTATTCATTTGTGAATAATATGACTAATCTTGCTAACAAATCACAAATCGGGCAATGATAATTAGCTGTATTTATTTACCATTAAGTTTTACTTATTGATTTAGGAGATTTTTAGCAGAAGGAATGGTCTAAATTTTGAAAAGTAACCAAACTTATCAGCTATACCAATTAATTATTTATCTATTTAAATAAAAAAAGGGTGCGGGCTAAAAAGCCCACTCCCTAGATAGATTGATCATATTATGCTAAAGATAGGTTGGCTACAGCCTCCACCTGGCTACAGTAATCAATCAGTGCATCGTAAACACATTTTTTGATGGCTGATTGATAAATCTCATCAGTTGTTGAAATAAATATTTTAAAGTTTGCTGACCTTTCAAAGGGGCGATAAGTAATTTGGCGCCGATTGACCATGGGATAGACTGATTTTGGCAAAAAAGTGATGAGTTGACTATTTTTAATAGTATCAATCAGGTATTCCCAAGAATTTGATTCTAAGAATATTTTAGGTGCAATCCGTTCTTTTTGACATTGTATCATAAAAAAATGGTGGGTTGAATAAGCGTCAGTAAAGATTGCCGAGCTGTATTGATTGAGGCTAGACCATTTCACTTGATTTTGTTTAGTGAGGGGATGATTTTTATCCATAAATAAGACAAATTCATCCTTAATTGCAGTTTTTGAATTGAGTAGCTTAGTAGTAGGCAGGGGATCAGTTAAAAATGCAATATCGATTTCCTTATTTTCTAGTAATTGACACAGTCTTTGGCAACCTTCTTCAATATATTCAATGCGTAAATCTGGATACAATTGTTTCATATTTAGGAGAAACCGAGGAAACCGTGTTCTCACCAGAATAGGCGGAATACCAATGCGAACAATTTGGGTGGTTTCTTTTTTATCCTGATCAATGACTTGCATCATTTCTTGGTGAAGTTTCTGGATTTCCTGGGCGTATTTATACATTGCTTGGCCAAGGTCAGTCAAGCCAATTAATCTTCCTTTTTCCCGTTTAAATAGCTGGGCTTGATAATCATTTTCAAATTGAATCATCGATTGGCTAAGGGTAGATTGAGAGATGAAGAGTTTCTTAGATGCACTAGAAATGTTGAAATCTGAAGCAACAATTTCTAGAAAATAATTAATTTGTTTTATCTCCATACTCAGCCTCCTTCTTATATTTTAATGATAAAACGTTTTCATTATTGATTAATCTTATCATTATTCTTTAATTAAAACAAATAGGTAAATTCTAAATATTTCGCGTTAGCCTTAAATAGTCTGGTTAAAAGTAGATGATCGAGTCATCTTCGTAAGAAAAAATTCAGAGAGATTTTTAATTATAGTCAATGTTTTAAGCAAGAAATGTGAATTTAAAAGCAAATTTTCACCCTGTTTTCTTCCATAAGTTATACTTATACTCAATCAAGAAAAGTTAAAGTTTAGCTAGTTTTAATATAGTATAAGCGAAACTTATAGTATAGAGTTAAATGAAAAATAAAAATCATTTCACAAAACCTATGAATTAAATGAATAAATCCTTGAAAATAATTCTATATTCGTAGGGGAAGAAAAGTGCTATAGTCACTTTGTAAGCGCTTATCCGTTAAGTTATGACCAGAAATAAGCTAGTTAATTTGGGCAATAATGAAGTCTTTAAAGGACTTCAGACTGCTTGGGGTAAATTCAGAATTTGCCCAAATCATGTAGACATTATAGATAATATATAAATCTGTTAACTCTAAAATCCGAATGTCATCATAATTCAATTCGGTATTTTTAGAACTAAAGGCAATCCCTAAGCCAGCCCGGACCATACCTACGACACCTGTGTCTTCATTCATAGAATAAATGGTGTTGAGTTTGAAATTAGGACCAGCTACCCGATTAATAGCTTGTTGGATTGCATAATACATTCCAGCTGATGCATTCCAGCCGATAAATTGTTCGTTTTTAATTTCGGCAAAAGAAACTGATTTTCGCGCAGCAAAACGATGGTTAGCTGGGACAATTAGGACTATTTCATCATTATAGATAAATTCGCGATTTAGTTCTGAAGAATAAGAGGAATAATCAAATTCGCCACAAAAACCAATATCTCTTGTGCCGTCCAAAACATGATCAATAATTTGTTGGGTCGAAGCTTGGGTAATATCGAGGCTTAGTTCAGGAAATAGGTTGCGGAAGCGGGATAATAGGCGGGGGAGGTATTTGGCGGAGACGGTATAAATTGAGGAGATATTTACTTGGCCATGATCAGGATGGGAAAAACGAGCAATTTCATCAAGCCCATCCTCAATATTGGTCATAGCAGCATAGACAGAGGCATTAAGAATTTTGCCGTATTTAGTCAGTTTAATGTTACGGCCGTCTTTCTCAAAAAGTTTCACCCCCAGTTGGTTTTCAATTCCTGCAATGGCCTTACTTAGGGTTGAATAATTGATGAAGAGTTCATCAGCAGCTTGGCTATAGTTTTGATATTTTGCCGCTATGAGAAAATAATTTAAATGTTGAAAATTTATACTTTTCCAATCCATTTTGCTTATCCTTTCCATCATAAAATAGAAGTATATTTACTTTCAGAATACAATTTTTTTTTACTATAAACAAGCCATGATTAGAATAAAGGAGATGATTTTTTATGACACACAGCGTGATACTGTCAGGGGTTCGTACTCCCTTTGGTCGCTTTGGAGGTATGTTAAAAGATATTAAGGCCGTGGATTTAGGAGCAGAGGTCATTAAAGCAGCGGTAGAAAAAGCCGGCGTCGATAAGGAAAATATTGAATATGTTGTATTTGGTCAAGTGCTCCAAGCGGGAGTGGGTCAAATTCCATCGCGTCAAGCTTCAATTAAAGCAGGCTTAGACTGGTCAGTCGGATCAGAAACGATTAATAAGGTGTGTGCTTCCAGTTTTAGGGCAGTTACCCTAGCTGATCAAATGATTCGTTGTGGGGACAAAGACCTAATCGTTGCGGGTGGTATGGAATCGATGTCTAACACCCCATTTGCCTCTAAAGATATGCGCTGGGGTCATCGGATGTTTAATTCTGAGTTTATTGATTTGATGGTTTACGATGGCCTTTGGGATGCCTTTTATAATCAACATATGGCGGTCAATGGTGGCTATGGTGCAGATGAATATGACATTAGTCGTCAAGCCCAAGATGAGTGGGCTTATCAAAGTCAAATGCGGGCCGTTCAAGCTCAAGAAGCCGGACGATTAGATGAGGAAATCATTCCACTGACCATTCCTCAAGGGAAAAAAGACCCAATCACCGTTTCAAAAGATGAGACCCCAAGACCAGACACTAATTTAGAAAAATTAAGTCGTATGCCTGGTTTATTTGTCGATGGAAATACAGTGACGGCAGGTAATGCCCCAGCAACGAATGATGGGGCCTCAGCTTTAGTTATTGCCTCTGAAGACAAGGCTAAAGAAATGGGCCTTAAACCACTGGCAACAATTCTAGACCACGAAGAAGTTGGGGTAGAAACGCGATTAATTGCTTCAGCACCAGGTCATGCCATTAAAAATCTACTCGATAGAAATAACTTAAGGGTCGATGATATAGATCTTTTCGAAATTAATGAAGCCTTTGCGGCAGTCACTTTAGTATCACAAAAAATGAATAACATTCCATCTGAAAAGATTAATGTGAATGGGGGGGCGATTGCCTTCGGTCATCCTATTGGAGCTTCTGGGGGGCGGATTATTGCGACACTTGTTCACGAAATGCGGCGTCGTAAAGCAAAATATGGGGTGGCAGCCATTTGTTCTGGGGCAGCCCAAGGAGATGCTATCTTAATCCAATGTGATTACGATTAATTTAGTTTATAAATTAGTAAAAATAATAAGAAAAGGTGGTAAATATAATGGAAATCAAAAAAATTATGGTCATCGGTTCAGGTCAAATGGGTAATGGAATTGCGCAAGTGTCAGCTCAAGCTGGTTATGAGGTTATTTTAAATGATATGAAAGAAGAATTTGCTGAAAAAGGTTTAGCAAATATCATTAAAAATTTAAGCCGTGATGTGGACAAGGGGCGTAAGTCTGAAGAAGAAAAACAAACTATCTTAGATCGGATTACACTTTCAACTGATAAACAAGATGCTAAAGATTGCCAATTAATTATTGAAGCTGCGGTTGAAAATTTTGAAATCAAAAAATCTATCTTCAAAGAATTAAATGGAATTGTAGGCGAAGATGTTATCTTAGCGACCAATACGTCTTCATTACCAATTACAGACTTAGCTGCGGTTGTTTCTAAGCCACAACGTTTCATTGGGATGCACTTTATGAATCCAGTGCCTGTGATGAAATTAGTTGAAATTATTCGTGGGGTTGAAACCAGTGATGAAGTTTACCAAGTCATTGAAGATCTTTCACGTGAAATGACTAAAGATCCAGTTGAAGTGAACGACTCATATGGTTTTGTTTCAAACCGGGTCTTAATGCCAATGATTAATGAAGCAGCTTTCACCCTTTATGAATCAGTTGCTACGCCAGAAGCGATTGATCAAGTCATGGAATTAGGTATGAACCATCCAATGGGACCGCTAAAATTAGCTGATTTAATTGGTTTAGACACTTGCTTATCAATTATGAACGTTTTATACGAAGGCTTTAACGATCCTAAATATCGTCCATGTCCATTATTGAAAAAATATGTGGCAGCTGGTCGTTTAGGTAAGAAATCAGGTCAAGGATTCTACAAATACGATTAAGGGGGAGCTTGATATGACTGAATACAAAAATATTTTATTTGATGTTAAAAATCAGATTGGAACCTTAACGATAAATCGCCCTAAAGCCTTAAATGCTTTAAATTCAGAAACCTTAAATGAAATTTATGATCTTGTCAAAGCTATCGAAGGCGGTCAATTTGAGATTCATTTTTTGATCATTACAGGTGCAGGTGATAAAGCCTTTGTAGCCGGGGCTGATATCAAAGAAATGGCTAACCTAAACCCATTAGAGGCACGAGACTTCTCTCGCTTAGGAAGCCAAGTCTTTAAAGCCATCCAAAACTTATCCCTGCCAACCTTAGCAGCCATCAATGGCTATGCCTTAGGGGGAGGTTTAGAACTATCCATGGCTTGTGATTTACGGTTTGCTTGTGAGAATGCGGTCGTAGGCTTACCTGAAGTCGGACTAGGGGTTATTCCAGGCTTTGGTGGTACCCAACGTCTCCCTCGGATTATTGGGCTAGCTAAAGCCAATGAATTCTTATTTACGGGTGGAAATCTTAAAGCAGATGTCGCCTTAGAAGCTGGCTTATTTAACCGCTTATATCCAGTGGAACAATTACTGCCAGAAGCCTATGCTTATGCTGAAAAAGTCATTAAAAAAGCACCAATTGCAGTAAGATACGCTAAATTAGCTGCTTCAAAAGGAATTGATATGTCCTTAGACAAAGGGCTTGATTACGAATCTGAATTGTTTGGCTTGCTCTTTGCCACTGAAGATCAGAGTGAAGGAATGGGTGCCTTCGTAGAGAAGCGAGAAGCTGAATTTAAAAATCAATAACAATGTGAGTCAAACACAGTGAAACACTAAAAATACAGGTTACTTTCATTTTAAGTAACCTGTATTTTTCTTTATGCCAAAATATGATAAGATGAGTGCACGAAAGGAAGGGGTTTTATGACACGGTGGTTAGGGGTAGATTCTTCAACGGATGCCTTATCTTTGGTATTGGGTCAAGGAGAGTTAACAAACAACTTTTCTGATAGTAAAGTGATTGCTAGCCAATTTAACAAGGAGAATAAACAACATGGTCAAAGTTTAGTGGCCAGTGTTCAGGCACTTTTGGCAGAAGTTTCCTGGACAGTTGCTGATATTGAAGCTGTTGTCGTTGGTATCGGCCCAGGCTCTTATACTGGACTTAGGATTGGGGTTACCTTTGCTAAAGTTTGGGCAACAAGCTTGGCAGTGCCATTATATGAAGTGTCCTCTCTGGCACTCCAAATTTCCTCAGCCCCAATAGCCCCAGTAATTATCTCCCTAATGGATGCCCGCCGTTTATCGGCTTATATCGGCCTATATAGCCATAATCCTATTAATAATCGGTTGGAAAACTTACAAGCAGACTGCCATGGTGACTTTAAAGAATGGTTGCAAAGTGAGACAGTCAGCCAAATTTTAAATGATACTAGCCAAGTATTAATAGTAGGTCATGATACTGAGTCTTTTATCCAAGTATTTCAAGAAATCTATTCTAAAATAGAGCTTGATACTGTGACAACGGAGGAGGCACTTCCACATGTCGAACGCGTCTTTAACCTAAGTATGGTAGGTCAATTAAACCGGTGTACTGATCCGCATACTTTGGCCCCAAATTATGCCCATGCCACTCTGGCAGAACAAAATTGGGCCCAAGACCATCAAAGGAGGGTAGCAAGCCGAGCTGAAAATGAAGCATTTATTGACCACTATAAAACAACTAATTAAACCCAGTCAGCCTAAAGGGCAACCGCGTAACCATCAACTTTTGCACACCTTAGCTCCCTTAATTAAGCAGGGTCAAGTGACAATTTCGCAGAATCCAGCCTGGCAGGCTTTTGATTTACAATGGCAACCCATTGCAGCACATGATATTGCAGCCTATACCGAACTAGAAGCTTCTGCTTATAATGGTTATTTGGCTTGGAAAGAAGCAGATTTCCAGACTGATTTTGCCCGCAATCCTTACTGCCTTTACCTGGTTTTAGTGGATCAAGACGACCAAATGGTAGCAGGCATTTCGGGACGTTTACAAGCGAGGTCAGCCCATATTAGTCATGTGATGGTGGTACCTAACTTCCGTGGCTACGGGCTGGGCTTGTTTATGGTGCAAGAGTTTTTGGCTTATGCTGATTACTTACAAATTAGTAAAACAGAGTTAGAAGTCCGAGTTTCAAATCAGATTGCCCTTAATTTGTATCAGAAACTAGGTTTTAAAATTGACCATCTCAAAAAACACTATTACTTTGATAATTTTGAAGATGGCTATGCTATGGTCAGACTTTTGCCAGAATAAAGGGGGCAAGCTCAATGTGGTTTGAGATATTAGCAAGTCAAGACTTAACTGCGGACCAACAAACCTTTGTGGCTGAGCAGAATCAAAGTTTGGGTTGGACCCTTAAGGCCAGTCAGGCTGATTTTACATTATCCTACAGTTATTATGCCTGTTTAGTTAGTCAGGCAGGAGTCAGTGAATTCATCGCTTATATTGCTTATCATCATCTTTTTGAAGATATCACCATTAATCAAGTCTGGGTGGCGCCAGAGTGCCGGGGCCAAGGAATAGGAAGTCGTTTGTTGCAAGATTGGTTAGCCAGCCTCCCTTCAACAAGCAGGGTGACGTTAGAAGTCCGGCAAGGAAACCAAGCAGCACGTGCTCTTTATACCAAATACAATTTTAAAGTAATTGATCAACGTCCAGCTTATTATCATGACCCTAGGGAGGATGCCATCATTATGCAATGGTGTATAAGCGAGGGAATATTTTAATGAATCGATGCAAGATGGAAATGAAAGGAATAATAGAATGACTGTGATTTTAGCAATTGAATCATCCTGTGATGAAACCAGTGTGGCTTTGATTGAAGATGGCCACAAAATCCTAACAAATTTGGTTGCCTCACAGATTAAAAGTCATATGCGGTTTGGTGGCGTCGTACCTGAAGTAGCTAGTCGTCATCATGTGGAGCAGATTTCACAACTTGTTAATTTGGCTTTAAAGGAAGGCAAAGTAAATTGGAAGCAGATTGATGCGGTCGCAGTGACCCAAGGCCCAGGCTTAGTGGGGGCTCTTTTAGTAGGCGTGACCGCAGCTAAAACTTTGGCCTTAATCCATAATAAACCGCTGATCGCGGTCAACCACTTAGCTGGGCATATCTATGCCAGCCAATTACAAGCACCTTTACAATTTCCGGCCCTAGCTTTAATTGTATCAGGCGGCCATACCGAACTAGTTTATTTGGAAAACCACCTTGATTTTCAAGTGATTGGGGAAACCCAGGATGACGCCGTCGGCGAAGCCTATGATAAAGTGGGGCGGATTTTAGATTTACCTTATCCTGCCGGAAAATATTTAGACCAATTAGCTCACCAAGGTCAAGAATCGTATGATGTACCACGGGCTATGCTCCATGAAGATAATTTAGATTTCTCTTTTTCGGGCATGAAATCGGCCGTGATGAACCTAGTCCATAATGCCCATCAAAGAGGACAAACCATTAATCAAGCTGACCTTGCGGCGTCTTTCCAAGCGGCTGTAGTGGAGATCCTTACCAGTAAAGTTAAGACTGCTTTAGAAGACCATCCTAATTGTCAGCAGTTTATTTTAGCCGGGGGGGTGGCGGCCAACTCAGGTTTACGGGCAGCTCTTACTGACCTCATTCAGACCAATTTTTCTCAAATCGATTTACAGATTCCACCTTTATCCTTATGTGGGGATAATGCCGCTATGATTGGGGCCGTGGCTTATCCAATGTATTTAGCCAAGGACTTTGCCGATCTTTCCATTAATGCCATCCCTTCTTTGGATTTATAATGATTGTTTAAGTTAGGAGTAGCGTATGAAACAAGATAATATCATTAGTAAAACTTTAGCTTCAATCAAAGGATTGGATCAAAGACCCTCCCAGGTTGATCTAATTCCGCGACTTTCTGCTTATATTGCGGATTGGTTTTTCGGGAATCTCTTTGTGATGGCTGGTCCCTTTGTCATGTTTTCTTTAATGACAGCTAAGGAAGCGAGTTATAAAAATTTATATTCATTTCCGGCCTATGGATTAGCAGAGACTTGGTCTTATCTAAGTTTTATTTTAGCTTTAATATTTTATTCTTTATATTTTGTGTTTATTCCATATAAAGTATGGCCAGGCCAGACCTTGGGTAAGAAAATGACCAAGTTAAAGATTGTGGAAGCTGAGGATTATGAAACAACTTCTTGGCAAGCTTTATTGATGCGCCACCTTGTGGGCTTTGTTGTAGTGGAAGGGGCCGCTTTTACCATGGGCCAATATTTACAAGAGACTTTAAGCCTTATGACGGGTTTTTATACAGAAAATTATTTAGGAACTGCGGGTCTAATTTTAGCTATGGTTTCCTTAATTTTAGTGATTTTTACACGCTCAGGTCGGGCCCTTCATGATTACATGGCTAATACCCGCGTAATCAAAATCGAAGGCGAAGAACCGGTTAAGAAACTAATCCGGGACCAACGCCGTCGGAACCATCAATTAAGGCATTTAAAGAAATGAGTTTTAGCTTATTTATCTAGTCAAATAAGTTGCATAGCTCCTTCAAAATTTAATATAATAAGCTCAAAGAAAACGTTTTCTCTTATCAAGCTCAGATTCTTACCTGGCTGGTCGTGTCATAGACAAGAAAACTTACTTTTTGGTTTATTTGCAGAGGTGCAATAAACGGGTGTTATAAATTTTACACTGTTTATTGGACCTTTTTATATTAGAAAAAGGTCGTATGTGAAAATTAAAGTTGATACGAGAGTAGTTAGGAGGAGCCATTGTGGCCAATGACAAGTTAAAAGAATTAGACTCAAAAAAAGTGGCAGCCCAGCAAGCGGGTGGGAGCAAAGGTATTGGAAAACAACATGCTAAGGGCAAGTATACTGCGCGCGAACGACTCGATAAATTATTTGATGCGAATAGCTTTGTTGAGTTAGACACCTTTGTTCAACACCGGTGTGAACAGTTTGGTTTGGATCAAGATCGTCCGCTGGGGGATGGGGTGGTTACTGGTTACGGTACAATCGATGGACGGTTAGTCTATTGCTTTGCCCAAGACTTTACCGTAATGGGTGGGTCTTTAGGTCAAATGCATGCCGCCAAAATTGTTAAAGTCCAAGAACTCGCCCAAAAAGTTGGCGTCCCCTTAATTGGCATTAATGATTCTGGTGGGGCACGGATTCAAGAAGGCGTCGACTCTTTGGCGGGCTTTGGTGATATCTTCTTTAATAATGTAATGGCTTCGGGTCAAATTCCTCAAATTTCTGTCATCATGGGGCCTTGTGCTGGCGGAGCAGTCTATTCACCTGCTTTGACTGATTTTATCTTGATGGTGGACCAAAGCTCTAATATGTTTATTACGGGACCGCAAGTGGTTAAAACAGTGACGGGTGAAGTGGTGACCGCAGAAGCCTTAGGGGGGGCGACCACCCATAATCAAAGCTCTGGTGTGGCTCACTTTGTTGATGTCGATGAGGAAGCCGCTCTGGCCCGAATTCGTAAATTACTTAGTTTTCTGCCTGCCAATAACCTTGAGCTAGCACCAAGGGTGGCCGTTTCAGATGATTTGAATCGCTTAGATCTACGTTTAGATGAAATAATTCCGGCGTCACCTAATAAGCCTTATGATATCCACCAAGTGATTGAAAGTCTTTTGGATGAGGGGGATTTCTTTGAAGTACAAGCCCTTTTTGCCAAAAATATTGTGATTGGCTTTGGTCGCATGGGCGGGCAAACTGTGGGGATTGTTGCCAACCAACCAAATAATTTAGCTGGCTGTTTAGATATTAACGCCTCCGATAAGGCGGCGCGTTTTATCCGGACCTGTGATGCTTTTAATATTCCATTATTAACCTTGGTGGATGTGCCTGGCTTCCTACCAGGAACCAGCCAAGAATATAACGGTATTATTCGTCACGGAGCCAAGCTCTTATATGCTTATTCAGAAGCTACTGTACCTAAAATAACCGTGATTTTAAGAAAAGCCTATGGCGGGGCCTACATTGCTATGTGCTCTAAACACCTCAAAGCAGATTTAGTTTATGCTTGGCCGACGGCTGAAATAGCGGTCATGGGGCCCGACGGGGCAGCTAATATTATCTTTAAACATGACATTGAAGCAGCCTTGGATCCTGACCAAATGCGGGCAGATAAGATTAGAGACTACCGGCAGGCGGTGGCTAATCCTTATACCGCAGCGGCTCGTGGTTATGTGGATGATGTCGTTCAACCAAGTACTAGTCGTCAAAGGTTAATTTCAGCCTTCGATATGTTAGCGGGTAAACGGGAAGGTCGTCCAGCTAAGAAACATGGTAACTTGCCATTATAAAAGGAGGATTCATATGAATGTCAATGATGGGGTAAGCCTATTCGAATCCATTTATATTACGATTTTTAGCATGGCCATGGTATTTTTAACTTTGATGGTGATTGCTCTGATCCTTTCTGCTTTTAAGTATTTAGGTACTAAACAAGTAAACACTCAAGCTGACCCAAGTATACCGGCAAAGAATCAGACCCAATCAGATCTAGTATCAGCCAATCACTTAGAAACGAAGCAAGTCGCTGCCATTGTGGCTGCCATTCAGGCCTATCGCGGCCAGGATAGCCATCCGTTTCGCGTCCACAAAATTCGTAGAAGTCAGCATGACTATAATATCTGGGCCATGGCAGGGTTGCAGGAAAACACACGACCAATTTCAAGTAGGGAGGATTAAACATGATAAAAAAGTATAAGGTAAGAATTGATCATCAAGAGTACGAGGTGGAAATTGAAGAAGTTGCGGAAATTGAGGCAAGCCAGGAAGCTAAACCCCAACCTTCGCGTAGTCTTCGGCCATCTCAACCACTTAAACCAGCCTCACCTGCAAAACGACCTAAAGATCCGGAAGCAAGTGGTAGCGAAGTGATTAGTGCACCTATGCCAGGGACAGTCCTCAGTCTTCAGGTTAAGATGGGTGACCAGGTAGAGGCAGGGAAAGTTTTGTTGGTTTTAGAAGCCATGAAAATGGAAAATGAGATAGTCGCACCCCAAGCGGGCAAGGTGGTAGAAATTCATACGAGTCAGGGCTTGGCTGTGAATACGGGTGACCTGCTCATTAGCTTAGCTTAACTAGGTGCAAGGAGGGACTTTTATGGAAGTTTTAATTAATTTCTGGCAGTCAACGGGTCTTGCTAGTCTGACGATGCAAGCTGTGATAATGATTGTCCTTGCATGTACCTTTCTCTATCTAGCAATTGCTAAAGGTTATGAACCCTATCTCTTGATTCCAATCGCTTCAGGGATGCTTTTGGTTAACCTACCTGTGACGGGCTTGATGGAGGAGGGTGGCTTATTTTACTATCTTTACCAAGGAACTAAATTAGGTATTTATCCACCTCTCATTTTCTTATGTGTGGGGGCTTCGACGGACTTTGGCCCTTTAATTGCCAATCCTAAAAGTATCTTTTTAGGGGCGGCGGCTCAATTTGGTATCTTTTTTACCTTTATTGGAGCTTTTTTGCTAAATGACTTTATTCCGGGCATTCACTTTACCCCGCAAGAAGCTGCCTCAGTCGCAATTATTGGCGGTGCGGATGGTCCCACTGCCTTGTATTTGACTTCGCAATTGGCACCCCATATTTTGGGTGCGATAGCGATTGCGGCTTATTCTTATATGGCCTTGGTTCCAATTATTCAACCGCCAATTATGAAAGCCTTAACGACTGAAGCAGAACGTCAGGTAAAAATGGACCAGTTAAGACCGGTTTCTAAACGGGAAAAAATAATTTTTCCGATTGTGGTAATAATTTTTACCGTCTTGTTATTGCCCTCAGCAGCCGCTTTGATTGGGATGCTGATGCTTGGTAATTTAATTAAGGAGTCAGGAGTGGTGCCTAAATTGACTTCGGTCTTAACTGACACCTTTATGTATATTATTACCATCTTATTAGGGTTGACGGTTGGTGCAACGGCTAAGGGGGAAGTCTTCTTAACCGCTCAAACCCTGAGTATCGTGGTTCTTGGCTTAGTGGCCTTTAGTGTGGGGACAGCCTCAGGCGTCCTTTTTGGCAAGCTTATGTATCGTCTGAGTGGGGGTAAAATTAATCCACTGATCGGGTCTGCTGGAGTATCTGCGGTTCCCATGGCCGCCCGAGTATCGCAAAAGGTGGGCCAAAGTGTCAATCCGGCTAACTTCTTATTAATGCATGCGATGGGCCCAAATGTGGCTGGTGTCATTGGGTCGGCCGTAGCCGCTGGGTTACTCTTAAATTTCTTCCAATAATTCTTAGATAACTCCATAAAAATAGCCCCTAGGCTTGGACTTTTCAGTCAGATAGTGACCCCAAAAAGTTGGACCAGAGAGATGAGTACATATATTATGTCCTTGTCTCTCTTATTTTTTGTTTTCTAATGAAAGAATAGTTAGTCGTTAGGTCTAGGGCATCCGAAGTTTCAGTATGTGTAACATATGTTTGACAACCCTATAAATTCAATAATCACTATTTACCAATGTCTATTGAAATAGAGCCTTAAAAATATTATAATATAATAAGTCATTCACAGTAGACACAATGGAAAGGAAATCATTGGGAAAAGTGTGAATCACATAAAAAATAGGGATAAAATATGCGGAATAGTTTGCGATGGTTGGATTGTATATTATAAATTACAATGCATCCAAATAAATATATAAGAAGGTAGGATATATGGACAAACGATACAGATACACTTTACGTAAGACAAGCTTAGGATTAGCGAGCGTGGCAATTGCTGCGTTTATAGCTGGGCAAGCGCCGACTGCGGCTGCTGCTGAGAGTGATAATACACAAGTAACTGATAAAATAGTAGAGCCAGAAGCGCCAGTAGAAGAGGAATTACCAGCAAGTCCTGAAGTACAAGCGGTAGCTTATGGGGCAGAAGCGGCTTCTCAAGCGGAACCAGCAGCTGCTCCACAAGTAAATGACCCAAACTATGGTGAAGATGAAAAGAAAATAAAAGACTATAGTAAATCTGAACGTTATAAAGAAACAGACCTACAACCGGGAGATCCAAATCAATCGTTCGGTAAGGATGACGAGAAGAAAGTAAAAGACGGTTTTAAATTTGAACTTAAGAACCCATCAGCAGATTCGCCAAGCAAGACTGAATGGGGTTATCAGGTCACCATAGACAAAGAGACTGGTCAAAGAACCTATACTAGGATTTATGTTACGGATTCCGGTCTTACACTTGTGAATCCAGGTGATAAACCAATGATGGGTCAGGGAGATAAGTTAACGCCTGAATCTCCAGAGGTAACTTATAAGCCGGGAGAAGATTCGAATATATCCGCTTCTAGACGACAAAGAAACTTAAACTATGAAGCCAGTGAAGAGACCCTGAAGCATATCAACAACAAGGATAATAATTCTACTTCCTTTGGTATGAAGGATAACTATACTCAAGAAAATCCAGATATTAAGTTTTTTGGTGATAACTTCGCTTTAGGTTACAAGGTAAACCCATGGCCAAATGAAAATGATAAGCTAGAAGAATTAAAGCTTAATAAAAACAACTACGATCCAAACAAAAAATACTTTGTCCAAGGTCAAGATATCGACACTGGTATCAAGGTAGACAATATCGATGAAAATGCAAAGGAAAGACTAGTCGGCCAAGTTTATAATCCTATTACAGGTAAAATCGTTCCGGGAGCAAGTGCCTATATTGGCGAAAATGGAAATATCCACATTAAGATGCCAGAAGGTGCCCTAAAAAAGGATGAAAATGGCAAAACAGTAATCAATGAAGACTCCATCTTTAATACAAAAGACTACAAGGCGCTACAAAACCTAGATGTTAAATTCTTTGCCCGTCCAAGAACAGCTAAAGAATTTAAAAAAATAGCAGAAACAGAAGATGATCTTGGTAGCACAGGAACTTATGTAGAAACAGGGGCAGGTACTGCTGTCATCAATCACAAGGGAGATAATGTCACAATCGACAAGCAAGGCATCGACCGCTACGATCACTACAACTTAATCGGTGATTTTAAGCTAAATCTTGACGATACAAGATATTATGATCAAAGATTCGTAGACGGCAATGGCGATGAGACTTCAAAGGTAACATCCTCTGCTGTAAAACCAGGCGAGGAATTTAAGGTAGGTATTGTACAACCAGAAAACCCAAGTGATACTGACAAGTCAGCAGAGGAAATGAATGGTGCCCAAGATAGGGGAGAAGCTTCTGGTAAGCTTATCATGGACTTTATCGACCGTGAAAATAAGGGAAAAGCACCGGAAGATCAATGGAAGGTAGATGTTGATCCTAACGACATTTCTAATTTTACAATCACTCCACCAAAATCAGCTAAGGCAGGAGACTTCATAGCTATCCCGCTTGAATATACCTATACCAACGGGTCAAAAGACGTCCACTGGTTCCACTTTGTAGTCCAAGAGTCAACCTACATCAGACCAGAATACGACGCCCAAGTAAACTACCCAGTAAATGAGCAAACATCACCTGCTACATGGACTGAAGATGGAAAGAGAATTCCACCAAATAAATTTACTCTTCCAGATACACTTGAAAGTGATGAAGCAGGTAATAAACTCGCAACAGATGATAAGGGAAATAAGTGGACTGTAAAAGTTGATGAGAAAACAGGTAAGGTATCAGCTAAGCCAGTAGACCCTCAAGCTTTTGACGGTGGTGAAAAGCTAACAGTACCAGTAATTGCCCACTATGTAGACGAACAAAAACCGGGAGAAGACATTACCGAAGAAGTAAATGCTTACTTCGTAATCGAGGAAAAAGCCAACATGACTCCTCGCTACAATGCAAAATCAGGTAAGTCAGGAGATAAGCTCTCTTCAGATGTCATTCTAAACACAGAAGATCACTACAACAGAAGACCAGGCAAGTATACCCTTGATTCACCAACATACACAGATGATAAGGGTAATGTTTGGAATGTATCTATCGATGAAACAACAGGTCAGGTAACTGCTACAGTACCAAATCCAAAAGAAGGACAGTCCATTGACGGAGCTCTACTAAATGTACCAGTAACAGCCCACTACTATGAAGAAGATGCAGAAGGCAACCAGGTAGAAGCCGGCACAAAGAAGACTGAAGTTCAATTCGTAGCCTATGGTACAAATGGAAAGGTAGAAAAAACAGAAGACATTCCTTTCGAAACTATAGTAGAAAAAGATCCAAACCTTAAAAAAGGTGAAATCAAAGTCATCACTGAAGGTGAAAAAGGATCTAAGAAGGTAACTTACACAATCGAAGATTCTAAAGTTACAAAGACAGATGAAGAGGTTACAAAAGAAGCAACAAACCGTGTAATCCACGTCGGCGAAGGCGTTAATAACGGAACTCACAAGATTGAAGAAAAAGTAGAAGTACCATTCGAAACTGAAATCCAATTTGACAACACTTTAAAACCAGGTGAACAAAAGGTTGAACAAGAAGGTATTCCTGGAGAAAAGAAGAGAGATATTACTCTTACAATTGAAGATGGCAATGTAACAAAGACTGAAGAAGGCGAATTTACTGAAACAAAAGCTCCACAAAAGAAAATTATAAAAGTAGGGGCAAACACCGAAGGTAAAGTTGTTCACGAAGAAAAAATTCCATTTAAGTATGAAATTTCTTATGATGAAAACCTAAAATCAGGCGAATATGTTATCGATGTACCAGGAACAGAAGGAACAAGGAAGACAACTTGGACTATTAAAAACTCTGAAATAGTTGGCGAACCAGAAGTTGAAACTACTGATCCAGTGAACGCTGTAATTAGGGTTGGTAAAAAAGACTACACAGGTACTCTTGAAACTAAGAAGACTAAGGCTATTGAATTTGAGACAGAATACAGAGTTAACAACGAATTAAAGCCTGGAGAAGTAAAAGAAATACAAAAAGGCGAACTTGGTGAAGAAGAAACCACAGTTACTCATACTATAGTAAATGGCGAAGTTACTAAGTCAGAAGAAGGTACACCAACCCAAACAAAGGCTCCAGTTAAGAGAATTGTTGAAGTTGGACCTGGAACAACTGATGGTACTCACACTTATACAAGTAAGAAACCATTTGAAGTAGAAGTAAGAGTAAATCCAGACCTTAAGAAAGGCGAATACAAGGTAGTTCAAAAAGGTGTTGAAGGTGAAGAAGAATATACAATTACTATTGAAAACTCAAAAGTAACAAATGTTTCAGAACCAAAGGAAACAAAAGCACCTGTAAAAGAAATTATCGAAGTAGGAAGTCAAGAATTCGAAGGTGAAGTAAAACACACTGAAGAACTACCATTTGGATACAAGGTAGAGGAAGTAGAAGACCTTAAGAAGGGCGAATACAGAATAGTAAAACCTGGTAAGGTTGGTAGAAAGACTACTACATGGACTATTAAAGATTCACAAGTTGTGGGAGAACCTAAAGAAGAAATTGTAGAAGCAGAAGATGCTCTTATCCAAGTAGGTAAGGGAACTAATGACGGTACTCATGAAATCGTAGAAAAGAAAGAATTACCTTTCGAAACTAGATATGAATACGATGATTCCCTAGAACCAGGTGAAGAAAAAGTTGTTCAAGAAGGTAAGCCAGGTCTACAAGAAAGAACAAACACTCTTGTTATTAAAGATGGCAAAGTTGTTGAAACTAAAGAAGGCGAATTTAAAACTATAACAGAGCCTGAAGAAAGAATTGTAAAAATCGGTAGAAAATCTACTGATGGTGAAGTTACAAAGACAATCGAAAGAGAAATCCCTTATGAAACAAAGGTAATCTATGACGAAACCCTTGAAGCTGGCTTCCAAAAAATCGAAAACGAAGGAAAACCAGGCAAGGAAGAAGTTACAATTACCCAAAAAATCAAGGATTCTAAACCAGTTGGTGATCCAACAGAAACTACAAAAACTATCATTGAAAAAGAAGATAGGGTAGTAAGAATTGGTGTGAAACCTGTTGAAAAGATTGTAGAACTAGGCCACGATACCGAATACAGACACAACCCAGAACTTAAAGAAGGCGAAACAAAAGTCATCGAAGAAGGTTCTAAAGGTTCTGTGAAATACACTACTACTTTCAACAAGGAAACTGGTAAGCTTGAAGTGACTGAAGAAAGAGTTGAACCAAAGAATAAGGTTGTAGAATACGGTTCTAAGACTGAAGGCGAATTCACTTATGAAAGTGAAAAAGCTTACGACATCATAATTAGGGAAAATCCAAATCTTGAAGCTGGAAAGACTAATGTTATTCAAGAAGGTATTGTTGGTAAAACTGAAACTACTGTTAAAATAGAAAACAGCAAGGAAGTTGACAGGACTACTAAGACAATTACAGAAAAACAAGATAAGATTATAGAAATCGGGACGAAAAATGTTTGTGAAATCCCACCAGTAGATCCAGACAACCCAACAGATCCAACGGACCCAACAGATCCAACAGATCCGACAGACCCAACGGATCCAACGGACCCAACAGATCCAACAGATCCAACGGACCCAACAGATCCAACGGATCCAACAGATCCAACAGATCCAACGGACCCAACAGATCCAACAGATCCAACGGACCCAACGGATCCAACAGATCCAACGGACCCAACAGATCCAACGGACCCAACAGATCCAACGGACCCAACGGACCCAACGGACCCAGAAACACCAGGTGAAAACAATCCAAATGAACCAGGTAAACCAGGTGAAAAAGATCCGAAAGATCCAACTAAACCAGGTGCTAATCAACCAGGTTCAAATAACTCAAAAGAAAAATCAAACACTTCAAGCGCTGATTCAGCAACTCAAGCGGATAAAGCTGGTATGCTACCTGAAACAGGTGAAGAAATGTCAGCTCATATCTTTGGTGCAGCAGCACTTTCAATCCTATCAGGATTAGGACTAGTTGCTACTAAAGGTCGCAAAGAAGAAGAGTAATTGAGCAAGTACTAACGAGTTATTCAGGATACATATAAAAGCTAAGCAACGATGTTGCTTAGCTTTTTTGATTTTTCAATTTGAGGAAACTCGAAATATTAAGATTCTATGTCAAGTAATGTTGGTAAATAGTAGTAGTTGCACTTAAACGCTTGTAAACACCGAATAACCAGGTACAATTTACAGCCCAACCACCTCCTGTATGATTAAGTTAAAACTTATGGAGGTGGTTGATTGATTATTAATCTCGATGCTGCTAAACGCTATTACATTTAATAATAGTTTCCAGTATCACTTAATCTTATTCGCATCAGGTTTGTTTTTCGATTTTAAACGATTCATCACTGTTTTTTTGTTTTGGCGAGAGCGTTTTAACCCCGTAATCCCTGACGTTTGATAGGCATTGACCCACCGCCTTATCTGTTGAGTATCCTTCATCTTGTATTTTTTAGCTAACGGTTTGTATCCAATCGTATCCGAAAGATATTCTGCGACGACTTTCATTTTGAAATCTAAGCTATATTTAGCCATACAAAGACCCCCCTAAAGTTGGATTTTTTGGTCCAACTTTAGGGGGGCAGTACATCAAGATTAGGGGCTATTTTTTGGCTGTTTAATAGGATAGATGAGTGTCTTGTTTAAAGTTTAGATCTAGGCTTTCTTCAAGAAAAAGGTATGTTTATGTAAACGTGTGCCTATAATGATGGCGAGTATGGCTTTGACAATATCGCCTGGGATATAGGGGAGCGTGACCAAGGAGAAGATGGTCATGAGGGACATTTCTTGTCCTTGTTGGACATTCATGATGAATGCAAAATATGCCAAGCCAATCCCATAAATAATTAGGGTGGCAAGGACACTGGCTATAATATAACTGCGGCGGGTGTAGCCAAGTTTTTCTAAATAAGGAGGGATGACAAGAGCCACCACTACAAAACTAATAATAAAGCCGAAGGTTGGACTAACCAAGGCTGAAAGGCCACCTTTCCAACCGGCAAATACCGGCAGTCCAATTAGTCCCAGTAATAGATAAGTCCCAGTACTAATAACGGCTAATTTGGTCGGTAAGAGAAAACAGATTAATAGCACTGCTAAGGTTTGGAGGGTATAAACCACGAGACCGAGATTAATTTGGATTTGGGAGCAGATAATTAATAAGGCAATGAAGAGGGCACAATAAGCTAATTCGCGAATTTTCATAAGTATTCTCCTAATTCGTTTGGTTGATAAAGGCTTGAGAAGAAAAATGGATTTCAGAGCTATTTAAACTTTCTATTTCTTGGACTTCATTTTGAATCAGCAGATGACCGTCCTGATTGATACCCAGGATAATTCCCTGACGTTTTTCCTGGTTTTTTGTAAAGCAAACTCTTTGATTGAGACCCAAGAGGTAAGTTCGGTATTCCTCGATAAAAGGTCGAGCTGGTAAGACATGTAAGTAGGAATAGAAATTAAGTAAAAAGTCACTCAGTAAATGGTTACGGTTGAAGTGAGCACTTTCAGGATGAGGGAATAGGGGGCCGGCTACTTTTTGGATGTCAGGGTCCAACTTGGAAAAATCGCCCACCACATTAATACCAATGCCTAGGATGACGGCATCAATTTGCTGGTTTTCTAAGTTAGCATTGGCTTCGGTCAGAATCCCCACAACTTTGCGACCACCTGCAAAAAGATCATTGACCCACTTAATTTTAATGGCAACCTCTGTGTTTTTTTCTAGAGCTTTGGCCATGGCTACGGCAGCCATAATGGTAAAGAGGCCAATACTTTCAATGGAGTAGGTCTCGCTGGGTAGGGCGAGGGAAAAATAAATCCCTTCTTGAATATCAGAATGGAAGCTACGCCCTTGACGGCCACGTCCTTTGCTTTGATGGTTGGAAATAAATAGGGCTGTCTGCTTGGGGTGTTCAATTAAATGACTTTTGGCTAAATCATTGGTGGAGGTGACCCAATCAGCATAAATAATACTTAAGTCCGGTAAATGGTCTTGCACTAAATACATGATTTGATTGGGATCCAGCATGGAGCTAATGTGTTTGAGTTGGTAGCCTTGGCTTGGAATGCTGGTAATCTGATAGCCCTCTGCCTTCAGTTGTTCGATCACCTTCCAGATACTATTGCGACTGACGCCCAATTGATTGGCTAAAGTTTGTCCAGAGATAGGGGTATCTGCTTGGTCTAAGAAGGAAGATAAGACTTTATAGGTTAAAGACATGAGGAGTCTCATCCTTTCTAATTCATCTAACTAAAAATTATTTTAGACGAAAAAAGGCCCTTGTCAACCTAAAAAAATAATTGGGTGACAAGGGATGGTTTGATTAGTTTTGTGTGATTATCAGAGTTAGAATATATACTTTGAAATCATCGATTCAGCCAACCGCCATCAATGGGAATGACGGTCCCATGAAGATAGTCCGCTTGGTTCGAAGCCAGAAATAAGGTCAAATCGGCCACCTCTTGGGGCTGGGCCCAACGTTTGATGGGGGTAGTTTCTGCCACCCATTGGGCCATGGCCTGGTCCCCTTGGAAATCCCCGGCGGTCATAGGTGTTTGGATGGAACCGGGGGCAATAGCATTGATTCGGATCCCTTGGGCGGCGTATTCGTAGGCTAGTTGTTTGGTGAAGCCGACAATCGCATGTTTGGAGGCGGTATAAGCAATGCCACCACCGCCTGGGCCAAGGCCAGCAATTGAAGCCATATTAATAATCACAGCTTTAGCTTGGGCCTTTAAATAGGGTAAGAAGGCTTGGGTGACTAAATACATGGAGGTTAGATTATTACTCAGAATATCTTGGAATAAGGTGAGGTCAGTTTCTTCAAAGCTTTTAAAGTCATCAAGTTGGCCAGCCGTATTACAAAGAACCTGGGCCTGATTGAAATGCTTTTGGAAGGTCTTCAGAGCCTGGTCTACCGCTTGAGCTTGGCTTAAATCGGCTTGGCAAAAGACGAGGTCTTGTTTGTCCAGCTCAGCCTGCCATTGGTCTTGTAAGGTTTGACTCAGAAGGGCACGGTCTAAGGCAAAGACCTTGTGACCTGCCTTGAGGAAAGTATCCACTTGGGCTGCCCCAATTCCAGAGGCTGCCCCAGTGACAATCACAGTCAAGGTCTCAGGCAAGCGCTGGGTGTTTTTCACCGGAACCATTAGTCCACTAAGACCCAGTCTTCGGCTAAGATATCACAAACGGTCGGCGTAAACATGGTGTAGCCTTCTCCAGTCACTTGGATTACAAAGTAGGGATTGAGTGGTGTTGCATCGAGTTGACTGGCAGGGATTAGCTTGACATATTCTTCAGCGCCGGACCAACCTTGACGGATGACTTTTTGGCCGTTTTTTAAATGGGGTAAAATACTTTCAAAATTCATAATAAATCCTTCTTTCTTTTATTTAACGATTCATATCGGGGTAAGTTTCGTAGAATTCTTCTAGACTGATTGAAGCGGTCTCCCAAGCTTCCATGGCCTGATCTTGGTCAGCCTTAGCTTGGTCTAGACTTTGACTGAGTTTGACCAGCCCATCTTGGTCATTGCTATTATTGGCTTCAAGCATTTGACTGTGGAGATGGTTGATATTTTGGTCGAGTTGGTCTACTTGGTCAGCAGCCGTTTGGACGGCTTGCCGTAATTGCCGTAATTCTTTCTTAAGACGTTTGTCTTCTTCATAAGACCGTTGTTGGGAACTACTTGTAGCTGCAGACGTGTCGGTGGTTTGACTCGTTTCTTTGCTTACACCATCATCTGCTTTTAAGGCCTCAAATTCTTTGGCTTCAGCTTTTTTGCGGAGGTAATAATCATAATCACCTAGATAGACTTTGGTGCCTTCTTCTGAGATTTCTAGGACCTGGGTGGCAATTCGGTTGATGAAATACCGGTCATGGGATACAAAAAGGAGGGTGCCATCAAAATCAATTAAGGCTTCTTCTAATACTTCTTTACTGTCAATATCCAAGTGGTTGGTTGGTTCATCAAGCAAAAGGGTGTTGTCATGCTGGGTGGCTAGTAAGGCCAGGCTAAGCCGGGCTTTTTCGCCCCCAGATAACATGGCGACATTCTTTTCAACGGTTTCACCACTAAAGAGGAAGGACCCGAGAATGGCTCGGATTTTCCATTCTTCGGTGGTGTCATGAGCCCGCCATAGGGTTTCTAAGACGGTGAGTTTAGGATCTAGGTGGTTGACATTTTGATCGTAGTAACCTAGGTCCACATTGGTACCGTCAATGATTTGACCAGCTAGTTGTGGCAATTGGTGGATTAAGGTTTTTAATAGGGTGGTTTTACCAATTCCATTGGGTCCTACGATAGCCAAGGCTTCTTGGCGGCGGAGGTCAAAATTAATATGGTCGGCTAGCGGCTCTGCCTTCGGATCATAACCGATAGCTAGGTCTTGGGCTTCAATGACCCGGTCGCCAGACTGTTTGGCTGCCGAAAACATAATCCGAGGGGATTTTTCATCGGCTAGGGGTTTAGCAATCCGGTCCATTTTTTCTAATTGTTTGCGCCTGCTTTGGGCTCGCTTGGTGGTTGAGGCCCGGACGATATTTTTTTGGATAAAATCTTCTAGCTTGGCAATCTCTTCTTGTTGTTTCTCATAGGTCTTAATCTCTTGGGTCATCCGCGCGGCTTTTTCTTTAAGGTAATAGTCATAGTTACCTTTATAAAGGTGGGCGGTTTTGTTGCGTAATTCTACAACTTGGTTGGCCACCTTATTAAGAAAATAGCGGTCATGCGAGACAATTAAAAGGGCACCTTTATAGGTTTGCAAAAAGCCTTCCAACCAATTCAAGGTACCCATATCTAAGTGGTTGGTTGGTTCGTCTAAGACTAATAGGTCATAGTCCATTAAGAGGAGCTTGGACATGGCCAAGCGGGTTTTCTGACCACCGGATAAGGAAGCGACCGGTAGGTCATAGTCCGCTTCATAGAAGTGGAAGCCGTGGAGGACAGTCCGGATATCGGACTCGATGGCGTAGACATTTTCTTCATTGAGTTTTTCTTGGATTTGGTCATATTGACGAAGTGCTTCTTTATAGGCTGGACTATCCGGCTGGTCTGCTAATTCGGCTAAGTTTTCGGCAGCTTTTTGGGCTTGGTCACGGAGGGCTAATTTATCTTGGAGGGCAAAGACCATTTCTTCCCAAACGGTTCGGGGGGAATCGACCGCAACATGTTGTTCTAGGTAGCCGATCTTAAGGCCCTTAGCCTGGGTAATCTCGCCTTCAGATAGGGGTTCCTGACCCATGATTTGTTTGATGAGGGTCGACTTACCGGTTCCGTTACGGCCGACCAAGGCAATCCGGTCCCGGTTTTGGATATTAAAAGACACGCCTTCAAAGAGGGTGTTATCGGCAAAGCGCCGAGCCACTTGATTGACTTGCAGTAGAATCATATCTATCTCCTTAATAAGCATATTATTTCTATATATGTAAGCGTTTTGCTATACTAGTCATATGTTAGGCTCATTATAACATTAAATACACTCAAAATATAAATGGAGGAAGAAATTTTGGATCATTATAAATTTCACGAAATGAATCTTTATTTTTTAGACGGGGTACAAAAGTATTCGGATGGAGGCCGGATTTTTGGGCCTGTTCCTAAAGCGGTCTGGGCTAAGCGTTATCCTAATGATGATAAGAACATGATTACTGCCAATACTGACCCTATCTTAGTCCAATACCAAGGCAAAAATTATCTAATCGATGCTTCTATGACCCCTGAAACCCAACCGGAAAAGCTATTCCGCAACGAAGGAGCCGAAGGCCAAAAATCCTACGTTGATGAAAGCTTGGCTAAGTTAGATTTAACTCCAGAAGATATTGATATTATTTTGATGACTCACTTACATAATGATCATATGTCTGGTTTAACTGCCCTAAAAGATGGGGAAATAGTTTCTAAGTTCCCAAATGCAAAAATTTATGCTGAAGCCCGAGAATGGTATGACGTCCGCCATCCTAATTCACGGACTAAAAATACTTATTTAGACTTTAATTGGAAACCTGTCCAAGACCAAGTTGAAACCTTTGAAGACCACCTGTCTTTAGCGGATGGAGCTATTGAAATGTTCCATGTGGGTGGTCATTCACGCGGCCAATCTGTTGTTCGTTTACACCAAGATGGCGACTATATGATTCAAATGTCAGATCTCTTCCAAACTGTCGCCCAAAATAACCCTGGCTGGGTCACAGGAGTGGATGATTATCCAATGGATGTCATTTCCTCCAAAGAAAAATGGTTTGAAGAAGGGATTAAACATAATTATAAATTTTTTCACTATCATGATCCTTACTATACTTGGATTCAATACAATCCTGATGGTAAAGGCTATGCTGACTTTCAAAAACGGAGTCGAAAACCTTTAATTGAGTGGACAGATGATTTGAAGGATCCGGCTGCTAAATAAGTAAAGATTATTAACTAAGTAGGTATAAATTTAAGGAGTGGGACAGATGTCTCACTCCTTTTTTATATCAACTTACTTAAAGTATGGGATAATAAGATAAAAAAACAAAAAATTAAAATATAATGTGAATAAATCACAAAAAGCAAATTTTATTGAGACTTCTATCATAAAAATATTGCTAGCGGTTTCATTCTTGTTAATTATAGCTTAATGATTATGAAAACTATAGGGGCCGTTTTCACATAAAAATTGTGAATAATCAGAGAATAAGGTTGTAAATTCACAAAAAATTAGTTATTATAAATTTATGGTAGTTCAACTATTAATCTGAATAATCAAATTATTTTTAAAATATTAAATTGTGAAAGAAGGTTCATAATATGGTAAAACCTATTCCGCGCGCAACTGCTTTGCGCTTACCTATTTATCATCGTTACTTACGTTTTTTACAAAATTCTGGTAAAAAAAGAGTTTCATCAACTGAATTGAGTGAAGCTGTCAAAGTAGATTCAGCCACCATTCGGCGCGATTTTTCTTATTTTGGTGCCTTAGGTAAACGGGGCTACGGCTATGATGTTGACTATTTAATTGATTTCTTTACCCGAATCCTTAACCAAGATCGTCTAACCTCTGTCGGTTTAGTTGGGGTGGGTAATTTAGGGAATGCTCTCTTAAATTATAATTTCCGTAAAAACCACAATATTCGTATTTCAGCTGGTTTCGATATTAATCCTGAGATTGTAGGGACGATCCATTCAGGCGTGCCTATCTATGCCATGGATGAATTGGAACAACAAATTCAAGACCAACAGATTGAAATCATGATTGTAACAGTTCCGCAAGAATATGCCCAAGATGTGGTTGGCCGCCTAGTGACTTCGGGTATTAAAGGTATTTTGAACTTTACTCCTTTACGTTTCCAAGTCCCAGAAAATGTGGTCGTGCAAAATGTCGATTTAACCAATGAATTACAAACTTTGATTTACTTTATTGATAATAATATTCATGGCAACGGTGAATTACCTGAGATTTAGATAATTTATAAGAATAAAAATAGTGGGACTAGGCAAAAAGGCCTAGTCCCACTATTTTTTCGTTCAGACAGAATCTTTAACGTTTTTTACTGAAGCTATCACCAATTAATTCAATGACCCCTGAAAAGGCACCCGCAAATGGCCAAATGACCCAGGACCAAGCCCAATTATCTGTATAAAGGGAATAGGCGATGTAGACCATAGCAATGAGTGTCCAGTAAGCACCAAAGATAGGGCCGGACCAACTTCTACGGCGTTTACTTTCTAGTGAATAATCTTCTTCTTGCAAGAGTTGATCATAGGCTTCCCGTTGGTCGAGTGTCTGGACGATTAAATTGACCCCGATTGCTACTAGAGCTAAGGTCATAATAATAAAAATACCCACATTTGTTTTAGCCTGATCAAAGAGTTCAATCATCAGAATTGGGATAGCCGAAACAATACACAAACCGATACCTAGGATGAGTCGAAAAACATATTGGTCGTGGCTTTTTTCTTTCAGGTCACGAGCTAGGTTAGTCACCCCATATTCGGTATCAATCATTTCTTTTTCTAAGAAATCAAACTTAGCTACTTTCTGATTGGCAAAAATAATTAACCCAACCCCTATCGCAACTGCTAGTAAGAGAGTAGCCACTCCAATGAGGGTAGCCATATCTTCACTGAGAGGGAAGTTTTCTGTTTCCGCGCCGAGGGCTGTATAGAGCAGGATACTTGGTGATAAGATTAAGAGTGAAATGCCGCCAGCTAGGATAGGTCGACTTTCTGCTTTTAATTTTAAGTAGCTATTGGCTTCTTCTAAAGAGAATTTCCGTCGGTCTTCCAACCATTCTAGATCTGCTTGCTCTGGGTCAAGATTTTCAACATCGTCTTTTAAAAGATAATCGGTGGAAACTGAGAAAATTTTAGACATTTGAATAAGCCGGTTTAATTCGGGGGTAGATTGAGCACCTTCCCATTTAGAAACAGACTGCCGTGAGACGCCTAACATTTCAGCAAATTCTTCTTGAGACCAACCATTTTTTTTGCGAAGTTCAATTATTTTATCAGCGAGTATCATATGAATTCCTCCTTTTTTATGGCTTAAGTATAGGTGGAAAAGGGGGTGACATGCTAGCAAGTCTGCTTGTCAATTCAGCTCATAGGAGTTGCGCTTCCTTATCTATAGCTATTTTAGGCGAGCATGGTGTGTGAACAAATCTTTTGTACTTTAATTTAAATATATATTAGAGCTTATGGTCAGTCAATTATTGTTGAAGGATTGTTAGGCAAAAAAAATCTTCTTAAAAGTAATCATTCTTCTTGCAAATTGGTCAAAGATGGTCTAATATAATACTTGTGTTAGCACTATATACTATCAAGTGCTAATTGATAAAATATGATGGAGGTCTTAAATATGATTAAACCTTTAGGAAAACGCGTTGTCATCAAAGTGGCAGAAACTGAACAAACAACCAAGTCTGGCTTTGTCCTTCCAAGCTCAGCTAAAGAAAAAGAACAATTTGGTGAAATTATAGAAGTAGGCCCAGAAATTGTGGCTGAAGATAATGTCGCAGTCGGTGACCAAGTCTTTTTCAAAAACTATTCCGGTACTGAAGTTGAATTTGATGGCGTAGAATATTTAATCATTGAACATAAAGATTTACTTGCAAAAATCGAAAAATAATTTCTTTAAAAAGATAAAGTAAAGGAGTTTTGATAAGAATGGCAAAAGAATTAAAATTTTCAGATGACGCCCGTGCAGCTTTATTACGCGGGGTGGATAAATTAGCTGATACAGTAAAAACAACGATTGGACCTAAAGGTCGGAATGTAGTTTTAGACCAAAGCTTTGGTTCACCTACCATTACTAACGATGGGGTAACCATTGCTCGTGAAATTGAATTAGAAGACCGTTTTGAAAATATGGGTGCTCAACTCGTCCTTGAAGCAGCAACCAAAACCAACGATGTAGCAGGTGACGGTACGACGACCGCAACTCTCCTAACTCAAGCCATTGTCCGTGAAGGAATGAAGAACTTAACTGCTGGAGCGAACCCAGTAGGAATTCGTCGCGGAATTGAAATGGCAACTAAGAAAGCTGTTGAAAGCTTAAAAACGCAAGCCAAACAAGTAACTTCTAAGGAATCAATCGCTCAAGTTGCGGCTGTTTCTTCAGGCAGCCAAGAAGTGGGTAACTTAATCGCTGAAGCTATGGAAAAAGTGGGTCAAGATGGCGTTATTACCATTGAAGATTCTCAATCCATCGAAACTGAATTATCAGTGGTTGAAGGTATGCAATTTGACCGTGGTTATCTATCACAATATATGGTAACTGATAATGAAAAAATGGTAGCTGATTTAGAAAATCCTTATATTTTTGTAACTGATCGTAAGATTTCTAATATCCAAGATGTCTTGCCTTTACTAGAATCAGTGATGCAATCTGGTCGTTCACTTTTAATTATTGCAGAAGATATCGAAGGTGAAGCTCTACCAACCTTAGTTTTAAATAAATTAAGAGGTACTTTAAATGTCGTGGCAGTTAAAGCTCCAGGCTTTGGTGACCGTCGTAAAGCCATGTTAGAAGATATTGCTGTTCTAACTGGTGCGACTGTTGTTTCTGAAGAATTAGGTTTTGAATTGAAAGACGCAACTATCGACCATTTAGGTACAGCCGGTAAGGTTAGCGTAACTAAAGATGATACCACGATTGTTGAAGGGGCAGGTTCTAAAGATGCTATTGCTGACCGCGTGCAATTAATCCGTTCTCAAGCTGAAGATACAACGTCTGACTTTGACCGTGAAAAATTACAAGAACGTCTCGCTAAATTAGCGGGTGGTGTGGCTGTAGTTAAAGTTGGCGCTGCGACTGAAACAGAACAAAAAGAGCGTAAACTACGGATTGAAGATGCCTTGAACGCTACGCGTGCAGCCGTTGAAGAAGGGATTGTTGCCGGTGGTGGTACAGCCTTAATCAATGTTCAAAAAGCAGTGGCTGAACTTGAAGCTGACACTGAAGGGGACGAATTAACTGGTATCCAAATTATAGGTCGTGCCTTAGAAGAACCATTACGTCAAATCGCAGTGAATGCTGGCCGTGAAGGTTCTGTCATTGTTAATAAAGTACGTGAATCTGCTGAAGGTACAGGTTACAATGCTGCGACTGATGTCTTTGAAGATATGATTGCTGCTGGTATTGTGGATCCTACCAAAGTAACCCGGTCTGCTCTACAAAACGCTGCCTCTGTAGCTGCTTTATTATTGACGACTGAAGCCGTCGTGGCTGAATTACCTAAGGATGAACCAGACATGGGCGGTATGGGTGCCCCTGGTATGGGCGGCATGGGTATGATGTAATTCCAACCATACCTGACTGAATCATAAATTAAACTAGCTCTGAGAAGGGCTAGTTTTTTTATGCTAAATGGTCAGTTTCGAAAATCATAAAACTAGTCAGCTTACGGGAGAAACTATATAATATATCTATCGAAAGTTCTTAAGAAAAGAGGTGCCGGAATGGTACAACAAGAAAACCGCCAGTCTAATTTTGAATTACTTCGGTTAATTAGTATGGCTTTAATTGTAATCCACCACTATGCTTACCATGGAGCCGTTGATATTAATGCCCAAGTAACCCAGCAGAGTTTTGCCTTACAAATCCTAAGCTTAGGAGGGACTGTAGGTGTTAATGTCTTTGTTATGATTGGTTCATATTTTCTAATTGGGAAAGAATTTAAATGGCGGCGGACTTTGAAAATTATTATTGATGTCTTCCTCTATTCCTATTTAATCTTTGCGGTCTATGCCATTTTTAAGCCCCAGTATTTACATGACAAAAATATCATTAACTTTATCCTGCCATTTCCCGGCTCGTATTGGTTTGCTGCTTTCTATGTTTTGTTAATTCTTTTTACTCCGGGTCTAAACTATATCATTGAGCATTTTTCCCGGAAAAACCTGAAAAATACCCTGTATTTATTTGCAGTCCTCTTAGTGATTGGCCCATCCTTAACCCTCTATGATTTTAGTATCGAATGGAAACGACTCTTAACCTTTATTTTTCTCTACTTATTAACCGCTTATATTAAACTCTACCTACCCGACTATATTGATAGCTTGGCTAAAGGGCGTAAGTTGACCTTATGGGCTACTGGACTCTTGGTATTAATTGTAATTATTATGTTAGCCACCGATGCTGAGTTAGAATCGTCGCCCGCGACCGATATCTTAATTGGCCAAAATAAAATTTTTATTATCTTAATTTCCTGTGGTCTATTCATTTGGTTTAAAAACTGGCACCTGGCATCAATTAAATGGATTAATGCCTTGTCAGGAGCTACCTTTGGGGTTTATTTAATCCATGAACAACCGCTCTTAAGACAAGCCATCTGGCAGAGAGTTGCTAATGATCAGGTTCATGATTTTGCTACCTCTCTATTTGGCGGTTTTATTAGTGGCTTTGGGGTTTTCCTAGTCTGTCTACTTTTAGCTTACTTAGTAGAAAAAATTCTAGGACGATTTACTAATAAGTTAGCAGTAGGACTCGGTCAAAGAATGGATAATTGGGATGCCTTGCTCTAGTAAAAGACCCCTCTCTATTTGATGAAAGAAACCAGCTGATAGGCAAGCTAGAGCTAGCTTGCCTATGGCCGTTTTTTTAAAATTACTGTCGAATTTTATTTAGTCAGATTACTTAGAAAGGGAATTCATGCCAGAAATATTAAGTCATCCAAGACAAGTTCTAGATTTGATTTGGCCCAGTGATGATTTTGATTACCATTGGCCAGGAAATTCTAAGTGGGAAATTATTCTAGGTGCCTTCCTAGTTCAAAACACAACCTGGACTAATACTGAAAAAGCCTTGACCCGTCTACAAGCAGAAACGAGTCTTCAGCCTAAGCAAATTTTAAGTTTAAATCAAGAGGAATTAATTGCTTTGATTTTTTCTGCCGGTTTTCATCAGAGTAAGTCGAATTTAATATTGAAATTTTTCACTTGGTTACATAGCTATGATTTCGACTTGAAGAAAATTCAAGTAGCCTATCCAGATACTCAAGCATTACGAAATAAGCTCTTGTCCTTCAAAGGGATTGGTGAAGAAACGGCCGACGTTCTGTTACTCTATATTTTTGACCGTCCTGTGTTTATTGCGGATAACTACGCCCGCAAATTGTTTTTGGGTCTGAAATTTCAGCCGGCAGCTAAATATCGTTTATTGAAAGAGGCGATTGAAGCAGCAGGGAAAGACCTATCCTTAATTGATTATCAAAAATTTCATGCTGCCATTATAGCTTTCGGCAAAATTAATTTACGTGGTCCCGGCCCCCATAACCATCCTTTCTTTGACCGCTATTGCTATAAAACAATTGTGTCTAGGAGGTAACAGTTTGATTAAGAAAGAGGCTAAGTTTTTAAAAGAATCTTGAAACGTGATAAAATAAGGAAGTAAATTGATTGAAAAGGAGTGAACTCGGTGAAAAATAAATACTCTAAATTATCCAAAACTGCCCTAGTCTTAATGAGTAGTCTTGTCTTGCAAGCACCCTTAGCCTTGGCCCAAGAAGCCTATACTGTTCAACAAGGGGATACCCTATATGATTTAGCCCAAACCATTGGAGCCTCGGTTGATGAATTGATGGCGTGGAACGGATTAACCAGTGATTACTTAGATGTTGGTGATATTCTATATTTGGCTCCTGCTGCGCCAAGTGCGGAAAGTACACCTGAAACAACCAGTCCAGCATATTCTAATGGACCTGGATATCATACCGTCTCAGCAGGTGAAAACTTATGGTCCATTGCTTATTATTATGGTACAACCATGCAAGCAATTGTGGATGCGAATGGTTTGTCTTCTGATTACCTAGATGTAGGTGATCAACTCTATATTCCGGCCGTCAATGATGCCTATGGACCAGGTGAAGCGGTCTCTTATTATGGTCAAGAACAAAGTACGAACTCAACGCCCGCAGACTATAGTTCAAGTGTTACCCCGGATAGCACGGTGAAAGATGGAGCACAAATTCATACAGTAGTGGCGGGGGATAACCTTTATGATATTGCCATTGCTTATGGAATTAATTTAAATGATCTTTATACTTGGAATGGGCTTAGCTCAGATTACTTAAATGTGGGTGACCAACTGATTGTTGGATTAGCTGGACCGGTTGAAGACAATCAAGAAGTCACAGTAACGGATGACCAAGGTCAAAGTAAAAAGATTGATTTAAGCAAAATTCCTGAAAAATTCCGTCCTAAAACCTACACGGTTGTAGCTGGAGATAATGTCTGGAAGATTGCTCAAAAGAACAAAGTCTCTGCTGAATCAATCCGCTTATGGAATGACTTAGCCGAAGATCAAGGGCTAACAGTGGGTGACCAAGTCTATGTTTCAAATCCTGCCTTAGTCCCAGAAATTCATGAAGTTGTGGAAGGGGAAGACCTTGCAAGCATTGGTGCTGATTACCAAGTGGCAGAAGATGATTTACTGGCTTGGAATGACATAAGTAAAGCAGAAGATATCAAAGTAGGCGACCAAATTGCTGTATCAAATCCAAAACCTGAAAAACATCAAGTTCAAGCAGGTGAAACTTTGGAAGATATTGCCAATACCTATGGTGTGACTGTTGATGATTTGCGGACTTGGAATAATTTACCAGCCAATGCACTGATCGTGAATGGTGAGCTGATTGTGGCCGATCCTCAAGCAGGCAATTCGGCCGAATAGACTTTATATAAACTAAATAGGGAAGGTATCAAAAGTAAGATTTGATACATTCCCTATTTTTATGTCTTAGCCACTAGACAAGGGTTTATATTTTCTTTGTGCATTGGTAAATCTCAATACACAAAATTACTTTTCCAGTGCATTGAGAAACTTTAATGCATAAATTATGCTTTTTTAGTACTTTGAAAGACTTGAATGCACAAAATTAGTTTTGCCAGTGCATGGAGAAGCTTTAATGCACAAGCCTGGCCTTCTCTTAGGGTATAGTTTTTTTATAGTTTTACATTAGATAGTTGAGATAGACAGTCATTTGCTTCTTGAATGATTTCTTCAATAATCTCTTTAGCAGGACGTACACCTTTTACTAGACCTGCGATTTCACCAGACATCATGGTGCCGGTTTTAGTGTCACCTTCAACCACAGCCCGATAAAGCGAGCCTACGGTTAATTTCTCTAACTCTTCTTCAGGTGTATTTTGCATTTCTAAGTCTAAATATTGAGTTAACATTTCATTATTAATCGCCCGTACAGGGTGACCACCCTTACGACCCGTCACGGTGGTGGCTTGATCATTAGCAGAAACAACCGCCTCTTTAAAAGAATCTGGGATAGGAGTTTCTTGGGCTGCTAAGAAGACAGTACCCATTTGGACACCCACAGCACCTAAGGCTAGAGCAGCTACGAGGCCACGACCATCACCAATACCACCTGCAGCAATAACTGGAATATCTACTTGTTCAGTGATTTGTCTTACGAGTGGCATGGTTGAGCTAGCACCAATATGGCCCCCAGCAGCTTGGCCTTCTGCTACAACTGCAAGCACGCCTAAGTCCTTCATTTTTTGTGCATGTTTAACAGAGGCGACAACTGGAATGACTTTTATCCCAGCAGCAAGGAATTGATCATAGTATTTTTTAGGAGAACCAGCCCCGGTTGTCACTAAGGGGACTTTTTCTTGGCAAACGACTTCAACTAATTCATCAATATTAGGTTGCAGTAAATTCAAGTTTACCCCAAATACTTTATCTGTATTTTCCCGCACCGTTTGAATTTCTTTCCGTAGTCCTTCAGCATCTAAAGCACCAGTAGTCAGTAGACCTAAACCACCTGCCTCAGCTACCGCAATGACGAGGGGAGACCGAGTAATGTGCTGCATTCCCCCTTGGATAATCGGATATTTGATGTCGATCAATTCAGTCAGTAACATGTAACCATTCCATTCTATAAGTTTTGTTAAAGGTATTATAAGCTAAAAATAAAACGTTTTCAATACTATCTAAGCAAGCTTTTTGCTGTTATTATACGGTGTTTTTATGTTCTTTGTGAAACTTCCATTTAATATAAAGTCAATAAAAACCAGATAATATTGTAAAACTAATAATGAAATATGAACTATCTAATTTTTTTCAAAAAGCTGTGAATTTAATCGAATAAAAATTGAAAAAATTCCATGAAAAAAGGGAACAGGTTTAGCGACGCTTGTATCAGCTGAGTCGCCTAACCTGTTCCCAATTAATATGGAATCTAGTTTAATTATTTACCCAAGTAACGGCCCAAGAATTCACGTGTCCGTTCATGTTGTGGATGATTAATAACTTGATCAGCAGAGCCCATCTCAAGAATGACACCTTCATTCATGAAAGCAACCCGGCTGGAAACATCGCGGGCAAAAGCCATTTCATGGGTGACGATAATCATGGTCAGCCCTTCTCTAGCTAATTCAGCCATGGTCTCAAGTACTTCGCCAACCATTTCGGGGTCTAAAGCAGAGGTAGGTTCATCAAAGAGTAAGAGTTCAGGATCCATGGAAAGGGCACGTGCGATGGCAACCCGTTGTTGTTGTCCCCCAGATAAGTGACGGGGACGGGCATTCCGGTAAGGGGCCATACCAACTTTTTCAAGATTGGTTAGGGCGATTTCTTCGGCTTCTTTTTGAGACCGACCTAGGATCTTGACTTGCCCCACAGTACAGTTATGGAGGACATCCATATTCTTAAATAGGTTGAATTGTTGGAAAACCATGCCGACTTTGGCCCGAAATTTATTTAGGTCAAAGCCTGGGGCTAAAATCGATTGCCCATGATAGAGGATATCGCCCCCTGTAGGTACTTCAAGGAGGTTGAGACAGCGGAGTAGGGTAGATTTACCAGATCCAGAGGAACCGATGAGGGAGACAATCTCTCCGGATTGGATTGAGAAGTTGATGTCTTTTAAGACTTGGTGGTCGCCAAAGGCCTTCTCTAAATGTTGTACATCAAAAATTATTTGATTATTTTCTGCCATCTTAATAGTCTCCTTTCTCTAAGGATTCAACGGTGGTTGATGAGGTATGAACGGAATAATGTTTGCTACCGGATAATTTAAATTCGATTAAGCGAAGAATCCGAGTGGTTGCAAAGGTTAGAACAAAGTAAATTATAGAAGTAATTAAGAAAGTTTGGAAAGTTAAATAGGTTGAACCTGCGACGGATTTAGTGGTAAAGAAGAGTTCAGTCACAGCAATTACGTTTAAGACTGAGGTATCTTTAATATTAATCACGAACTCATTACCAAGAGCAGGTAGGGTAGCCCGGAGCGCTTGTGGAAGCACTACGTTGGACATGGTTTGGAAGTGGTTCATCCCGATGGCCTTGGCTGCTTCAGCTTGACCTTCATCAACACTGGTAATCCCACCCCGCATAACTTCAGATAAGTAAGCACCGGTATTAATGGATACAATTAATACAGCTGCAACCATAGAGGAGAGATCTAAATTGAAGAAAAGTTTTAAACCATAGAAGATCAACATGGCTTGAACCATCATCGGCGTACCACGGAAAATTTCAATATAAGCAACAATCAAAAAGTCTAAGATTTTATAGAAGATATAACCGATGGGGTTATTTTTACGACTAATTGGGATGGTCCGATAAATTGCCACTAAAAGACCAATTAAGGTACCAATAATGGTAGATAGTAAGGCGATCCAAAGGGTATTGATGGCTCCACGGATAAATTGACTGCCATATTCTGACCAGATATAAGCTACTTGACCAAAGAAGGAAGTATCTTCACCTTTTTCATTTAAATTAACCATTTGCTCCATTAGGTCATTTTGATAATCTTGGTCTAGCGAAGCTAAGGCTTGGTTAATCGGTTCGTTTAAAGTAGAATCTTTACGTAATCCGACGCTGACATCGGTTACGATGTCGCCACCTAATTCAAAGGAGTTTGCTTCGTCAAATTGGAGGTAAGTTAAGTTGGGATTAGCCGCGACAATCCCCATAGCGCCGGCAATATCAGATAGGAAACCATCAATCTTATTCGAAATCAAGGCAGAGGTCATGGTCGGGAAGGTATCCATCGGAACCTGAATATCCGCCCCTTCAAGTTGATCTAATAAATCTACATGGAAGGTATTCAATTGGGCGGTCATTTTGGCATCTTTGAAGTCCCGGATAGATTGAGCCTTAGCATAAGGACCGTCTTTTTGGACAACAATAACCATAGAGGCCTTATAATAGGAATCACTGAAGTCAATTTGTTTTTTGCGTTCAGGGGTTGGTGACATACCAGCAATAATGGCATCAATTTTGCCAGATTGTAAGGCAGGCGGTAGACCGTCCCATTCTAATTTAACGATTTGTAACTCAAGACCCAAGGCTTCAGCCAATTGCTTAGCGATTTGGACATCATAACCATTCGCAAATTCACCCGGTGAATTTGAAATTGCTACGGCGCCGTCCTTATCGGTTGCTTGTGACCAGTTATAAGGGGCATAATTAGCTTCCATTCCCACCTTGAGAATGCCCTTATCAGATAAGTCTTCTTCAATAGCTTGACGGGTATCATCAGTGAGTTCAATGGTCAAATCTTGTGCCGAAACCAAGGGTGCAAATAGGGACACCGCCATGATTAAGGTTAACAAGATGTTTAACCATACGTTAAACATTCGTTTCATGAGCATTCTCCTTATTCATTTTAAAGTCTATTTATCATAACGAACTTAGATTTATAAAGCAATAAAAGTCCAAAATAAAATTAAAAATAATTAATAAAAACGCTTTTATATCCACGATTTATTTATACAAAAAATCAATAAAAAATTAAACCGTTATCATTAATGGGTTTTATAAAAAAACGATTCTATTTTTTAAAATTGATAGAATTAAAAAAAGATGAGAAGTCTTTCGGGCAGACCTTCATCTTTTTCATGGAATATTTAATTATTTAGGCTTTTTTAAGGGCTTGGCTTAATTGGAAGGCTAATTCAAAATCAACCATGCCATGTATCACCGTACCCAAACCGATGAAAATAACCAGGAAGGACCACATGCCCCCGGTTGTTGCAGTCATTCCTACTTGAATCAGGACATAGATAACCAGCATTTCGGCCAGTCCGTGAATGAGATTAAGCCAAAAAGAAAAGAAGATACGTGCTTGGGGTTTTTTGAGAAAGGTGTGGCCATGCTTTTGGATATAATAGGCCCCGATACTGGCGAACAATAGGTGGCTAAGGGCCCGGGCTACAATTGGAATGGGAAAACCCGCTAGTAAAAAACCTAGGGCCGCGCCGCCAGCGACGACGATGGCGATAAAAGGTGTTTGGAAAATAGCTAAGAAAATGGGTAGGTGGCTAGCCAGGGTATAGGAAGCGGGTCCGATGACTACCTTAAGTGGCATTATAATTGGTATTAAAATAGCGAGTGCGGTGAGGAGTCCAGACCGGGTGATGACCTGACTGTGACTTAGGGGTTTTGATGGTGACATAGAAATACTCTCCTTTACATGTGTTAAGGAGAGTGTAAGACAAAACTACCCATGTGTCAAGTTAAACTTGATATCTGTAAACTTTTATAAGCTTTCATTTTGACGAATTTGCTTGTTATTTAAGTTAGCCAAATAACGGTAGCCTTCCATAAAGCCCACCGCTTCATGGTAATAACGGTCGAAATCACCAAAATAATCAGTTTTCCAAGGCTTATTGCGACCGATATAATGGATAATTTTACACTTGTCATCAATCCATTGGAGTCCTTTTTCACGCTGGAAGAGGTTATTTTTTAAGAAGATCCGCTCCGTCATATTATAGATTGTGGCATCGATTTCTAGGATTTTATCAGGATACATGGCTGACAAGACGTCTTGGTCTGGTAAAAAGAGGAGGGGGTTAAACTTATCGATATATTGGCCAATGGCTAATTCATCTTGGCTTTGCCGTAATTCTTTTAGATTCATTAATAGAACGCCAGAATTCACGTAAATTCCATTTTCATAGTTCAGCCTTAGTTGGTTTATCCGGGATAAGCCCCAGTCGACATGGGTCGCCGCTCCAAAGTAGTAGCGGTCCATATCAATTTGATAAAGATCATCTAAATTTCCTTTAATGACAATATCGGGATCGAGATAAAGAATCTTATCGATGGTCTGAGGCAGGAGTTTTGCGGCAAAAAGGCGGTAATACATTGCGTAAGGATAACGGTCAGTTGTTGGAAATTGAACAAAAATTTGGTCGTCTACTTGAATCGGATGAATTTTTAGTGAAGTACAGGCAAAGAAAGCTTCTAATTCAGCCAAAGCTTCTTTGGGGATGGCCTGGTGTAAGAGATAGACCTCAATATCCTGAGGATGGTAGTGGATCAAGGAAAACAGCATAACTTTGAGCGGTGGGATATAGTTTTGGTCCAAAGTGACTAGGATATTCATGGATTTTGCCTTAGTTTTCATAGAGGATTCCTTCTTCTTTAAGGGCAGCTTTTATCGCAAGAAAACTTGCCTTGTCCGGACACTTGAGGGTATGGTAATGGATTCCTTGAGTTAGGAAGGATAAGAGGGCGCCCTGGTGGTCTTGGGTAAGGCTCATGAAACTTTGAATGTCCTGGTCGCCTTCAATAGCAAGCGAGGCGGTAATCAAGCCATAAATGGGATGGTCAATCTCGACACTTTCAAAAGCCGCTCCATGGTCTAGGACAATTTCTAATTCTCGTTGGGTTTGACTTAAACTATGCCGGCAACAAATCCGGTCTCGATAGTTTAAAGGCACGGTTTGGAGTGTCTGTGACATAATATAACCCCGATGGGTGGATGTAATCTGGTAGCCCGCTTGGCGGAGGCGATTGATATCACTAACAATAATTTGCCGACTAATGTCAAATGAAGCAGCTAAGTCAGAAGCAGAAATAGGATTTTGTGCTGCTTCAAGTGCTTCCACGATGGCTTGACGTCGTTCTTGAACCTTCATAATATTCCTCCTAATTAAGTCTGTCCTCAGTATAGCAAAAAAAATCTCGAATTTCTGTAATTATCTTTTGTTTTAGCTTGACTCAGAGGAGTCTTTTCAAGTACAATATTCGTTGGTATTGTTTGCCCCACTATAGAGCCCCGGAAACTCATAGTAATGTAAACAGAAACTAATTTTAAATGGAGGAAAACATCGTGCGTCAAACATATATGGCTAAGAAAAACGAAGTTGAACGTAACTGGATCGTCTTAGACGCAACTGATATCCCTATGGGACGTCTATCTACTGCTGTTGCTTCAATCTTACGTGGTAAAAATAAACCAACCTTCACGCCTCACGTTGATACTGGGGACCATGTGATTGTCATCAATGCTGCAAAAGTTGCCTTAACTGGTAAAAAAGCTACTGATAAAATTTATTATCGTCACTCTAATCACCCTGGCGGAATCAAATCCATCTCTGCTGGTGAATTACGTGAAAAGAATCCTGTTCGCTTAATTGAAAACTCAGTTAAGGGTATGATGCCTGACACTCGTTTAGGTCGTCAACAATTACGTAAATTACACGTATTTGCAGGTGCTGAACATAACCATGCTGCACAACAACCTGTTGCTGTAGACATCAATACAATTATTTAAGGAGGGAAAAAACTAAATGGCTCAAACACAATATTTAGGAACTGGTCGTCGTAAAAATGCTACTGCCCGTGTTCGTTTAGTGCCAGGTACTGGTGCATTCACCGTAAACAACAAGAGTTTAGATGAATACATTCCATTCCCTCACTTACACGAAGTAATCAAACAACCTTTAAACGCAACTGAAACTTTAGGTTCATACGATATTTTAGTAAACGTTCAAGGTGGCGGTTTCTCTGGTCAAGCCGGCGCTATCCGTCATGGTATCGCTCGTGCCTTACTAACCGTTGATCCTGACTTCCGTCCAGCCCTTAAGGCTGCAGGTCTATTGACCCGTGACCCTCGTATGGTTGAACGTAAGAAACCAGGTCTTAAGAAAGCGCGTAAAGCTTCTCAATTCTCAAAACGTTAGTTGTTGGTATATCAACGTTTCAAGCACTTCTTGGAGATTTCCAAGAGGTGCTTTTTTCTGTTTGAATACGTTTTGAATACGTTATTGGTTTTGAGCGATATGATTTGCGAAGTTTGTCCCGACTTCCGTTTTTTTCTCCTCGTTAATATGAAGATAGACTTTAAGGACCATGGATTCATCTTCGTGTCCCATTCGATCCTGCACTTCTTTGAGAGAGGCTCCAGATTCGATTAATAGTGTACAGTGAGTATGACGTAGACCATGGACTGTAATCGGATCAATCTCACATTTTTTTCTGATTTTTTTTAATAGCGCATAGGGATATTGAGAGTACTGAAACTCATTGAACTCATTGGTGATGATAAATTGATCTTTATGATTGGTATTAAAACCCAATTTAAACATTTCTATTCTCTGAGTTTTCTTCCAATTTTTTAATACCTCAATAGTCTCTTGATCAAGTGGGATCGTACGCTGTCCTGCTACTGATTTGGTATTCTGAAGTATTTTCTTGTAATCTTTTCCTCTTGCTACCGTTCTTCGGACTGCTAAAGTACCATTTACTTCATCAAAGTCCGTCCATTTTAATCCGCAAACTTCTCCTTCCCGCATGCCGGTATAGGCGATGATTCTAAAGACTACATACATTTGTCCAGGATCCAGTTCTTTTACTTTTTCCAAGAAGTCATTAAGCTGTTTAGCAGAATAGGTTGGTGCTTTATACTTGTCTTCGCGTAATTCATTCTTCTTTTTCGGTCGAATAACCTTCTTCATCGGATTATCCTTAATCAAATTGAGATTATTAACTGCGAATTCTAAGATTCTTTGAGTCAGTCCAATTAAATTAGAATACTTTGAATAGTATCCAAACCATTCATTCACAATCGTTTGACAGTATTGAGTCGTGATTTTATCGACTCGTGCTTGTCCGAACTTGGGCAGAATGTGTAATCTAATGACATCCTTCTGCATTTGAAAGGTTGATTCTTTAACGGTAGTTTCGTAAATAGGTATCCAAAGATTAAAAACCTGCTCAAAGGTCATTTGTTTAGGTGATTCAATAAAACCGTTTTCTTTTATTTCAGCTAGTAACTGAGCTTCTGCGATTCTTGCTTCTCGTTTGGTTTTAAATCCTCTGCGAGTTGTTCTTTTTTGTTTGCCCGTTAATGGGTCTACTCCAAGATAAGCAACATACATGTAAGCTTTTGAACCGTCTTTTTTTGTGTATTTTTTGATCATGTTTAATTCCTTTCTTGCCCGCCAGCGCTAGGAATTAAGTAGGCATCACCTCCTAAGTATGATAAAATGGTATAGAAAATAGCCCTATCAAAGGGTTGATTTTTGGTTATCTCACTCCGATTGTTTGGCGACAGGGGAGTGGGATTTTTTATTGTAATTTTTTCAGGTTGTAAAACGAAATATTTTCACCAAAAACATTATTAGTGAAGTTTTTCTTGCTTTGCTTCATTAAAAAAATCCTTAATGAAGTATTTTAGATTTTACTTCAATAATTTAATTCATTATTTAATATTAATTTTAGACAATCCAGAAATGATAATCACCTGATTTTCTTGTAACTTTAATTGTACTTTTTCAACCCCCATATTAAATGAATCGTTTACTCCAATAATTTCGTTTGTTACAGGCAAACCATTTTCATCAAAGACCATTAGATTTCCACTTTCTCCTTCGGGTGCCGTGGCTATATATTTTCCGGGTTTAATATCCGCTCCAACAACCCACATTCCGGTTGTTATTTCGTCTTCTAAGAACTTGGTTTCGTACGGTGTAAACATTACTTCGTTCAATCCACTGATTTCAATTTTGTCGCCTTCATTCAAATCAATAGTGACAGTTTCGATGTCAAAACCACCTATTTCGTTAGTTCCTAAAATTTCATTTACAATTGGGGAGTCATTTTCATCATAAACAAAGAAATTACCACTTCCACTTTCTACAGATACTACATAACGGCCCGGATTTATGTCTTCTCCAACGATCCATTCGCCAGTAAAAAGCTCAACTTCTTCATTGTTCTTGAAGTTTTCCTCTCTGATTTTAAGGTATTCATCAATAGTGTATTTAGCGGCAGAAACTGGAACAGTGACTCCTAATAATACAGCTAGCGACAATACGGTGAAAAGTTTCTTCATTTCTTTACCTCCATATGTTATGATATTTTTAGAAAACCTTTCCAGGTATGCCATCCACTTGTTGCAGCAGGTGGGTGGTTTTTTGTTTTCATAAATTATTAATAGTTTTAATTGCTTTACCTACAATTCTGATTGTGTCGGTTGGCTGAATTACAATCGGAGGATGATTGGTGTTATCTGGCAATAACATTATTAAATCACCTTGTCTTTTGATGCGCTTCAAGGTGGCTTCTTCATCACCGTTTAATAGAACAACTGCAATTTCCCCGTCTTCCACATTTTCTTGCTTGCGAACCATGACTAATGCTTTATCTTGAATAGTTGGCATCATACTATCGCCGCGGCACTCTAAGAAGAATATTTCTCCACTAGGCAATAATTCCACAGGAAAAGCAATGGAATCAATTATATTTTGGTCGGCTAAGATGGGTGCACCACAAGCTATTCTTCCAATGACAGGGATTAGTTTAGTTTGCTTGATTGGGATTAGGTTGGAGGGGGCAGATGCCTGTGTTTGCAAATCATATTCAACCATTGCATCAATTTTCAAACCAAAATATGATGCAATTTTAGAAATATTACCCGCATTAGGTGTTGTTCTTCCAGCTTCCCAATCACTCACAGAGCCAGTGCTTTTTCTACCTATCAAATCTGCAATCTCTTGTTGTGTAATACCTTTTTTATTTCTTAAATATTTTAAGTTTTTACCGAAAAAATTATTTTCGTTCATTTAATGTATACCCCCTCTCTACAGAAAACATTATAACGTATTAAATGAAATTAATCTATATAACCTAAAAAATAATTTCGTAAAAAATGAAATTTATTGTTGACTTCGTTTAAAACGAATGTTATTATTTAGACACGGTAAAAGAAAGGGGGAGATATATTTGGTAGTTTTTGACGATAAATTAGACCTTGCCCAATGGCGAGGAGTTAAGAAAATGACTAAAGCAGAGCTAAGTAGATTATCTGGGATATCAACCAGAACAATAGCTGACTTTGAAGATTGCCCTCAAAAAATGCTTCAAGCTAATTATTCTACCTTAGTAGCGCTATCGAAGGCTTTAGAAATTAACGTTTCAGATTTTAAAAATTTTTAATCTTATATTCGTTTTTAACGTAATTAAACCTTTGATAAAGGACTAAAGATTTAGAAAGGAGACTTTCATTGAACGAACTATGGAAAGCGAATGAACCAAATAGGAGGACAAACATGAAACAAACAATAAAAACCCTCGCCCTGGTCACTGCAGGATTGTTCATGATAGAAGCTATAACGACTTTATAAATTTAACTATGTGAGTAATTATTTCTTGACCAATATCGACATTAAAAATGCCACATATAACATGGTAGGTCACTTGAAGAATAATATTTAAACAACTTTGAATTATAAAACTCTTGAACTCTGAATTTAAAGAAAGGGATGATTCAGGATTATTAAGCTCAGAAACTGTTTTCTCAATTTTTTTAGGAGAACTAAAGTATTCATCGGCATAAGTATAATCTTGTTGTTTTTGGAAATCGCTACTTTCTTGGATTATGTTTTTTGCCTCGATGGAAAATTTATTCTCGAACTTATTAACAGGGTTATAGTCAGAGTAAAAACTGAGTTCTTTCAATGAGTTTGAGATGGTCTCTAAAGGAATTGTAATTGATGGAAGTTGATCTGCTATAGCTGTTAAAGAGGCTTGGTAAACTTCGCTAAATGAAATTAATGGTTTCATAGCTTCTTCCATAACCGATGCCAATCTTTTAATTGGTTCAATTTGCAGAGATAGATTTTCAGAAATCTGTGTGAAGGCATCTACCATTTCTTTGGTGTAAAAGGAATTGAAAAATTCAACCTTATTGTAGATCGATTCGTTCATACAACATCTTACTTTCTATATGGATTATTAACTGTAGAAATGATAGCAAGATAAAAATATGTAGTCAACTAAATTTAATCAATATATAGACAAAGCTTTGTAATTTAACACAATATTTTGTGTTTTTGGGGGTGATTTGATGTGGAAAGTAATTGAAAGATTGATGAAAGAAAAAGGCATGACACCTTACAGCTTAGCTAAAGCAGCTAGTATTACAAAACAAGGTTTATATGCACTCCGAGATGGTCGGACGAAAACAATCACACTTGAGTATGCGTTTAAAGTCGCTGATGCCCTAGATGTCGATGTGAACGAATTTAGAAAGGGGTAACCGCCATGGAAATACTTTCCGAAGCAGCAAGTAAAGAACTTGCCCAAGGTATCCTAGAGTTAGCCGAAAGTATGGCTAAGGATATGCTTGCCAAGCAACAAAAACAATGGTTGATGAAGAAAGAAGTCTGTAAAGAGTATGACTGTTGCGACTTGGATATAAGACGGTGGGAAGCTGCCGGTTTGAAAAGTCGTAGACAAGGTAAGAAAAGAATGTATAAACGGTCCGATATTGAAGAAGTATTGGATCTAATAAAAGAATAACACCCGCCAGCGTTAAGGAGGAACTTAAATGAATGAAACACTTAAATACACACAATCTGAATGGGATAAAAAGGAAAAGGCGATCATTGAAGAGTTTGAAGAACTAAACTTCAAAGACGCACGGACTGAGGGTTTCATAGCAGGAACTGCTATTGGAATGGTATTCGTTTTGTTAGGTTACTTATTTTTTTGGATCATCATGGACATCATATAAAAAAAGCCCGCATTGGGGATGCGGACTTATAAAAAATATTATCACAAAAATTATAACAAAGAAAAGGGGAAATAGAAATGGCACAACCAAGATTAGTCATAGAAAAAGAAAAGCAAGCAAAGGCAATTAAGCCAGTATTTATTGATGTGGAATTACTTGAACAAATTAAAGAGTTAAAACAAGAAACCGGATGGCCTATCCAACGTATTACTGAGAAGTTTATCCGATACGGCCTCGAAAATGTAGAGGTGGTTGAGGAGTAATGGCAGATGAAAAGAAGGTAGAGAATAACATTAAACGCTACCTTGATTCACTCGGTGCTTACCACGTAAAGATACATGGGTCAGCATACATGCCCGCCGGAACCCCGGATATTTTAGCGTGTTTGAAAGGACGCTTTATAGGTATTGAAGTGAAGAAGCCTAAAGGTGGTATTGTAAGCCCCTTACAAAAATTAAAGATTAAACAAATACAAAACGCAGGTGGTATTGCTTTTGTAGCAAATAGCTTGGAGGTGGTTAAACGTGAGTTATCAGAACACAATCTTATATAACTTCCAAAAGGAGATAGTGGATAGTTCTAAACCAGATTACCTGATAGCCGCAGATGTAGGAACCGGTAAAACATTAATGGCTATCCATCACTACCTTAAGTATAACCAAGGCGAACCACTGCTGATTGTGGCTCCTCCTGCCAAGATCAAGGAAGGCGGATGGGACGGAGAGGTTAAGTTAGTCGAAGAAAAGTATGGTATTAGCATTACTTATAACACTATGTCGTATGGTGTATTAAGTAAACGATGGCGTGAAGGTAACGGATGTTTTGTTGTCTTTGATGAATGTCACTATGTTAAGAATCCTACCTCCAAGCGAGGCAAGGCAGCTAATATGCTGATTAAGATTGCCAGTCACTTCTTATTACTAAGTGGTACCCCAGCATCCAATGATATAGGGGATATGATTAACTACTTTATTATGTTTGGTTTCACTAAGAATAAAACTCAATTTCAACGTAAGTACGGGATATGGGAACAGAAATTCTTTGGGACTAAAACCATCAACATGGTAACCGATTATAAGAATAAGGAAGAGTTACTAGGATGGTATAGCAGTTTTACAACCAGTGTGAAGAAAGATGATGTCCTAGACCTTCCGCCAATCACTTTTAGAACAGTTAACTTTAAACCATCTAAAGAATATAAGGTGATTGAAAAAGACCGCGTCTTAGATGATAAAGCCTATGATAACCCGTCCTCATTGTTACATGGTTTAAGAGAACACGCCAACCGTAATGATAAGTTAAAGTATCTTGAAATGTTATTTGAAGGTACTGATAACAACATAGTTATTTTTTACCAGTATACAAGCGAGCTAGAGGCTATCAAAGAAATAGCCAAAGGTAAGATTATTTTTGAAGTGAATGGATCAAAGCAAGCTATCCCGTCTAAAGATAAGTGGGACAAGGTGAGCAACAGTTTAACCCTAGTCCAGTATCAAGCAGGGGCAGCAGGGATTGAGTTACAGTACGCTAATATCGTGGTGTATTACACCCCAACCTATTCATATCAAGATTATGCCCAGTCACTAGGAAGAACACATCGGAACGGGCAAAAACGTAAGGTTACTGTTTTCAGATTTAATACAGAGAAAACAATAGAGCAGGCTGTCTGGTCAGCATTAGAGAAAAAGAAGGACTTTGATAAGACGCTTTATTTAGAGACAAAGTTAGGGGGAAATGTAAGTGAGCTTTAAAGGATTTGGCTTAGAAAAACAAGATCTGAATGTCACGGCCAAACGAAATATTTATGTAGGTGGATCAGACGTACCAGCCATCTTAGGCCTCAGTAAGTACAAGACTCAGTATGAGTTAGCCAAAGAGAAGATTGGCCTAGTTAAAAAAGAATTTTCAAAGAATGAATATACCATTTTTGGGGATGTACTTGAACCGCAAATACGTGACTACATCAACGCAGTCAATGGGACAAGCTTTATTGTCAATACATACATTGATGAGGATCATCACATCCGGTCCAACGTGGATGGGATAGACCTGGAAACAATGACATTATTGGAAGTTAAGACACACGGTGTTAACCCAGACACGCGAGTCTATGAAGCGCAAATGCAGCTTTATATGCACCAGATTGGATGCGATATGGGATGGTTAGCCATGTACCAACGGCCGACAGATTTTAATACAGACTTTGATCCAGACAACTTGAAGATTATTGAAGTACCAGCAGATAAGGAATATCAGCAACGGATCCTAGACGCGATTGAAACGTTTTGGATTCGATGCGAGTACCTTAAAGAAGATAACACCATGTCTGAGCAGGACTTTATGACGATTGGTACTGATATGGACGTGGCCATCTTAGAGTTAAATAAGTTAGCGCCGCAGATTTTGCAGCTCAAGTCACTTGAAAAAAAAGAAAAAGAACTCAAAGAATTTGTTTATCAAAAAATGACGGAGAACGATATTAAAAAGATTGAAACGCCATTTTTGATTGTAACCCGTGTGCTGCCTAGCAAGTCGCAGCGTTTTGATAGCAACGCTTTTAAGAAGGATCACCCAGACTTATACGATAAGTATATGAAAGAAAGCGAGCGTAAAGGATTCGTTAAGTTTACTGAAAGGAAGGAAAAATAATGTCAATACTACCACCAAACAAAAAGACTAAGACCATTGATACACCAAAGAACTTCTTTATCTTTGGGGCTACCATGAATGGCAAGTCTTATCTAGCCGGAGAATTCCCTAACCCCTTGTTTCTTGATACGGACGGGAACGCCTCAGCCAATCCCTATCCCAGCATCCCCTTACGTAACGTGCGTGGGAAGAACGGTAAGATTACTCATTCTGCCGTAGACCAACTAGATCAAATTATCACTGAATTACAGACTTCTAAACACACTTACGAAACAATCATACTTGATGTTATTGATGATATTGTCGTCATGATTGAACAATATGTATGTGATAAAGCAGGGGTTGAAGCCTTAGCAGATATCCCTTTCGGCAAGGGCTATGCTTCTTTTAATTCCATCTTCCAACAATTAGTCATTGAGTTAAAAGCTTTGCCTTTAAACATTATCTATGTCAGCCGGATAGCTACTTTTGAAGAAAATAATGTCACGATTGAAAAACCATCGCTTAAAGAAAAGTATGTCAACGTGGTTAATGGTAACTGTGACTACATGATCCAAGCTAAGAAGATTGGTAAGAAATATGTCCGCTTTGTTAAGGACAAACGCAAAAATTACACACGAGAAGGTATTGATGATGAGCGCATCTTAGCGATTTTAGATACCGTTACCGGCGCTTTTGATAAATCTAAGAGCGCATCAAAGAGAGAACAAGACGCTATCGTTAAAAAAATGCAAGAGCAAGAGGAAGAAGTCTTGGAAGAGTCTGCCTCTGAACCTCAGCAGGGAGAAAAATCAAAACTATATGTTGATCCACCAGAAGCCAAAGAATTATTTGAAGATTTAGAAGTGGACCCAACTAAGCCACCATTTACAGAACCTAAACAAGACTCTAACCCAGAAGGACATCCAGTATCAAACCGCAAGCGTCCAAAAATTAAATAATAGAAAGAGGTAAAAAATTATGTCATTAAAAGAAGTTGCTTTAGAAACGTTAAATAATTATAACCCAGCTACCGATAACCCAAACAGTCAAGGAATTATTCCAGCCGGCGAGTACGATACCGTTATTTCTAAAGCGGGTTATCGTGCATATCAGAGTGGTTACGATGCAGTGGCACTTGAATTTACTGTTGTTGGTGGTGACTATGACGGCCGCAGAGAATTGGTTAACTTGAACGTGGATCCAGAATATCCAAACAATAAAAAATATCCATCGTTTCTTACTAAAAATATTAAACTTATTAGTCAACTTGCTTTCGCCGCAGACTTTAACTTGGATGATGATGATTGGGAAGATCAAATGACACTAGGTGATGTTATTGGTGAGAAGGCTATGGGTGCACAAATGGTTTTAGAAATTACCGAATCAGAAAACAAGAATAAACCGGAGAGTCCATACCGTAACTATCAATTCTTAAAATACGCAGACGACCTACCATTTGACTAGAAGGAGGGTAAGTGATGGCGGTACATTATCAATTGCATGTCCATCCGATACCTTATACCCATAAGCCAAATAAGGAACAAGCCATACAGATTAGTAAGACGATAACAAATGCAAGTATCGTTTTAACCCCACAAGAATTAGCGGACAAGGTGGCGCAAGGCCACTCTGTCTGTCTCGGGGTGATGAATGGAACGCGGGCAAAAGCCAATCTAATAGGTCAGCAAGTGATGATGTTAGATTTTGATAATACAGTCGTGATTGAAGGGACTAAGCACAAGGTAAACGATGAAGATTATGTCACCATCGAGGATGTCTTAGGCAGTCAATGGATCCAAAAACATGCTGCTTTTATTTACAAGTCGTTCAGTTACAAGGAGAATTGGCAAAAGTTTAGGGTGGTTATCTTCCTAGACCGTATCCTTAAGGATCATAAAGTTGTCACTGATACTTACAAGTGGTTGATGCATCGTTTCCCACAAGCGGACCCAGCCCCTAAAGATTGCAGCCGGATATTCTTTGGCGGTACAGAGGTTACGCCAATCAACTTTGAAAACGTATGGACTCCAGACCAGTTAGTATCGACCACTAAAGCTAAGCCAGATCATAAAAAATTTGAGTCTGTCACGCCTTTAAACAAGCGGCAAGCCAGTCAAATTATCCGGGCTTATATCGACCGAGAATATGAGAATTTGCAGGAATATGGCAATGCCTTATCCGCCATCTCAGTTATTGGTAAAGCTGTTTTAACCGGCGAGATTCAAGAAGAATGGGCTAGGGAATATGTAGAGTTACTAGCTTTAGATAACAAGGAATGGGCCGAGGAGAATCAGCAGAAACTCAATGAGTTTTTAGGTAAGCAAGTGGATGATATTTATTCTAACTACACGTTTAAGGATAAGTTCTCAGCGCCTTCCAGCTCAGATAAGTTTAATGTGTTTGAGTTTTCCCAAGAGTTCGCTAGGGACTATCAAGTCTATTACTATCGGGATAAGTTGTACGTTAAGCAGGATATCGTTTGGCGGTCCAATGAGAATTCAATTCTTAGGGCCATCAACGAAAGCCAGCAACTTACACGAGCCTCAGATAACGAAGTGATCCACCAGTTGACTAAAATTTCAGAAGAGTTTGAAGGGGATATAGACTCTATCCAACTTGCGAACGGGTTCCAAGTAAAGGGAGGAAAGATTGTCAAAGGTGCCGTGGATAACTTCACCCCTTACTTATTGGATGTTGATTATAACCCTAATGCTTATAGCAAGGACGTAGACGACTTCTTAAACTTCTTAGTCATGGACCGTCCAGAACTCCGTGTCACGGTAGAAGAACTACTTGGCCATATTATCTTACTTAAAGGCTTTCCCCATTCAGTATTCTTTTTTGTTGGTAGAAGCGGGGCCAACGGTAAGTCCACCTTCTTAGAAATGCTGAATGAATGGGTAGGGGATATGGGATCGAATATTTCTTTGGATGCCTTTAGTGACCCGACCAGCATTGGTGAGTTGGAGGATAAGATTGTTAACATCGGTGATGATATTGATGCGTCATATTTGGATAAATCGGCCAATTTCAAGGCCTTAGCCAGTGGCAACACAATTATGATACGTCCTATCTATCAAACGCCCAGACGGCTTAAAAACACGGCTACGCTATTATTTACAGCTAATGAGATGCCGACCTTTAAGGATAAGACTGGAGGGATTGCACGGCGGTTAGTGATTGTCCCTTGTGACAACGTGGTGAAGAAAGCGGACTTTGATCTGGTTAGTAAGTTAACCACCAAAGAAGCCAAGTCTTACTTACTTAACTTAGCCCTAAAAGGTGTAAAGAATATTGCTCATAACGGCGGTAAAATAACCGACAACGGCGTGGTTAATTCGATGGTTCAAGACTACTTAGAGAAGTCTGATTCAGTGGCTATGTACGTGGATGAAGAAGGTATCACGCCTAATCTTGATAAAAAATTGGTGTATCAAGATTATTTAAATTTCTGTTCAGCATACGGGATGAAACCTCAGAAGGTGACCTCATTTACTCAGAAGCTTATTGATCTTGGGTACCGGGTGAAGGACACTTACCAGATGAATAAGAGAGTTAAGTTATATATTAAAGATGGTATGTAAAGGGATTACCCCTACTTTTATCCCTACTTTTACCACTACTTTACCCCTACTTTTTAAAAAAAAGTCGGGGTACTCAAATCCCTTGGGGCTGTAAGCTTTATATATATACTTTATATATTACCCCTACTTTTTAAATAAAATATATAAGGTAAATAAGTAATAATAATAAAAAAGTGATTATTATTATAAAAATAGAAGAAGTATGGCAAAAAAAGTCGGGGTAGTCGGGGTAATTGATGAGAAGTCAATAGTACCAATGGTTTAGAACTACCCCTACTTTTTATAAAGTCGGGGTACAAAGTGGGGGTAAAATGCTGTGAGTCTTACTGCCCCAACGCTTTAGCAACTACCCCGACTTTTATAAATTTAAGAATAAAGGAGAATGAGTATGTCAGTTGTGATTATTTATAGTAAACCGGATTGTTCCCAATGTAATTTTTCAAAAGAATATTTAAAAATTTTAAATATTCCATACCAAGAGGTGGACGTGTATTCCAATGAAGCAGCATTGAAATATGTTACCGAAGAATTAGGTTTTCGTTCACTGCCTGTGATCACTGCTGAGGGGCACGAGCCGTTTAATGGATTCCGCCCGGACTTATTGAAGAAATTAGGTGACTAGGTATGTATTACTATTTCAAAAGTTTAAGTGATGGCATGGTTAAGGTATCTGTCAAACAAGGTAACGAGTACCGCTTTATCATAATACCTGAGCATATAGCGGTCGCGTTAATGGATTTTCTAAAGGAGTTATATGACTAGTGAAGGCATATCGGTTTCGTTTTGGTATCCATTATGCAATCTTCTTTGCTGATAACTTTAGGGATGCTAGAGCAAAAGCATACAAGTATGCGGAAGAACAAGGGATTAAAGATGAGTTGGTTTACTTACCACAGAGAAAGAAAAGAAAGGACTGTTTGGATGGACAGGTTACGAGATATTTATGGTTTTGAGTTTACAGGCGAGCGGATAAGAGAGCATAAGAACACAGTGACTTTTCGTTCAGGACTTGACACATTTGTAGTTCGTCAGGAGGACTTAGGAATGCCGTTATTGGACCCTAGTCCAAGATTTAAATTTGATTTACAGACCTGCCAACTGTCCGGCATCAATGCGAATTATGTTTTTAAGCGCAGGTTTTATGCCACGCGCTAGTGGTGAATACTTTGCTTATCGTGGAGAAGAAATAGTGGCATGTGGGACAGTGGATGAAATTAGTAAAGAATTAGGAATTGATACTAAGATATGCCGCTGGTACGCCACGAGTGCAGCAAAGAGGCGTGAAGCTGAGACGTATAGAAAAACTGGTAAAGGTCGGATGCTTATTTTGGAAAGGGTGGAGGATTAATGAATATGAATAGTTTAGTTAAATCAGTTGAAGTATGGGCAATGAATAAGAATTTGGATAAAGCAGACCCTAGGGCGCAATATCTTAAAGTAGTTGAAGAAGTCGGAGAGATTGCCGCTGGGTTGGCCCGGAATGATAAATTTGAGGTTATTGATGCGATTGGTGATTCATTAGTCACGCTGATTATCCTAGCTAAGACAATTGATTCTAGCGCTGTAGAGTGCTTAGGTACGGCCTATGATGTGATTAAGGATCGGACAGGCAAAGTGGTGGACGGCGTATTTATAAAGGATGGTGAGTAGATGACTACACCCCATAAACGGTTTGAAGAAATTACAACAGAAATGACCGATTTATACAAACGTAAGAACGAAGACTATGGTGACAGTTTCTCTAGCTCACTTGACGAGTTTGGAGTCATTGCAGGAGTGGTTCGATTAAGCGACAAAGTGAACAGAATTAAAGCATTAACAAAGAATGATAGTCAGCAAGTGAAAGACGAGTCAATCAAGGACACGTTAAAAGACTTAGCTAATTATGCGATTATGACTTTGATGTGGTTGGAGGGTAACGGTGGAGTAGATGACTTAGCTAAAGATGAAGAGGAGTAAAAACATGAACAAACAAGAATTAATCAACATGTTTACTGATTTTATTGAGGAACGTTTTCCAGAATTGATTGAAGAGTCAGAACCTAGCTTCCAAAATGGTGACTATTATTGGGTTATAGATTGTTTTGGCGACGCAATCATCATGTCGTGGAATGGAGATGTTTGCGACAAAAAAGCGTTAAAAAATAACGCCATCTTTAAAACAGAAGAAGAAGCAAAGTTTGAGGCAGAGCGTTTAAAAGTGTTACGAGAGTTGGAGAAGTTAGGAAGACCGTTTGTTGATGGTGGGGATAATTGGGGGTTTTTCCTTAATGAAAAGGATGATTTAGCGGTTAACTGCTTGTTAAATTGCAGGTGTGTCTATGGCGACTATTACTTTGACACAGCTGAAGAAGTTGAAAAAGCCATCAATAAAATTGGTAGAAATAGAATTAAAAAGTACCTATTCAGGGTGGAATAAAGAAGCTTGAATAAATAAATAATCGAAAGCGGAGGATTTAAATGAACGAAGAATTACAAAAACTAAAAGAAGAATTTGAACAGCGAATTAGAGAGTTGGAGGATAAATATAAACCGGAGGAAGAATGGCCTAAAGATGGAGATGATTATTGGTACATAACGTCTACAGGGAGATTAAATGATACTTTGTGGACTGACTCATTTCGTGATCAACAATTACTTGAATTTGGAAATATTTTCAAAACTAAAGAAGAAGCAGAATTTGAATCAGAACGACTTAAGGTCTTACGTGAGTTAGAGAAGATGGGAAAACCGTTTAATTTTGGAATTGAAAATTGGTATGTTTACTTAAATAAACATAGTGATATTGACTACAGTCTTAAATATGAAAGCGAAGTTGTCTATGGCGATTATTATTTCAGTTCATATGACGAAGCTAAAGAAGCTATTGATAAGATTGGTGAAGACAGAATTAAGAAATATTTATTTGGAGTGAAGGAAGGAGAATGAGAGTATTATAAAATTTCTAAAAAATTTGATTAATATTTAAATAAATAGAAAGGAGTAGGAGCAGTTGCGGCCGCTTAAAAACTAGTTTTCTATTCCTTTTATATATGAAATTAATTTTGGATGAAAAGAAAATCAGAAAAGGTAAGCCAGTGGGGTTACCATATCAAGGAAGTAAAAAGAAAATATCTAAGAAGATTATAGAGATCATAAAACAGAACTTTGATCTAAAAGATAAAAAGGTTTATGACATATTTGGTGGCGGTGGTGCAATTACAGCAGAGTGCATCATTAATGGGATACCAGTACACTATAATGATTTAGACTCAACAGCAGTTAGAATGTTTACCAAGGTACTGTATAGCGATAGGGAATACCTTAAAACATTGGTTATCAGTAGGGAAGAGTTTTTAAAACTTAGAGACAAGGAAGATAAAACGATTGATGATGAATTAAAGTTACTTGTCAATTCGTTTGGTAACAAGAGAGAAAATTATCTTTACAACGAAGCTATAAGCGATATTAAATACCATTTAGCTAAAGATATTATAGACAATCATGATGTTTTTAACGGTTATAAACAGACGAATACTTATAAAAAGGTATTAGCTGATTATAAGAGTAAGGAAGCTAGAGAGGTTCAACAGTTGGAACACATAGGTCAGTTACAAAGGGTTCAATCGCTTGAACACATAGGTCAGTTACAAAGGGTTCAACACTTGCCACATTTGGAACAGTTGCAACGTTTGGAACAGTTGAACAAGCTACATCAACTAAGCCGAACAGAGTCGCCCGGTAATATGCCATATAGCTTTAGCAATTCGATCCTATCCATATCCACCGAACCTTACCAGCATTTTAGCGACCTGACCGACCAGATAATTTATCTTGACCCGCCTTATGAGAACACACAAAATTCCTACAAATCGCAAATAGATTACTCCGAGTTTTATGATTGGTGTGTTAAAACTGCTAAGAAAAATATAGTTTTACTAAGTAGTTATGAAATATCGGACAACCGCTTTGAATGTGTCTTTGAGTTTAAAAAAGCAAAACCAACCAGCCAAAGTGGCACAGGCTCAGGGGGTAAGTATGAGAAGTTATTTATGGTGAAAAGGAATGGGGTGTGACAATGATAAAGTTGATTAAACAATTATTCTGCAGACATCGATACACAGAAAGTAAAATCGTCAACAAATTGGATAAAAATTATTATATAATTAGGTGTAGCAAGTGCGGTAAGGAATTGAGGGGTCGGGTCTGATGCTAACCATCGAAAAACATGGTGACCAATGGGTTATCAAACAGACGACACATCGCACTACGCATCAATTGCAACCTGTGAGTCGAGAAGAGATTATTAAGTTGATTTATGAATTTGAACAACAATCGGACTAAGGAGTGTGTGGATGGAAGTTAAGGAATACCTGCAACAATTATTCTGGATGGAAGACGAAGTGAAAGACCTCATCAATGAACGGATTCTACTCAATAGTAATACCTTGAGAGTATCTAAACTAAAAGATGTTAATGTGCAATCCTCACAGATAAGAACTGTGGAAGATACCTATCTAAGTCTGATTGACTTCTCCATAGTTACGATAAATGAATCAACTCGGTACAATTATTTCTAGGGGTGGTTGAGTGGATAAAGATACCAAACGAAGAATGGAAGATAGGTTCAGAGGTTATCCGAACTATCTTAAAGAAATTCAATACCGCAAGTGGGATTTAGAACATAAGCAGGCCGATTTTAACGCTGGTATTAAATCCATTGGCCGCACTAGCAATCCGCAAGAGTCGCTAGTGATTAAGTGGGAATCTGATCCATACATTGCTAACCGCCGATTGTGGATTAAATCCATAGACGAAGTGTTAGCAGAACTGGACGACAAACAAAGAGAAATTGTTAAAGAGTATTATTTTGAAGATTGTTATACATATACAGAGCTAGCGAAAAAATATTCTGATAGTAAAGAAAAAGAAGAAAGAATAAGTCACATGACTGTTTACAGGATATGTACAAGGGCTTGCAACTTATTAGCAGAAAAAATTGGAGAAATTATCTGATTGTTATAAAATCGTGTAGATATAACACCTTAAACATGACATACTAATATCGTGGATGATGACCACAAACATATTCCTCTTTACCACCTCGCAAGTCGGGGTGGTTTTTATAATATACCCCCTTTTACTTTTAATACCCCCCCTTATGAATACCCCCCGTATAGAATGTAGGTGACCCATGCCAAGACCAGACCGAGAGGGTAAGCACCGTGCTGCCTTTAATAAGAACAAGCAACGAATACTAAAGACTCAAAACGTTTGCGGTATTTGCGGTAAACCAGTCGATACACATTTAAAATATCCAGACCCCATGGCCCCAGTGATTGACCACATCATACCAATTGCGAAAGGTGGCCACCCATCAGACCTAGCCAACCTCCAGCTGGCTCATTGGTCATGCAACAGGCAGAAATCAGACAAACTTTTCAATATTATTGAACAAAAAACATTAATTATTGGTAATCGTAATTTGCCCCATAGCTGCGATTGGAGCGCTTTTAGAGCATAGGGGGGTGAGACCCTTCCCCCGGGCTCGGCCGAGCTTCCCCGGCGTACTGTACATTTTTTCGCGTGAATTATTTGAAAGGAAGATGAAATGGAAAAATCAGGAATCGATTACTTAAGAAAAAAGCTGAATCATCATAAATTACGGGTAGATGCACGGTACCGATACTATGCTATGCAATACTTTGACCCATCGCTTGGGATTACAATCCCTCCAGACTTATATAGGCGGTTCAGAGCCATTCTAGGCTGGACTTCCAAAAGTGTGGATAGTTTAGCCAATCGGTTGGTATTTCGGGAATTCACGAATGATGACTTCCTTGTCAATGATATCTTTAAATTGAATAATCCAGATATCTTCTTCGACAGTGCGGTCTTATCAGCTTTGATTGGATCGTGCTGCTTTGTTTATATCAGCCCGGACGAGAACGGCCAGCCACGCTTACAAGTGATTGAAGCAAACAATGCGACTGGAGTCATTGACCCGACTACTGGCTTGCTTACCGAAGGATATGCAGTACTTGAACGTGACGAACATGACCAACCATTGATTGAAGCTTATTTCTTGCCGGACACCACGATTTATCTTGATAGACGATTGGATGAACCTTATGAAATCGAAAATCCAACCGGACACCCTCTACTGGTGCCAGTGATTCACTTATCCGACTCTAAGCGACCATTCGGACGATCAAGAATTACTCGAGCTGGTATTTACTGGCAACAATATGCACAACGTGCCATGGTTCGGTCTGAAATTACTGCTGAATTCTATTCATTTCCGCAAAAATATGTAGTTGGTACGAGCCAAGAAGCCGATGCGCTGGACACTTGGCGAGCCACCATTTCAAGTATGTTGGAATTTACCAAGGATGAAGACGGTGATGTCCCTAAACTTGGTCAATTCACTACATCAACCATGACACCATTTATTGACCAGTTAAAAATGGCAGCAGCTGGGTTTGCTGGTGAAACTGGTTTGACCATGGATGACCTTGGCTTCGTGTCGGATAATCCAGCAAGCGTGGAAGCAATTCGTGCCAGTCATGAGAACTTACGCTTAGCTGGACGGAAAGCCCAACGGAGCCTTGGTGCTGGTTTACTGAACGTGGCATATTTGTCAGCGTGTTTGCGTGATGGTGTGCAGTATCGACGGACCCAGTTTGTAAATACTCAACCGAAGTGGGAACCATTGTTTGAAGCCGATGCCAATACATTAACCTTAATCGGTGACGGTGCAATTAAACTTAATCAAGCAATTCCAGGTTACATCAATGGCGAAACCATTCGAGATTTAACTGGGATAAAAGGGGCTGAATTAGATGGTTAATGATATTGTTCCAGGTCTCTTAGAAGCCATCCAGAATGAGTTTAAATTGACAACAGATCACGATGCGACATTAAAGAAGTTACTGCTTAGACTTTACGATAAAAACGTGACCTATGTTGATGCGCAAGCCTATGCAGTGAAGATTGGAGAAATACTGTCCAATGTTTTAGAAAAGAATGTGCAATCCAGCCAACTTCCAGATGGGCGGATGTATTATAATATTGCTGAACGAATTTTGAACCCAACACTGAAAGAAAATTACAAGCTGGTTAGTGATTATGGCGAAACAGTTCAAACCATACTCAATGAGAATGCTGGCGTTCATTTGAAAGCTCAAGTGCCGAAAGTAAATCAAGACAGGATTAACGGACTGATTAACCGAATTAGCAGTGAAGAAAGTTTTAATGATATTAAATGGATTATCGATAAACCGGTGGTTACTTTTAGCCAGTCGGTTATCGATGACATGATAGAAGCTAACGCAGAATTCCACCATAAATCCGGATTAAAACCGACCATTACTCGAACATTGCATGGTAGAGCGTGTAAATGGTGTCGGTCTTTAGCTGGGACTTATACTTATCCAAATGTTCCAGCCGATGTTTACCGTAGACATGATAACTGCACTTGTACGGTTGAATATGACCCAGGTACCGGCAGACATCAAAATGTTTGGACGAAACAGTGGAATTAAAGGAGGTGAACCTTGCTTGAAACCATTGAAAAGGTTTAAAAGGTATCTTGACTAGCAAAAGGGTGATTGGAAATGTATACGATATATAAGTTGAAACGATGGTTTATTCAAACATTCTTCTGTATCCATGATTGGACTTGGCGAGAATATGGATTAGCAGGAAGTTATGCTACTTGCAGAAAATGTGGGAAGTTTACTAATAACGTTTAGTAATCGTGAGTTAATCGTGCAAAAATCTAGACACTATCTCGAGAGAAACAACTACAAAGCTTAATATAATCATATTCTTATCGTCAGTAAACGTGAGTGAATCGTGCGAAAACCGCACGCAAATTCGCACGATTTCGGAGTATGTTAGGAGTAATTAAGTCGTGGAAACACGGCTATTTTTTATGCCCTGAATTAAAGGGGCATGGTCTAAGGGGTAAGACGGTGGTCTCCAAAACCACAAATCAAGGTTCGAGTCCTTGTGCTCCTGTAATAAATTATAGGGGGTGAACCATTCTTGAAACCTATGAAAACTGATAGAAAGGTTTAAGGTGATCCGATGCGTAAAGCTGTATCTCGCTACTAGGGCGTTAACTAGGAGGAGTTATGAAGGTTAAAGATTTAATCTGGGCGATTATTTTAGCCTATGAGACGGGTTATGATCAAGCAGTCCAGGATAACGAAATGGCAATGTTGGACGAAATTAAGTTTACTGTTGAAAGTGATGAAGATTATGACTGTCCCGAGTAAGACATAAAACTGCTTTTTTTGATTGAAAGGAGAAACCCATGGCTGAAACGAAAAAAGGCCGTCAAACTCCTACGCAATCGGTATTTGTTTCCCAAGGTGATTATGATAGTCGATATCAAGAAGCAATTGACTACTATAAACGCACTAAAAATGATGTGTATGAATGGCAAGAGCAACTACTCAAGCCAATCATGGCAATTGATGAAGAAGGCTTGTGGCAACATCAGAAATTTGGTTACTCAATTCCTCGGCGGAATGGTAAGACAGAAATTGTCTATATTCTAGAAATTTGGGCGTTGGAACATGGCTTGAATATCCTACACACAGCGCACCGAATTTCCACGTCACATAGTTCATTCGAAAAAATGAAAAAATACTTTGAGAGTATGGGGTATGTGGAAGGCGAGGACTTCGCTTCGATTAAAGCAAAAGGCCAAGAACGGATTGAGTTACTCAAAACCGATGGGATTATCCAATTCCGGACTCGGACTTCCAGCGGTGGTTTAGGTGAAGGATTTGACTTGCTTGTCATTGATGAAGCCCAAGAATATACCATTGAACAAGAATCAGCTTTGAAATATACCGTTTCAGACAGTTCAAATCCTATGACTGTCATGTGTGGTACGCCACCTACTCCGGTATCGAGCGGTACCGTATTTACTGATTACCGCAAGAAAGTACTGTTTGGCCAAAGTAAATACTCTGGTTGGGCAGAATGGTCAGTGACGGAGATGACCGACATACACGATGTGGAAGCGTGGTACGAATGCAATCCTTCCATGGGGTATCACTTAAATGAGCGAAAAATTGAAGCTGAACTTGGTGAAGATAAACTTGACCACAATGTTCAACGGTTAGGTTACTGGCCAACATACAACCAGAAATCAGCTATATCTGAAACAGAATGGAAAGAACTTAAAGTAACACAGTTACCTAAGCTGGTGTCCAAGTTATCTGTTGGGATTAAGTTTGGGATTGATGGTGAGAATGTGGCTATGTCTATTGCTGCGAAAACTGAAAATGACAAAATATTTATTGAAGCCATTGATTGCCAATCCGTCCGGAATGGTAACCAGTGGCTTATTGATTTTCTAACAAAAGCGGATATCCAGACTGTGGTTATCGATGGTGCAAGTGGTCAAAATATTTTAGCTAAAGAAATGAAAGACCATAAGCTAAAAACACCAACGTTTCCAACGGTTAAAGAAATCATCAATGCCAATTCTCTTTGGGAACAAGGTATTTATCAGAAATCTATCTTACATGCAGACCAGCCATCACTGACCAAGGTTGTCACAAACTGTGAGAAACGGAATATTGGTACCAATGGTGGGTTTGGTTATAAGTGTCAATTCGAAGATATGGACATCGCATTAATGGATAGTGCATTGCTAGCGCATTGGGCTTGCTTAAGTGTTAAGCCTAAGAAGAAGCAACAAATCAGGTATTAAACCGCTAAGCGGATGATACATCTACCGAACGCACGGGAAATGCGGAGAAAGGAGACATTTAACAATGTCAGAATTTAAAACAATCGAAACACAAGAAGAATTAGATTCAATTATTAAAGCTCGTTTAGATCGTGAGCGAGACAAACACCAAAAAGAGCTCGCTGACTTGAAATCGAGAATTGATAATTTTGATGAAATTAATTCTCGTGTTAAAGAATTGGAAACTGAAAATGGTGCATTAAAAGAAAACGCTGAAAAAGCAACTGCAGCAATTAAAGACTTCGAAACGAAAGCTGCCGATTATGAAGCTAAAATTTCTGGTTATGAAACAGAAAAAATTCGCAACTCTATAGCAGTGAAGTATGGATTGCCTTTAGATTTGGCCAATCGTATTAAAGGTGATACCGAAGAAGATATGGCAGCAGATGCTGAACAGTTATCAAGTTATTTAAAACCTAAAAATACTGCACCAATGAAGTCATTAGAACCACAAGTTGGTGATGATGACGGTTGGAAACAAATGGCAAGAAGTTTAACAAATAGAGATTAAAAAGGAGAATAAAAAATATGCCAACTTTAAAAGCAGGGGAATTATTCCCACAAACACTCGTTTCTGAAATGTTTAGCAAGGTTCAAGGTCACTCAACCTTAGCAAAATTATCTGATCAAACTCCAATTCCATTTGCTGGAATTGAACAATTTGTATTTAATTTAGACGGTAACGCTCAAATCGTAGGTGAAGGCGAACAGAAAAAAGAAGGTACGGCAACAGTCACTTCTAAGATTATCAAACCTTTAAAATTCGTATATCAAGCTCGTGTCACTGATGAATTTGTAAACTGTGCGGAAGAAAAACGAATTCAATACTTACAAGCATTTGCGGATGGATTTTCTAAGAAAATCGCTGAAGCATTTGATATCGCTGCAATTCATGGTTTAGAACCTAAATCATTAACCAAGGCTTCTTCTTTTCATGATACTAACTCATTTGACGGTTTAGTTGATACAACTGTTCCTTATAATGCCGCTAAAATTGATGAGAATATTGAAACTGCAGTAACTGGTGTTGTTGGGCTAGGATTTAGTGTCAATGGTTTAGCTTTATCACCTGCTGCGGGTGGTGCATTAGCGGCCTTAAAAGATACGAATAAAGCGTCCATCTTCCCAGAATTCCGTTTCGGTCAAAACCCAGACGCTTTTTATGGTATGAAGTCTGATATCAACCGCACTTTAGTTGTAAATAGTGAAAATGCAGAAAAAGATCATGCGATTGTTGGTGACTTCCAAAATATGTTCAAGTGGGGTTATGCTGAAAATATTCCAATGGAAATTATCGAGTATGGTGATCCAGACCAAACAGGTCGTGACTTGAAAGCATATAACGAAATCTTACTTCGTGCTGAAGCATACATTGGATGGGGTATCTTAGACAAAACTGCCTTTGCTCGTGTAAAAGAGGCTTAATATGAACGAATACAAGCATAAAAAGACGGGTGTTGTGGTTGCTTCACCTTCTCCGCTAGAGGGTGCTTGGGAACCGGTCAAAAAGACTACAACACGCAGTAAAACAAAGAAAGAAGAACCTAAAGAAAGTAAGTGATAGCCAATGACTACATTTGCGACAGTCGACGATGTTATCAAATTATGGCGACCATTAAAACCTGATGAAATTGACCGGACAACTGCTTTAATTGAAGTAGTGTCCGATTCTTTGCGGTTAGAAGCTGATAAGGTTGGTAAAGACCTAGATGCCATGACCGCTGACAATTCAGCTTATGCCACTGTGGTGAAATCTGTGGTGGTTGATGTGGTTGCTAGAACGCTAATGACTGCTACAGACCAGGAGCCAATGACTCAATTTTCTGAGTCGGCTCTTGGTTATTCTTTTTCAGGGACTTATCTTTCGCCTGGAGGTGGATTGTTCATCAAACGGGATGAATTGCGGCGCTTAGGTCTTAGAAAAGCTAGATATGGGGTGATTGAACTTTATGACAAGAAAGATCCATGGTGTGACTGTACTCTTGATCGACAAGATTAAGAGCGGCCAAGACCCATTCGGAAATGAAACATATGAAGAAGTGGAAATTCCGGTCGATAATGTTTTAATCGCCCCCAGCTCCACTGAAGATATAACCAATCAATTAAACCTTACGGGGCGCAAGGCGGTCTATACGCTTGCCATTCCTAAAGGTGATAGTCACGATTGGCAGAATCGGACAGTGAAGTTTTTTAATGAGACCTGGCGGACTTTCGGTATTCCACAAGAAGGCATTGAAGCCATGATTCCCCTTGAATGGCATAAGAAAGTGATGTGTGAACGCTATGAGTAAATTTAAATTTGAATTGAATAAAGCTGGTGTTCGAGAGTTGCTAAAAAGTGGAGAAATGCAATCCATTCTAACCAATCACGCTACCAACATTAAAAATCGTGCTGGTGATGGCTATGAACAAGATATTTATGTAGGTAGAACTCGTGCCAATGCCATGGTGAGTGCTGAAACATTCAAGGCCAAGAAAGATAACCTAGACAATAACACGCTACTGAAGGCGGTGCGGTAATGATTGAGTTGATTATAAAAATACACTTAGACGGACACTTAGATGTGCCGTCTTTTTTTGAGCGTCAAGATAATATGCCTGAATCATTTGTCATTATCGAAAAAACAAGTGGTTCTTCAACTAATAAATTATTATCTTCCACTTTTGCATTTCAAAGTTACGCACCAAGTCTTTATGAAGCGGCATTGTTGAATGAAAAGGTCATACAGATAGTTGATAACTTAGTTGAAGTAGATGAGGTGTATGGGGTTCATCTTAACTCAAACTATAACTTTACAGATCCCACGACTAAAGAATATCGCTATCAAGCGGTATTCGATATTAATCACTATTAGGAGGTAATTATGTCAAACGTAGCAAACGTATCGGCAGCCAAGCCGAAAATTGGCGGTGCGGTTTACACTGCACCACTTGGAACAGAGCTTCCAACAGATGCAACTACAGAATTAGATAAAGCGTTTAAGCAATTAGGGTACATTTCAGAAGATGGAATGGTCAACGAGAATTCTCCAGAATCTGAAAATATCAAAGCGTGGGGCGGCGATATCGTCTATACCTCGCAAACTGAAAAATCTGATACTTTCGCTTATACATTGATTGAATCACTTAACATTGATGTATTGAAAGAAGTTTATGGTCCAGATAATGTATCAGGAACATTAGAAGCTGGTATCAAAATCAAAGCAAATACCGCCGAGTTACCAGAGCATAGCTTAGTTGTGGATATGGTCATGAAAAGCGGTGTTAAAAAGCGTGTGGTTATCCCAATTGGTAAAGTGTCTGAAATTGGAGAAATTCCTTACAAGGATGACGAATTGGTCGGTTATGAATTGACCATGCAAGCATTACCAAATCAAGATGGCGACACGCACTATGAATATATTGTAGGTAAAGGAGCTTAGTTATGATTAAAGGCAAGACTCGTACAGGTTTTAAATATGAATTAGATGAAGCCCGTTTGGATGATTATGAAATTGTTGAAATGTTAGCAGATTTTGATAATAACCCATCGGTTATGAGCAAGTTATTAAGCATGTTAATGGGTGATGATCAAGTCAAAGCATTGAAAGAGCATTTACGTGGCGAAAATGGAATCGTCAGCTTGTCCGGAATGATGAATGAAGTCATTGATATCTTCCAAACTAATAAAGAGGTAAAAAACTAATAGTCCTCGCTAGGATGATAAAACTGGACGAGTCTGCTTTGATTTGTGACCTCGCAGAAACTTATCAAATATATGATTATAAGCAGCTACCTCCAACCAAGGTAGCTGTTTTTTGCTATGGTCTGAGAAATGATTCAAGAATCAAAATGAAGTTAGCTGGGTTAAAAATAAATATAACCACCATGCTATTAGCCCAGGCGGTTGATGCGTTAAACACGTTACTGTGGACCAAGACTAAAGATGGTCAAAAAAACAGGAATCGGCCTAAATCGATTTTTAGTTTGCTAACTCAAGAAGTCAAAGAAGATAAAAAAGTTCAAGGATTTAATTCTAGTGAGGAGTTTGAAAAAGCCTTAAAAGAATTTGAAAGGAGGTAGACAATGGCAACAGACTTAGGAAAAGCGTATGTCCAGATAGTCCCTTCAGCTAAAGGGATTAGTGGAATGATAAGCAAACAGTTAGCACCTGAGGCAGCTAGTGCTGGCTCTGGTATAGGGGGCTTAATTGGTGCTGGTATCGGTAAAGCACTTATGGGTGCAGTGGCGGCTTTAGGGGTTGGTAAAGCTATTAAAGATACTATTTCTGCTTCAATCCAAGAAGGTGCAGCACTCCAGCAATCCTTTGGCGGTGTGGATACCATTTATAAAGGTGCTGAAGCAGCGGTTAAATCCTACGCTAAAGCAGCAGCTACAGCTGGAATTTCAGCCAATACCTACGCTGAACAAGCGGTGAGTATGGGTGCAGCCTTGAAGCAGTCACTTGGTGGGGATGCAGTTAAAGCCGCTGAATCAGCTAATAAAGCAATCTTATCTATGGCTGATAATTCGGCCAAGATGGGTACTGATATTGGAGCGATTCAAGATGCTTATCAAGGATTCGCTAAGCAAAATTATACGATGCTGGACAACCTTAAGTTAGGTTATGGGGGAACAAAAACAGAGATGCAGCGTCTATTATCTGACGCCGAGAAACTCCCAGAAGCTATGGGTCGTAAATTTGATTTAAATAACTATGCAGATGTGGTTGATGCGATTGATTTAGTTCAAAAAAGCATGGGTATTGCTGGTACTGCAGCAAAAGAAGCTCAGACAACATTTACTGGATCACTGGGCGCCATGAAAGCTAGCTTTAAAAATGTGTTAGCTGGCTTAGCTTTAGGTGAAGATATTAAACCAGCCCTTGAAGGTCTGGCGACTGCTACCAGTAACTTCCTATTTAACAATTTCTTCCCAATGGTTGGGAATATTTTATCAGGATTACCTGGGGCGATTGCTGGGTTCTTTACTGCGTTCGTACCACAAATGATGCAGTTTGGGTCACAAATGATTCAAAATATCGGTAATGGATTCACAACAGGAATGCCAGGTTTTATGACTTCGCTATCATCAATCATTACTGGGATTATGACTTGGATTACCACCAATCTACCAGCATTTTTAGCAGCTGGGGTTGAAATCATTACGAATTTAGCGAATGGTATTCTTCAAGCGCTCCCTCAAATGATTACCACTGCTGGTCAGTTAATCACTACGTTTGTGCAGTTTCTTATGACAAACATACCAATGATACGTCAGGCTGGTGTCGATTTGTTGCTGAATTTAGTATCTGGAATAATTAATAACTTGCCAGCGATTATCAGTGCGGCATTGAATGTTATTATGAATTTTATCAACGCTATTGTAACAAGCTTACCATCAATAATATCAGCTGGGTTTCAAATTTTAAGTAGTTTAATTACTGGGATTATACAACAAATTCCTAATTTACTATCAAAAATAAATCAGATGATGAATGATGTGGTTTCTCAGCTTTTAAGCAGAGATCCAGAAATGAATGGTGTTGGGATTAAAATTATCCAAAGTTTAATTGATGGTATTGTCAGTTTAATAGGCGATGTATTAAGTACTATTACTGGCTTAGGCAATGATATTGTCTCAAATATTTCCAGTGTCAATTTATGGAGTGCTGGTCAATCGATTATGCAAGGTTTCTTAAATGGTTTGAAATCTATGTGGGGCAGTGTGACTAGTTTTGTTAGTGGTATAGCTGGATGGGTTCAACGGAATAAAGGGCCTATTTCATATGATAAACGTTTACTGATCCCGGCCGGTAAAGCTATCATGTCTGGTTTAAATTCCGGATTAGTCAATAACTTCCAACAGGTTAAAGATTCTGTAAAAGGAATAGCCGGTATGATTACAGACACCATGGCCACTGATGTGGTTGGTTCACTATCCTATGATGTGGCAGACCCTAACTTAATCTCAATGAATCGAGCTATGAATTTAAATGCTAGTCGTGCGATTAATCCACAAAATGAGTTAGCCATGGCTGGCGGATACAGTCCGTCACTACATATTGAAAACTTCTACAATAACACTGAACAAGATGCTGAATCATTGTTCAAGAAATTTACTTGGATAACCAAGAGAGAGGGGGACAGACTAAGTGATTAAACATTATCACCCGTATGTTAAATTTAATGGCACTTCATCGCTTGAATTAGATATGATCATTGAAAATGGTGGAAGCTTTGAATCAGCTCAACCAGATATTGACCAAATTGAAATTGACGGACGAAATGGCGTACTATTAGTCGATAATGAGCGGCTTAAGCCAGTCAATCGGTCTTTCCCATTTTCTTTCGTTACAGACCACTACCGACATATTGCCTTCCGTGAAGAAGATGCAGCCGAGTGGTTATCTGCTAAAGGATTTAAGAATTTAGAATTGAGCTGGGACCAAGATTATATTTACAAGGCAGCAGTAGTAAATAGCTTCGATGTAACCGAAACAGTCCGGAAATTTGGTAAAGGGACTTTGGATTTTCTAATCCATCCAATTAAATATCTAAAGATTGGCCAGATTGAAAAAACCATTTCCAATGGTGGGGTGTTATTTAATCCTACCAAGCGTGAAGCTTATCCAAAAATGACATTGACCGGTACTGGTAACGTGACAATTAAAATTAACGACCAATCTTTGGTGTTAAAAAATATCACTGGCGGTATCGTCATTGATAACGAAAATCTTACTGTCACATATCGTGGCCAATCTCAATATGATTGGCTGTACTCTGACTTTGTCCACTTGGATAAAGGTAAGAATGTTATTTCGTGGGATAATTCAGCATTTACTCTTAAAATCATTCCGAATTATGGGGTGAAAGTATGATACTTATTTATGATAAGAACGCAACTAACTTTGAAAATTATGGTTTAGGGCCATTAAGGGATGTTATTAATCCGGTTGTAAAACGTGAACGGAACGGACAATATTTCTTCGAATGCGAATATCCCTTTGATGGTTTAAACTATGAAGCAATCAAAGAAGGTAACATTTTAAAGATGTCTGCTGGACCACGCACTAAAGGCCAAAAGTTTGATATTACTAAAGTAGAAAAACATGGTCTAAAAACCATGAAAATCTATGCAGAACATATTTCATACCGCACTAAGCGCCTTGGATTAAAACCAGAATTCGGGGCGATTGGTGACGGTTCTTTTGCTTTAACGGCTTGGAAGAATAATCTAGTCGGTGAGCATAATTTCGAGGTGTGGTCTGATGTATCAACCAGCGGAACAGCTAACTGGCGTGTGGATAAGTTCCAAAATGCTAGAAATGTTCTAGGTGGTGTAGAAGGTTCAATCCTAGATATATGGGGTGGCGAATATGAGTTTGACAATGAAAAAGTGAAACTATGGTCGAAAATGGGCAGACCAAGTAAAGCTGCTATTATCTATGGTAAGAATTTAACTGATATTCAAGAAGAAACAAATATCACTGATACCTACACCAGTATTTATCCAGTTGCAGTTAAAGATAAAGACTTATTCACGATTGATGAGCTTTATATCGATTCTGAATATGCTGGTAACTACCCACAACGAAGAATTCAAGTGGTGGATTTCTCCGGTTCATTCGATATGGAAGAAGAAATCACACAAGACAAGCTTCGTAATAAAGCTAGAAGTTATATTAAGAGTAATCGAGTTGGTATTCCTAAGGTCACTATGGACGTGAAGTTTGTAGATTTGGCAAAGACTTTGGACGATGGCGAATTGAAACAGGCCGAAGAAATCGAACTTTGCGACACACTGACGATACTGTTTCCACGAATTGGAATTCGTGATACCGCTGCTAAAGTAGTGGCCATGGATTGGAATCCAGTGACTGAAACAGTTATTTCTATTACCGTTGGAAATATTAATACCAGCCTTAAAACAACCCTTATTAATGACTTAAGTCAGCGTATTGATCGAGTTGAAGCTGAAACTCAAGACGTTCGTTTAGCTGCGAATGGTATCAATAAAATTTATCATAGTGCAGTTGAACCAACCCCTCCAAAAGGTGGATTTTTAGTAAATGACCAGTGGTGGCAACAGAATGGTGAGTATATTCGAATGTACCGATGGGATGGGGAATCTTGGGTCAAATTCTTGGATACAGAGCAGTTTGAAGCAGAGTTGAATAAAAAAATCGATACCAAGTATCAGGAAAGTGACGCTCGGTTAAAAGAAATCGAAAAAGAACAAGCGCTTGCTGACCAGAAACTCAAAGACGCTGGTGTTGAATGGCAGAAAATTGCAGCGGAGACTGCTGAACAGATAACGAATTCAGCATTTCAAACCGCAATGGATGAAGTGGAAAAGAAAATTGTTGAAACCGAAAAAGGATTCCAAACCACTTTGACAGAATTTTCGAATGGTACCGAATTAAAAAACATTATAAATCAAGAGATTGGCAAAGCTACTTTAACGCTAAGTCAGACACAGATTGATGAAATAACTGGTGAAATCACAACTGCATTCAACCAACAGATTGACACTGCATTGGCTAGCTCAACCACTATTAAGGATATTAAAAATAACATTACTGCTTGGAATCAAACCGCTGAAGTGATTAAAGGTGAAGTTCAGGCAAGTAAGGACATTTATAAAAACTTGTTCCCAGGACCAATGAAAGGGTGGAAGGGTGTTCGTTTTAGTAGTGACAGTGATCAATATAACTATCGCGTTAATGATAAGAATATTGGTATAGTTATTAAGGTTAAACAAAATACCACTTACACTTTACGGATTAATAATCCATACATTTTGAATGGGGATAAGCAATATGGATTCTATACAGGCATGTCTAATGGTTTTGGCGAATTCTATCCAATTTCGAATTGGACATTTAGGATGATAAATAATAAGCCGATTCAACTTGAAACGGGTCCCCATAATAATCTGTTCATTGATTTTGGACTAATTTTCACTGAAGATCAAATCGAAGCAGCTCAAATTCAGCTAGAAGAAGGCCAGTTTGCAACGAATTATGTACCACCCATAGCTGACAATGCGGCATTTAAATCCGCTATGACAATGCAAAGTAACAGCATAGATATGGCTCTATTTGGCCAAGCTGGGGCGATTAGCAGGATTAATCTAGGTGCGAATGGAATTTACTTGAAAGGCAAAACCATTCGCTTAGATGGCGACACAGTCATGGATAATGCGTTTGCTAATTCGTTAATTGCTAAAACCATTGAAGCTGGTTCGATTAAAGCTAATTCCGCCACGATTGCTAATCTAATATCGCATAACATCGATGTAAATAATCTATCCGGTAACAAGGCGACCTTTGCTCAAGTGTTATTTAACGGAGTAAACAATCGACTAAGAATAACAAGTGACGGTATGGATGTTATGGCGAATACGGGCTATGTAGCGACTACCTTTAATAGCAATGGTTTGGAAATTTATAAAGACGGTACATTGGTGGGGCGGTTCCAAAGTCTGGATGCAGCAGATACTTCAGGGGTGTTTGTTGGCAGAAAATCATTATCAATGGTAGCTCAACGAGATTCTTACATTTCATGGAGCTATAACGAACGAGGTAAGAGCACATATACTCGGATGATGGCTCTGGATGGTAATGATGGTTCAATTTATCTTAGTTCAATGCTTAAACCAGATATAAATTATCCTGGTGTGGGTATTAAGTTACAACAGCGAATATTCGGTTCTGATACAGGACTCGGTTGGGAAAATGCAGCTGGGACTGCTGGTATTTATGTAAGTAATACTGGTAGCCAGGTGTATATCATAAAAGGAAATACTTACTACCGCGTAGCTACGAATTAGAGGTGAATTATGGAAATAATTAATACAGATAGCAATTACGAAAACGCAGTCTTAGTGGAGTTTAAATTCACTTCGAAAACCACGAACGAACAATTCAGTGGTCACTTGATGTTATTTAATCCAAGTGATGATGTGGATATTGAAACTGCAACTAAAGAAAGGTTAAAGGTACTAGTAAATGAAGTTGAAGAATTATGAGTTAATCGGTTTGAATAACGCTTTAGGTGAGCTGGCCAGTGAAAAACTGGTTGGCTCTTTTAAATTTAAGTTATTTAAGAATAAATTGAAATTGGAAGATGCGATTTTACCAGTGTCTAAGAGTTTACAAGACGAATCGAACGAAGGTGTGGAAGAAATTCTTGATTTAGAGCAAGAGATAGACTTAGAGCTTATCCTTGAATCTGACCTTGAACAAGTCCCAACCACATTGAAACAATTAAACGCATTAAAACCAATCTTAAAAGAAGGTGAATAGATGTATGGTGAGATTTTAAGCTTGATGAACCTATCAAGCACAAGTTCAACCGATACTATCATCCGTCAAGGTGATACAACACTGTTGAAATATCAACTACTAAGTAATATCGATGGGCGTACTTTTAAAACTTTACAAGGTAAAGCTTATATTGCTAAAAATGGGATGAAGTTTTATGAAACCCCGGTTACTGTAGCTGGTGATGATACGGTTACTTTTAAAGTATCGGAAGTAGTTCCTGCTGGCGAGTATGAGCTGGAAATAATCATCGGTGATAAATTTAAGTTTCCGAGTGGGTATAAGTCCAACTTGTTTATTGTGACTAAGTCAGCTGAATATCAAGATCAAAATATTATTGAGAATTATGGGAAAGACAGTCTGATTAAAGAAGCGACCGATAAGATTAATGTTAACATTAAAGACTTAATTTCAGATGTTGAAACTATTAAAGATGAAATGCAAGACCAAGTTTCTTCTGGACAATATCATGTTCACTTTACGGACGAGCAAATCGCTAAAATGAAAGGGCCAAAAGGTGACAAGGGAGAAACCGGCCAACAAGGACCACAAGGACCAATTGGACCGACCGGAGAAACTGGACCACAAGGTAAACCTTTCACCTATGACATGTTTACACAAGACCAACTCGAAGCACTAAAAGGACCTAAGGGTGATAAAGGTGAAGCAGGTCCACAAGGTCCACAAGGCGAGAAAGGGCCTAAAGGCGACCCTTTAAAATTCGATGACTTAACACCTAAACAAATCGAAGAAATCAAAGCCAAAGAGATTGATTTAAGTAATTATGCAACCAAAGACGATTTAGCAAGCGTTGATGTGAGTGGGCAACTTGGGGAGTATGCTAAACGAGAATGGGTTGAAACAGAAGTGATTCCAGGAGTAATGCTTGGAATCACTGACAATATTAATTTTTTATCTTCTAAGGTTGAAGAAAAAGCCGACAAAGACCACAAACACGATGAATACGTGACCGAAGTGGGGGTCAATGAGAATGGAATTATCGTTTTCAAAAGAAATGATACATGGTACAACTTGGGTACCAACTCACAGTATCGTCGTGAAATTGCTTTGAAAGACCACACTCACAAGCTTACCGATATTAACGGTTTACAAGATGTTTTAGACGATAAAGCAAGCGCAACACACACCCACACGATTGACCAAATTGCTAATCTTGAAACTAGGCTAAGTGAAATCAGGAAAATGGAAGGTCCGAAAGGCGCAGATGGTGCTAAGGGTGATAAAGGTAACCCTGGTCCACAAGGTCCAACAGGACCACGAGGAGCCACAGGTCCTAAAGGTGCAGATGGTACAAGCGTAACAGTGAAAGTTGTCAATTCTGTACCAAGTAACCAATCTGCTAATGTCATTTATTTAGTGAAGGCGTGATACTATGGCGGTGATTGATTTTAGAAATACTGAACAAGTTTTTTATGACGGGGATGAAATGAAAGAAGCTTGGTATATGAGTGAAAAAATATGGGAGAAGAAAATTGATTTAAGTAAATATCGTGCTGCTGGTGTTAGGGCTAGGCGAGAAGATAAAACAAGTATTGTGATAGAACTTCCTCCGTATGTACCAAATGATGTAAAAAAAGCAGTAGCCTTTAAGTCCAAAAAAGGAAATGTTTATACTTTTGACCAAAATGGTAATGTAGGCGTTATTACTATGGGAGTCATGAAAGCTAATTTAGGTGATGGGTTTTATGAATTTCTAATATCCGAATATACAGAAAACGAATTAGACAGTATATCGATTATCTATTATTAATAGAGAGGGTGTTTTAATGAACACAACCTTAATTCAGTTGGTGACTGTAGCCGGTGGGATTGTAACGATCATCTCATTGGCTAAGTTAGTAGTTGAGCCTTTTAACAAGGTTATGAATAAGATTAATACAACACTAAGGGCTTTAGAATTAACCACCACTCAACTATCCTATGACATCAGAGACTCACAAAAAGACCGTGATAATATCCACAAGGTCTTAGATGATCATGAGTTACGATTAGGCAAAGTTGAGGATGAAGTTATTGTCAACAACGAACAAATCAAAACACTATTTAATGGAGGTATGAAGTAATGGAATTTAATTTATTTATTATCCCTGTTACTGTGATTTTAACCGAATTACTTAAACGGTATATCCCAACTAAGTTTGTACCATTATTTGCGGTATTTTTAGGCTTAGTCCTAGGGTTATGTTATGCGGTATGGTATGACCAAGACTTATTTATCCACGGGGTAGAGGGCCTTATTTATGGCGCTTCTGCCACTGGACTTTATCGAGTCGGTGAAAAGGTGACCGAATAGGTGGAAGATATTGGAATTAAACTAGCGATAGCCATTTTGGTTATCGCTTTGTTTATGTATTTAATAAAAGAAGGTGACTAAATGGGATTTATTGAAGATATTTCAGCGTTATATGTCAAACACAATCAATCCTCAGTCTTGAATTCAATTTTAATCGCTCAAGCTTGTTTGGAGTCCAATTATGGCAAGTCTGAATTAGCCGTCAATGCTCATAACTATGGTGGCATTAAAGCGAACAAACCATGGTCTGGTGACACCTACACCAAGTTGACCCAAGAATGGGACGGAACAAAATACATATTGGTTAAGGCTGAATTTGCTAAGTTTTCTAGCATGGAAGAATTCGTTAAGTATCACAGTAATTTCTTCACTAGCACACCATGGCGAGCCAATTATTATGGTGAAGTGCTAAGAGCTACCACATACCAAGGTCAAGCGGAAGCACTCACTGGAACGTATGCAACAGACCCTAGTTATGCAAAGAAAATTATCAAAATTATCCAAGACTACAACTTGACTCAGTATGACCTAAAGGAGGATGATAGCATGGTCAAAATGCCTCAAATTATCAACCGTGACTTGTTTCATGGTGTGGCAGGCTCTAATGGAAATAAGCCTAAATATATCGTGATACATAACGATGCAGGCGCTATGACACCTCAGCAATATATTGGATGGTTACAGCGTGAGCGTAGTGGTTCAAATGCTAAAAAAGGATTTGCGCATTATTACATTAATCGGGATCAAATTGTCCGAGTGGAAAACACTTATAGCGGTGCATGGGCGTGCGCTAACCCGGAGTATAACCGGTATGCCTTATCTTACGAGGTGTGCGAACAATTAAAAGTAAATAACCAACAATGGTTAGAAAATGAGCGCATGACCTTTATCCAAGTAGCCGAGGATTGTCACTATTACGGCATCGTACCAAGCCGTAAGACATTCGCTTTACATCATGATGTATCAACTATCGGGACATCATGTCCGGAACGGTCAGCTAAGACACACGGTGGATATAAAGCGGTTTTAGACTACTTTATTAACCAAGTGACTTATTACATGTCTAAAGGCAAAACAGTCCAAGAAATTATCGCTAATATTAATAAAGGGACAGACAATACACCGAAAGCCAAGCTATCTAATGACGAGGTGGCACAATTAGTTATCAAGGGCCGTTATGGTAACGGTGTGGATCGAATTAAGCGATTAACCGCAGATGGTTATGACCCAAAAGTTATCCAAGCTATTGTGGATAAGATTAAAGGTAAGAAACCAAACGAGGTCAAGAAAGAGGATGACCGCATTTTTGAGATAAATGGCGTAAAATATCAAGTGAAAGAATTTAAATAAAAAATAGCCTACTTCCTTAATTGGAGGTAGGCTTATTTTTTTATGCTTAAAATATTCAATATAAGTATTGCAAAAGCATAACATAAATTGTACGATTTGTGGTAATATGAAGAAAAGGAGGGATACGTATGACTGCTAAAGTTCAGAATATTGCTAAATATCTAATATATTCCTATGAACAAATCACAAAATCTTCTTTTAATAATGATGAAATTACATTGCAGAAATTAATGTATTTTGCACAAAAAACTTCTTTAGCTTTTTTAGGTGAGCCGATAATAGATGAAGAATTTGAAGGTTGGAAACATGGTCCTGTGTTACCTTCATTAAGGTTCTTTTTCGAATATTATAATCCTAACGAACAAATTGATGAACAATTATCTGAGTCAGAAAAATATGTAATCGATAACACTATTTATTTATATGGCAAATATGCACCTTGGACATTGCGTAATATGTCTCATGAAGAAAATGCTTGGAAAATTTCAAGAGTTGGTTTGGCTGAAGGTGAAAGCGGCTCTTGTAAAATAAATATTGAAGATATCAAAAAAGACGCAGAGAAAGTGAGACTTTATGATCATCAATTCGACATGTATATCGATGAATTCGATGATGCTGAGGAGGATTTTGTAAGTGTCGGTTAATCCAAAAGAATATATCGGATCGATAGCTAAAGTAAGGTTTAAATATTTTAACTCAAACACCAATCGCATGGGATTTAAAGTTAGACCTATGCTAATTATAGGTGCCGAAAAAGAATATTTTCCTTGTGATTTTAACGTTTTACCAATCTCAAAAATATCAAAGTCTCAACATATATCAAGTGAATATGATATCGAGCTAAATATAGATCAATGCAATAAACTTTCTTTACACTATTGTCCATCTTATATAAGAGTGCATAAACAAAGTTATGCTTATTCAACAGATGTTGACCAAAATATTATATCTAATTTAAAGCAAATAGATACAGAGTTGTATAATCAAATACAATCTGTACATAGGAAATTTAACGATACGCTATTTTAACGAGCACAACCCGTAAAAGAGTTGTGCTTATTTTTAATGCGCTGGCAAGCGATGTTTTGAATACGTAATTGAATACGTAATTTGATTTTTGATGGTATTTGATGAGCGTATATATAGTAGAAGAAGCTTGGTAATTAGCTATCTTTATTCAATGAATGTTAATGAAAAGTAATGATTTATTAAACCAGGTCTTAAGAAAGCTCGTAAAGCTTCTCAATTCTCAAAACGTTAGTTGTTGGTATATCAACGTTTCAAGCGCCTATCTGTTACCGCAGATGGGTGTTTTTTTATTTTTGACCATGGTTTTTATTTTGCCATGAAATTAGCAAAGAGACTTGCGGTCTCATTACTCTTATTCTTGGTGACATGGTTATAAATATTCATGGTCACGTTTGAGTCTTTGTGACCTAATCTAGTTTGCACTTGTTTGATACTGGCCCCAGCTTCAAACAGTAGAACACAATGAGTGTATCTGAATGAATGGACTGTTATTTTCTTAAGTCCGTTATCTTGGATTAATTTTTTAAGAGTCCGATTAGGGTAGTCAATATCCAGTACTTCATTATCAAGTGTGGTAAATAGTAGCTGGTCATCACTCAAGCTATTTTGACCAAAGCGCAACAGCCTTGTGTTTTGCTGTTTTCTCCAGTGCTTAAGGATGGAAATAGTCTCATCATCAAGTGGTATCTCTCTAATACTAGTTGAAGTTTTTGGAGTTTGGAAAATCAATTTATAGTCTGCTTATTTATGAATTAGATGCACGTACAGAATGGTAAGAACTCGATAAGTGGATTAAAGCTAATCCGTTATTAGCTTCAATAAAGAAGGTTGAAAATCTTGAACAACAAATAGAAAGAGCAAAAATTAATCCTACAGACTTAAGAGGAATATTAGTTAAAGATTTCAATGTTAGAGATAGCATTAGTGGCAAGTGGTTAACTTTAGATGTCATACAGAACGAAAAAACATTCGATTTAAGACAATTTCAGAACTGTTATGCTATTGGTGGTGCTGATTTAAGCCTTACAACGGACTTAACGTGCGCTACTCTGTCAATGATTGATAGTAAAAGTGAAGAACGCTTTGTAACTCAAATGTATTGGCTGCCGAGAGATAATTTTGAACAGCGGGTACATAGTGAAAAGATACCTTATGATATATGGCTTAATCGTGGACTAATTCGCCTATGTGAGGAGAATAAGATAAATTATAGTGATGTTACAGCGTGGTATTTAGAAATGCTTAGAGAGTACGGGATAATACCTGCATGGATATACTATGACCCTTATTGTGCTACTTATTGGGTGGAAAAAATGGAAAGTCACGGTTTTGAAATGGTTCCGTGTAGACAAGGAGTTAGGACTTTAAGTTTACCAATGTAGAACTTAGGTGCTGATTTAGGAGCTAAGAAAATAAATTACAATAATAACCCTATATTAAAGTGGTGTTTGACGAATACAGCAGTGAAATCGGATGTGAACGGTAATATACAGCCTATGAAGTCTCTAGCTCCCAAGATGTGAATAGATGGAACGGCAAGTTTGTTAGATGCTTATGTTGGCTTGTTTGAACACTACAATGAATTTTTACATGTACAGCCTAAGAGGGCTAATTAAATAGAGGTTTTAATATGATTAATGATCGAATTTATTCCATAAAAAGAGAAAAGTATACTGTAAAGGATAAAAAAATTACAGTATGTGAACTAGTAAATGTACGTAACCATGAAACTTTAGTAATTGAACAAAAGTATAGAATTAAATGTAAACAAATATGGGCTTATGTACGTCATATAGGTGGTAGGGAAATTTTGAGTGATGAACCTATCATGTATGAAGGGGATATTATTTTTATTATTAACCATAGAAAAGGTATTGTTGAAAATCAAGTAATTCTGTACAATGATGTTAAGTACGAAATTACGAAAGTTGATTACTTTGAGGATTATAAGAGTGATATTGTGATTGTGGGGAAAAGTATTAATTAATAAATATAAATTTAAGTGAGGGGGATTTTTGTTGAGAAAATTATTAAATATTATTGTTTATATATGTGTTCTTTTTTCATTTTCATCTTTAGTTTTTGCAGATGAAAATTTAGAAATTTTTGATTCTACTAATAAAACAGTAAACAACCTAAAGACACATTTTCAAGTTAGAGATTATGAGTATAAAAAAGAAGAAGAAACATTTTCAAAAATTACTGATCAACATACAATTACTATTGAATTTGAAGATGAAGAAGATCCGTTATATATATGTTGTTGATAATGGAAATGGTAAAACAGGAATGATATTTTTTAGAAATATTTATAAAGATGATATAACAAATTTGCTAGAGATGTATTCTATTCCTCTTACCAAGAGTATTGAATTTGTAATGGATGAAGATTTTCCTGATACTGAAGCGGTTGTTGATTATAAAAATTTTACGATTAAGGTTATTAATGAGGATAAATATTTTTCTCAAAATAACCTTGAATTATTAGCTGGTAATGGTTATTATGTATTGCAAATTGGAGTTGATCAGTTTTATAAAGAAAAGATGAAAGAAGCATCGCTAGAGTAGCGGAATTTCAATTTATTATAAAATTTTGGGAAGATAAAATGAAATTAGAAATTATAGACTTTTCATTTTTCGATAAAGAAATAGAATATTATGAAGGTCAGGCGAATTTTTATAGATCAATTTCCGAGAAAGAAAAAGTTCATTTTACTAAATATAAAGATGAAATTACTATTGCATATCATAAATACGTACCACAAGGGACTAAAATATATGTTGATTTCGCTTCTGAAGTTGAAGAATATATTAGTCTCTTACAACCTTGTGCATATTTCGTAGGATATGAATCTCCTAAATTTGATGAATTAGTATTAAAAAATGAATATTAATAAGTATTAAAATAAGGAGCTTCTATATGAAAAAAGAATAATATTCTGTGTTTGTTTATCGATTCTGCTTTGTCTTCAAAACATTTTATTGAAAGTTGAAGAACCTATACTTGCATATCAAGATTCTCATTATGAAAATTTGTATAGTAAGATGGAAATTAGTTTGTCTGATTATAAGATAGAGGATGCATCTACAATCACCTTGGAATATATGACGAGATTAAAAAAACGAAGGAAATTATAAGAATTTTACTATTGAAAAAATAAATGAAATGTTTTCTAAAAAAGATATACAATTAAAGGAGATTTTCAAAGAATTTGGTAAACCGGAAATCGTATGGATAGAAAAAAGATTATAGTATTATAACAGCATATTGGTTTGAAAGTGAAGATCAGTTACAAGATGAATATGCAGACGGTGAATACTTTATGCTCGAATGGGAGCTTCCATCAAATAAGGATTCAACTAATGAGTTGTACGGAAAACCAGTTGATTCAAGTGAACCTGCCAATCAGTCAATTATTGGAATTGAAGGATTTAGTTCAGCCTATTAAAGTTTCATACCTTTGCGCACGGGAATAGACTTATTTTTTTAATGGCTAACTTTAACTAAAAAATTTGATTTTTCATTTAAATGGCTAACTTTTAGAAAAAAATAGGTAATTGTTAGCCATAACCTAAAATGCAAAACCTTATATTATCAACGATAGTAAGCAATAGATTTAGCGAAAAATCAAAATTCTATTAACCAGGTCTTAAGAAACCTCGTAAAGCTTCTCAATTTTCAAAACGTTAATTGCTGGATTCGTTGCGAACTTGTTCGCTTACGAATACAGTACCGGGACGAGCGTCAGCGAGACGCGGTTCCGCTGTACTAAACGATTTGAAAGCCTATCTGTTAATTCAGGTAGGCTATTTTTATTGGGAAATTTATTGTTTTGTTCGCTTACGGAGGTACTACAAGGTCGAGCGCCAGCGAGGCGTTGATCCTTGAAGAAAGAACCCAGCCAATCGGCTGGGTTCTGTTGGTTCTTAGTCTTTGTATTTCAGTCGAATACAGACAAAGTACCAGGACGAGCGTTAGCGAGGCAAGGTTAGCGAGGCAAGGACCCATTGAAGCCAGTACCATTATAGCGGTTACGTAGCGTAGTAAAAATAGATTACATAATATCTATGAACCATGTCTCATTTAAAAATAACATAAGTTAAAAACCTGAACAAAATCATTTTCCAATCTACTTTAGTTCCTGTTTCAATGTAAAAGTTCCCCATTAGACCGTAAAATAAAGGCGCAAAATAGTTGGGGCGGTTTTGACTCAAGATGGAGCAGATAATACCTTGGTGGGGAGCGTGCCAGCCAGAAGGATTAAAGAACTAGAAAATGATTTAGAAAAATAAAGTAAAGCTCAATTCTGTAGATGGTTTTTGAATGAGTAAAGTGGAGTATTAAATAATATTAAGATCTTCCATTAATTTTATGAGAAAATTATTAAAAAACTCTTGCAATCATCCTCATAAAGTTGTAATATCAAATCATCAAAAAAATAGTCTGAGAGGGAGATTTCCATGTTGAAGTCATCGACACAATATCAAGTCTTATTATTACTTAGCTTAATCATTAGATAGTGTTTGTATCTACTCCAATTAGATGCAAACACGACAAACCATCGTCAGTTTGTGTCTATGAGGTGCTAAGTTAAAAGTCTTGCCCGCATAGATGATTCAATCTAAAGCGGGATTGGGAGAGCTTCCTTGAGTAATCTTTAAGCCTAATTTAGATTGTTAAATCTAAATTAGGCTATTTTATTGGGAATAAATGTATAAAAGGAGAGAATACCATGAATTTCAAAAAGTTTACTGTCAGTCTTGCTACTATGGTTACCCTACTTGCACCTGTTTCTGTATTTGCTCAGGATGCGATTAAAATTGGAGGCAACTTTGAATTATCTGGCCCAGCGGCTTCTTATGGCTCAATGATGAGTAAAGCGACTCAATTAGCCATTAAACAAGCGAATGATAATAAAATGCTCGATAGTACGGTTGAATACGTTGAATTCGATAATAAATCTGATCTGACGGAAGCAACCTCAGTTGCGAATCGTTTAGCCAGTGAAGATGTGGTTGGAGTGGTTGGCCCAGCCACTTCTGGGGACGTGAAGGCCCAAATGTCTGTCTTAGATGAAGCCAAAGTACCGTCACTAGCCCCAGCTGCTACTTTAGATGGCTTGACCATGAAGGATAACGGGGATGTTTTTAATTACTTCTACCGGGTAAGTTTTGAAGATTCCTATCAAGGGAAAGCTGCCGCTGCCTATGCGGTGGATACATTAGGGGCTAAGAAGGTCGTTGTTGTGACTGATCAAGCTAATGATTATTCATTAGGTTTAGCCGCTGCCTTTAAAGGAGCCTTCCAAGAAAAGGGTGGTCAAGTTGCTTCTGAAGCTTCTTTCCAAACAGGTGACACAGATTTCTCAGCGGTTTTAACTACCCTAGTTGGCCTAGACTTCGATGTACTTTATGTACCGGTTTACTATACTGAAGCAGGTCTCTTCATTAAACAAGCCCGGGAAATGGGAATTACCCAACCAATTGTAGGAGGGGATGGTTACCATTCAGATATCTTGGTTGAACTAGCAGGTGCAGAAAATGCCAATGACGTTTATTATACCTCTCACTTTTCTACCAAGTCTGATGATGAAAAAGTAAAAGCCTTTATTGATGCTTACAAAGCAGAATATAATGAAGAACCGGATACGTTTGCTGCGCTTGCCTATGATGCTACCTATGTTATGTTAGACGCTGTCAAACGTGCAGGTTCAACTGATAAAGAAGCTGTCAACAAAGCCTTAGCTGAAACTAAAGACTTCCCAGGAATTACGGGTACTTTCACCATTGATGAAAACCATAATCCAGTCAAGACTGCAACTATGATTAAATTAACTAGCGGAGAAGTTGAATCGGCAGAAGAAGTGACCGCTGAATAGAACAGCAAAGTTTTAGCCTCATTTATTATCTTGTCGTCACCCCTATATGTCGTACCCTAATAAAAATTAGGGTCACCTTTGCTTACTGAAAGGATGGAAAACATGCAGCTATTTATGCAGCAGATGGTTAATGGGATTGCCCTAGGCTCAATTTATGCCTTGATTGCTTTGGGATATACCATGGTTTATGGGACCATCAAATTAATTAATTTTGCCCATGGGGAGGTTTATATGTTAGGGGCCTTCACTGGTTTTTATCTGGTGACTGTCCTACAAGTCAATATATTTTTAGCCATGGTGGTTGCCATGTTGGCTACTTCCTTGTTAGGGGTAATTATCGAACGTGTAGCCTATAAACCTTTGAGAAATTCAACTAGAGTCGCAGCTTTAATTACGGCGATTGGTGTTTCTTTTTTCTTACAAAATATCATGATTTATTTTGTAGGCCCAGAAGTAAAAGCCTTTCCGTCTCCAATCAAAGTGACTATCTTAAAGGTATTTGGCTTAGTAATTACTTCTAAGCAAATTTTGGTGGTCGTCATGACTGTGATTCTAATGGTTGCCCTTCAATTAATTGTCCAAAAAACAAAAATGGGGAAGGCCATGCGGGCGGTAGCAGTCGATCCCGAGGCCGCGCAATTAATGGGAATCAACGTCGACCGGGTAATTTCATTTACCTTTGCTTTAGGTTCCGGTTTAGCCGGGATTGCCGGTATCTTAGTGGGGATTTATTATAATTCCATTCAAGCCACTATGGGGACAGCCCCCGGATTGAAGGCTTTTATTGCCGCAGTGATTGGCGGGATTGGTTCGATTCCAGGCGCCATGGTCGGAGGCTACCTCATTGGGATTCTTGAAACCCTGGTGACAGTCTTAGGTTTTTCAAATTATAAGGATGCGGTCGTTTACCCCCTTTTGATTATTATCTTATTGGTTCTGCCTTCTGGTTTATTTGGCAAGAATGTTAAGGAAAAAGTATAGGAGGAAGCCCATGCAAAGAATGAATCGAAAAAATGGTATCTGGTTCTTGCTGATTGTGGCGGCTTTTGCTATCCTCTTTGCCTTAACTCAAGCCAATATCATTAATGCTTATTATCGGATTACTTTAATGACCATTATGTTGAATATTATTTATGCGGTTGGTTTAAATTTGGTCCTTGGGATTGCCGGTCAATTTTCCCTCGGCCATGCCGGCTTTATTGCTATTGGTGCCTATGCGGCTGCTATCTGTACTAAGGCCGCAGCTAATCCATGGCTAGGCCTCTTGGAAGGTATTTTACTGGGAGTAGTCATCTCAGTCATAGTGGCCTTACTCGTAGGGATTCCGACCCTTCGTTTAAAAGGAGACTATCTAGCCATCGCGACCTTAGGAGTGGCCGAAATTATCCGGGTCTTAATTAATAATTGGCGGTCAATCACCAATGGTCCTGCCGGGATTTCGGGTATTCCCACCGTCACTAATTGGATGGTAGTTTTTGTTGCATTAGTCTTAACCACGATCTTAGTTTTGAATTATAATTATTCGTCTGTGGGCCGGGCCACGCGTGCGATTGAACAAAATGAAATTGCCGCTGAAGCCATGGGGGTCAATGTTACTAAATATAAGGTGATGGCCTTTGCAATGGGGGCTGCCACTGCAGCCATTGGAGGTTCGTTACAAGCTACTTTCTTAGGGATTGTCACGCCAAAAGATTATACCTTTAACCGGTCAATCGATATCTTAATTATTGTAGTCTTTGGCGGCATGGGGTCCTTTACTGGTTCCTTCATCGCTGCTATCTTATTGGGCCTCTTAAACTTATTCTTACAAGATTATGGTCAATTACGGATGATTATTTATGCTGTGGCTTTGATCTTAATTATGATTTTCCGACCTCAAGGGTTGTTAGGCACGTCGGAATTTAAAGTGGGTCGTTTATTTAAGAATACAAATTCACGAGATACTAAGGAGGTGGCCTAATGCCTTTAATGAAAATTACGGACTTAACCAAAAACTTTGGCGGCTTGGCCGCCGTATCCAATGTATCTTTAGATATTGACCAAGGAGACCTTGTGGGTCTGATCGGACCGAATGGGGCCGGGAAGACAACTTTCTTTAACCTCTTAACCGGTGTCTATGTGCCTTCCCAAGGAACTGTAGAATTACAAGTGGATGGTAAAATGCAAAAGCTAAACGGCAAGCATCCTGATGTCATTAGTGGTTTGGGCTTAGCCCGGACCTTCCAAAATATTCGTTTGTTTGCTGATTTAACAGTTTTAGAAAATGTCTTAATTGCTATGCACCGTGAACAAGGGCCAAGTTTATTCCACGCCTTGCTCCGGACCCAAAACCATTATCAGCAAGAAGCTAAACTGAAGGCGGAAGCCCTGGATTTGTTACGGATTTTTAACTTAGACCAACTTTGTCAAGAAAAAGCCAAAAATTTGGCTTACGGTCAACAAAGACGCTTAGAGATAGTCCGAGCCTTGGCCCTCCATCCTAAGATTCTTTTCTTGGATGAACCTGCGGCCGGGATGAACCCGAATGAAACGGCTGAGCTCACCCAATTAATTGCCCAAATCCAAGCTGACTTTGATTTAACGGTGGTCCTGATTGAACATGATATGTCCTTAGTCATGGATATTTGTCAGAAAATTTTTGTTTTGGAATATGGTCGGTTAATTGCCCAGGGTGGTCCTAAAGAAATCCAAGCCAATCCCCAAGTAATTCGGGCCTACCTAGGAGGTGATGGTGACTAATGCTAACGATTGAGGATTTATCAGTTAATTATGGCATGATTCAAGCTGTACAAAATGTAAGTCTGCAAGTTAACCAGGGAGAAATAGTGTCTCTAATTGGAGCCAATGGAGCCGGCAAGTCTACAATTTTGCGGACGATTTCTGGCTTAATCCATCCTAAAGAAGGGTCTATTCAATTTTTGAACCAGGATATCACTAAGACTAATCCCCAAGCTATCGTTAAAATGGGGATTTCCCATGTCCCCGAAGGGCGACATGTTTTTAAGGATTTGACGGTCAAAGAAAACCTCGAAATGGGGGCCTTTCTCCGCAAAGATAAGGAGAATTTTGAAGCGGATTATCAGACTATTTATCAGCGGTTTCCAATTTTAAAGGACCGGCTTAAACAAGATGCCTCGACTTTATCGGGCGGCGAACAACAAATGTTAGCCATGGGCCGGGCCTTGATGGCGAAGCCTAAACTCTTGCTCTTAGATGAGCCTTCAATGGGGCTGGCGCCGATTTTTATCAAGGAAATCTTTAAGATTATTGAGGCCATTAAAGAACAAGGCACAACCGTGCTTTTAATTGAACAAAATGCTAAAATGGCTTTACAAGTAGCTGACCGTGGTTATGTATTAGAGAGTGGTAAGTTGTTCTTGTCTGGGTCAGGACAAGACTTGTTGGCCAGTGACCAAGTGCAAAAGGCCTATTTAGGAGGATAAGTATGTACGTAAAAGATTATATGAGCCAAGATCTAGTGACAGTAACGCCAGAAACATCGGTCTTAAAAGCGGTTGATGTCTTAAAAGCCCACGACATTAATCGGTTACCGGTTATGGTTAAGGGTAAGCTAGTTGGATTGGTGACAAAAGAAGAAATTGATTTGAATTCACCAACCAATGCTTCTTCTTTGTCCAAATATGAGATGAATTATTTGTTAGACAAGATGACCGTCGGCGATATCATGGCCAAGCATATGTTTACCGTGAGTCCAGATACTCTCTTGGATGAAGCAGCTGAAACCATGTTAAATAAAAGCATTGGCTCTTTGTTAGTGATGGAAGGGGAAAAATTAGTCGGGATTATTACCGATAAAGATATCTTCCGGACTTTTATTGATATTTCGGGTTATTATACTGCTGGAACTAGTTTAGTCATTGAATTAAGTGATGACCGCAAAGGCGTGATTGAAGAAATTGGTGACGCCTTGGTGGCGGCTGACCATAATCTGTCGAACATGTTGGTTTACCATTTGCGTGATGCCATCCGGGTAGTCCTTCATGTGGATGAAGAAAATGTTGATAACTTAATTGATGCTTTAAGTCAAGCCGGCTATGAAGTGAAGACCGTTGTTAAACGGTAATGAATAGTTAATGTGTAAAACAGCCCCCTTCTCTAT
>NZ_AENN01000018.1:0-97877 GCF_000183205.1 Eremococcus coleocola ACS-139-V-Col8 | reverse complement strand
GTGCTGAGCTGTCAATCACTTTTTAGGAATTTTTTTAATTCTTTAGGTTCGATTAACTTTTCCGTTTTCAGCAACGTGTAATAATTTATCATAGGCGCCTTACCCTTGTCAATATCTTTTTTCAAATTTTTTAAGCGATATTATTTCTTTTGATTTTTTTACTTTGTATAATAGAAGGTATTACTTCACTATTATATTATGGAGGCTTATTATGACTATTTCCACTCAATGGTTTCAACCATCTGATATTCCCCAACTTTTTGAATCAACTGTCGGAATTGAGAAGGAATCCTTGCGCTTGGATAACCAAGGTAATTTCTCCCAACACACCCATGATAGTGGTGGTTTAGGTGGCCGTGACTACCATCCTTATATTCAAACTGATTTTGCCGAAGCCCAATTAGAACTAATCACTCCCCCGCTTAAACAAAATCAAGATTTGATCAATTGGTTAGCTGGGCTTCACCAAATAACGGCCGCAGCATACCCAGAAGATTTGATTTGGCCCGCTTCCCCCCCCGCTAAGCTTAACTCTGATCGCGATACTATTCCTGTAGCCAAACTTTCCAATTCTAAAGAAGTAGCTTACCGCGAACACCTAGTTCAGGTTTACGGCAAAGATGTACAACTGGTTTCTGGGATCCATTACAATTTTCAAATTAAACCACAACTGGTCCATAAGCTAGTTGGCAGTAGATTTCCTTCATTTATTCAAGCAACTAATCAAATTTATTTTGAATTAGGTCGTCGTTATTTCCGCTATCGTTGGTTACTCACTTATTTATTTGGGGTCAGCCCTTATGTTGATTCAACTTATGAAAGCAAACTATTTGGCACCCCTCCTCAAACCATCATGCGGTCAATCCGCCAGAGTCGGTATGGTTACCGCAATGCTAATTCTATTAACATTGATTATAGTTCACTTACTAGTATGATTGAATCCATTGAAAAGGCAGTGAATGATAACTTTCTTTCATTAGAAAAAGAACTCTACCGGGATGTGCGTTTTCGTGGTGGACAAAAAGTCCGCGACTTCCTTTGCCAGGGGATTAAATATCTTGAGTTTCGTAATTTTGACTTAAATCCCTTTACTCCCTATGGTATTACGAAAGACCAAATTGACTTTATTAAACTTTTCCTCATTTCACTTTTATTCTTAGAGGGCGAAACCGATGATGCATCCGTTAACTTAGGTAATCGGTTAAACCAAGCCGTCGCTGAAGCTCACCCACAAACACCTTGTCCAGACCTTGAAGAAGGTAAACTACTTTGTCAAAGCATGCGAGAAGTAGCTCAAGTACTAAAAGAAAACAGTCAAATCGATTTACTTCCTCTAGTAGAAAAAGCAGAAGCAGCCCTAGAAGATTCAAAGCTAACCCTTGCGGGTCAATTAATCAATGAGTGCCCTGATCCAGCTAACTTTTTAGCTTGGGGTTTAGAACAAGCTAGGGAATTTAAGCAGGGATATCAAAAGCGGCCCTACCATCTTCATGGCTTTGAGAATTTCGAGCTTTCTACCCAGGATGTTATCAAAGAAGCTTTAAAAGTTGGTTTGAAGCTTGAAATAGTTGATCCGATGGATAATTTAATTAAAGTAAGCCATCAAGGACATCAAGAATATATCCGTAATGGAAATATGACTGCTAAAGATTCTTTGATTTCATATTTTCTAATGGAAAACAAGGTAGCAACCAAAGATATTCTCAAAGAAGCGGGGATTTATGTCCCGCAAGGGCAACATTTTAATGAGATAGACGAGGCAAGTCATTATTATCCTTTCCTACCTGAACAAGGCTTTGTGGTTAAGCCTAAAAATACCAATTACGGCTTAGGAATCTCTATTTTTAAAACCCTTCCTAGTCAAAGCCAGTATCGCCAAGCCTTAGAAATTGCTTTCGAAGAAGATAACACCATTTTAGTCGAAAGTTTCGTACCTGGAGATGAATTACGTTTCTATGTCCAAGCAGGTGAAGTCCTTGCTGTTTGTGAGCGCCAGCCTGCCCAAGTAGTAGGTGATGGAAAACATACCATCAGCCAACTGATAGATCAAGCTAACCAACATCCTCTACGCGGACCTAAGCATTTCGCTCCAATGACCCTATTAGAAAAAGGGAAGACAGAAGCCCTCCAGTTAGAAGCAAACCAGTTAAGCTTTGAAAGCATCCCCGACAAAGACCAAGTCGTTTATTTACGAGAAAACTCCAATGTTTCTACCGGCGGTCTTTCCATTGACCGTACCGATCAAGTCTATGACGATTATAATGCTATTGCTATTCAAGCGGCTGAAGCGTTGGGTACCACCTTCTGTGGAGTCGATATTCTGATTAAAGATTATACCGCTCCGATTAAACAAACAGGAGATTATGGCGTAATTGAAGCCAACTTCAACCCCGCCATGTCCATCCACCGTTTCGTAGGCCAAGGTCAGGATCGTTATTTAGGCAGAGCAGTCTTACAAGAACTCTTTCCTGAGCTGACTTGGCCCCAGTAAGCCAACTATCATTCAAAGACATAAAAGGACCTAGTTGAAAAGAGATTTTAACTCATCTCTTTTCAACTAGGTCCTCTTTATATTTATACAATCTTTGTTAACTATTCAAAAATTAAGTTGGCCAATTCTTCCGCACTAATGTCACCTAAGTATTTATTCAAGTTGACATCTTTAAGCGCATCAATAATGGCAGCTTTTTCGAATTTTACCCCGTTTAATTTTTCTTCCACGTCTTTAATATCACCTAGACCAAAGAAGTCACCAAAAATTGTGGCATCCACAATTTCACCTTGGCTCACATTGAAACGGAAATCAACAAAACCAAATGGGAATTTATGACTCTTTTCATAATCAAAGTCAGGAGATTGGCCATAATTCCAGTCCCAGTTGCCCATCCGTTCGGCATGGATTTTCTTCACACCTTCCCAAATTTCATCGGTTAATTTGAATTCTGGCACTTGGTCACGTGACTCTACACCAAAGATTTCAAGTAAAACTAAGTCTCTGAATTCTTCAGTGGTTAAATTCTTATATTTATCATCCACAAAAGGCTTAATATTGGTCACCCGTGAACGGACAGATTTAATTCCTTTAGATTCCACTTTTTCTTTCCGTGGTTTCAAGGCATTATTTACTTCATCTAAGTCAGAGTCAAACAAGATCGTTCCATGGGCTGTCATCCGGCCATCTTTAGCATACATGGCATTCCCAGAGAATTTCTTACCGTCAATTAACAAGTCGTTACGACCTTGTAATTCTGCTCCAGTGGCACCCATTTTATGGAGGGCGTCAATTACAGGCTTGGTAAAGGATTGGAAGTCACGGAAGGACCCATCATCATCTTTAATAAAACAGAAAGAGAAATTACCCCGGTCATGGTAAACCGCGCCCCCACCAGACATCCGGCGAACCACTCGGATTCCTTTTTCTTCAATATAAGGCTGGTTGACTTCTTCAATGGTATTTTGGTTACGGCCAATAATAATTGAGGGGTCATTAATATAAAATAAAAGGATGGGTTCATCGACTAAACGGTTTTCGACCAAATAAGTTTCTAGGGCAATGTTCATCGAAGCATCGTAGACATTTTGATTATCAACAAAAATCATATACTTTCCTCTTTCTAGTTATAAGACTTAAACATTTTCTATAATGGTTTGGTAAGCCGCTTGATCGAGCTCTTCAACAATGGCTTGAACTAATTGAACGGTATACTTGAAATCATCTTCATGGATAACTGACGTATGAGAATGTAAATAACGAACCGGTACTGTAATGGCAATCGATGGAATACCATCCCGCGTTTGGTGGAATGAACCGGCATCGGTACCACCCCCTGGGATAAAGGTATATTGGAAAGGAATATTCCGTCGTTCAGCTAAGTCAGTGACAAATTCCCGTAAACCTTTATGACCAATCATAGACCCATCTTTGATAATGACTTGGGGGCCTTTGCCGAGAATCGAATCAGCTTCTTTCTCAGTCATACCTGGTGTGTCACCGGCAGTCCCTGTGTCTAAGGCAATCCCAATTTGAGGATTCACTAAGTGAGCAGCGGTTTTGGCACCACGGAGACCAATTTCTTCTTGCACGTTTGCCCCAGCAAAAATCACATTAGGATGGTCATGACTGTGAGTAAATTTTAAAACTTCCACCGCTACAGCCATCCCAATCCGGTTATCCCAAGCTTTGGCTAATAAGAATGGCGAATCTAGATTCATTCGCCGAGTTTTAATAAAAGGAGTAATCATATCCCCCGGGCGAATACCCCAGGCTTCAACTTGTTTCTTAGAAGTAGCACCCACATCAATAAAGATGTCATCCATATCAATTGGCTTCTTACGAGCTTCTGCGTTCAAAACATGGGGCGGTTTGGATCCGGTTACCCCATGGTAGACATCTCCTTTACGGGTGGTTATTTCAACTTCTTGAGCTAGGACCACTTGGCTCCACCAACCACCAATGGTGGTAAATTTAATAAAGCCTTTGTCGGTGATAGATTGAACCATAAAGCCCACTTCATCCATATGGGCCCCTAACATTAAGGTCGGACCATCCGCTTGGCCTTCATGCTTAGCATAAATAGAGCCTAAGCCATCTTGGACAAAGTCTTGACTATAGTCCGCCACTAAGTCTTTGAAAAGCTGACGCACTTGGCCTTCATTGCCGGCAATGCCTCGAACTTCGGTTAAATCAACAAGCATCTTATCAATTGTCATTTAAATCCCCCTTTTTATTTCCTAAATTGTAACAAATTAATGAAAACATTTCACCTCTAAGGACTAAGGGTCGGTCAAACCTAAATCAAAACCCTGATTTTGAATCACCCGGAGAATGCGGGCTCGTTCAGGCTTGGCTTAGGATACCTTATTCACGACGTAATGACTAAAGTTTTCAGCCCTACGATTGGAATCACGGGTATCATAATAATGGGTCATGGCCTGGTCGTAATCGCTGGTAGCAGGTAAAATATCCTTATGATAAGGGTAAGCTTTTTCACCCACTTTAAATTTTAATGATATCCGCGGCTTCAAGTCCGGCTGGTCATCTGGATAGCCGAAACCCAAACCTAAAATGGGAAAGGTCAGTTGAGGTAAGGCTAATAAATCGATGACCGCTTGGGGATCATTTAGGATTAACCCCAAAAAGACGGTTCCTAAACCGTCTGCTTCAATGGCATTCACCATATTTTGGGCGGCTAGCCTAGCGTCGACAGCCCCTTGGTTGAAGAAGTCCATCGTTTTCAACTTGGTGGCATCTTGCTCTTGGGCGGCCATAATTTGAGCATTCCGATAACAGTCTACCAAAAAGATAAACAATTCTGGTGCATCCGCGATATAAGCCTATTTACCAATTACTGCTAGAGGCGTTTTCAACTTAGGGTCCGTAATCTTAATCACGGAATAGGCCTGTAGGGCATTGGACAAGGCAGTTTGGTTCATCACCTGCAAATAAATCTGAACTTACTTGTCCGGAACTACCCGTTCTTTAAAAAATCGAATGGTGTGATGGTCCAATTGGTGTTGAGGTGTCTGATTCACACCACCGCTTCTTTCGATATAAAAATCGTTCTTTGCTTAGATACTTGTTTGATTTTTTTGATACCACCATGGTACATAAAAATAAATAAGGGCTAAATCAACCAGCAGCCAAACCGGAATAATCCACCACAAACTTGCCAGATGATCTAAATGGCTAAGGCAAAGGACCAGACTATAGGCTAGCAACTGACTTCCAAAAATTAAGAGCATAGTAATTTGAAAAGCTTGAACTTGTCTCTTTTGATGGTGGGGATAGATCCGTTGAAAAGGATGGTAGTCATAGGTATGAATCAAAGGAAGTAATTGAATGATTGTCATTAAACTACTTAGGATACCCAAACCTAGTAACAAGTAACTTGAATTCGTAAATAACAATAAAAATGCAATAAAAATCAAGATTTTCAACCAGATGGAAGCATAAGCAGAATTCCGTACAAGTAACCGCAAATATAAATAATAGAAGCGGTTAGGATAAAGCTTACTTAGGGGTTGGATTAAGTAATCCACCCAAGGTAAGCGACGAATACTTGGAGTCCGGGTAGGAACATCAGCAAAAATCGAAACCCAGCGATAAAAAGTCGCTTGCCGCTTTGCTTCCAAGGCAACCACATAATCAAATTGCATTGGGTAATAATTAATATTTTGAAAAGCCCATAAGAAATAAATAAAAGTAATGGCCACAGGTAAAATTAACATCCCTAAATCCCAAGTCTTGGGTAAAAGACAAGAGATAAACAAAATAATCGTAAATATAATAGAATAAGCTGACCGTCCTAATTGCCGACTTTGATAGGCTAAACCCAAATCAAAAGCAGATAGGTAAACCATCAAGTAGTCTGCCACTTTCATCAGCCAAACCAAGGCAATAAATAGCCAAACCGGATAATGAACCCACGGGCTAACTAACTTCAGAAATGGATAGACTAAGAAAGAGCCAAGGGCTAAGTAGATAAATGGTAAAAAGAGTGATGACATAACCCACTTAAACCAATAAGGATGCCACTTTTGACCTTGAGCAAATAAATAAGACCGGTCTGCTTGCTTAGTAAACCACATGGGGTGGCCCATCTGAAAAAGACCGCCAATCAAGCCGGTTGCCACAATAATAACTGGCAACCGTAAACTTGATGCTTGTAAAGTCTGTAAATGTCCGAGCAAATCACGGTAATAAATAGCACCAAAAGCTAAGAGAACCATGAGAATCACTGAAAAGTGATCATTAATAATCAAACGACTATACTTGCCTACCTGGTCAATAAAGTATTTAAACCGAGCTTTGCCTAATTCTTCTAGACTAGTCATGACGGTCACCTGCTTGGTTAGCTTCCTTGAGTAAGGCTTCTTTGGGCTCGAAACCACGGCCAATTTGGCCTTGGGCCATGGCAATATAAATATCATCAAGATCTGCATCCGCTAGTTCAAACTGAGCCTGCAAATCACTAAGACTACCTTGTCCGACTAGGTGGCCTTGACTAAGTAAGAGGTAACCATCACAAAAGTCAGCCGTCGTCGATAACATATGCGTGGTCAGTAAAATCCCACAGCCTTGGCTGGCCTTATCCTTTAATAATTGAATAAAATCTCGAATAGCGATTGGGTCTAAGCCAAGGAAAGGTTCATCAATAATAAATAGCTTGGCATCCGTCACCAAGGCACAAGTTATCATGACTTTCTGTTTCATCCCTTTTGAAAAATGAATGGGAAACCAATCTAAATGTTGATCTAAGCGAAACATTTTCAATAAAGGCATAGCCCGTTCCATCACGGTTTCAATGGCTAAGCCATAACCCAGTGCAGTCATCTCTAAATGTTCTTTTAGGGTCAACTCCTCATATAAAATTGGCACTTCGGGAATATAAGCAATTTGGCTAGCATAGGCTTGATGGTTTTCATTGATGGTTACCCCACCCACCGCCACCTGACCTTGTAAAGGTGGTAAAAGACCTAGAATCGTTTTCAGTAAAGTTGATTTCCCAGCACCGTTTAAACCAATCAAACCCAAAATCTGACCAGCAGCTAAGGTAAAATCAATATCTTTGATAACAGGAACACGGCGGTAGCCCGCATTTAAATTTGTGACTGTTAATAACATGTAACACCTCTTCATTTAAGCTCTCTTTTACTTAATTCTTTTAAATTATAGCATATTCTTAGATTGTAATTCTAACGATTGTTTCTTAGAGACGTCCCTTAGCTGAGTCATGCCCCCATATTTTATCGAGATAAAAGTAGAATTTGTTTAAGCATACAAGGTATAATAATATTATAAGAGTTTAACTCTTTGAAAACTTAAACAATTGGACGATGCTTAATAAATTTATCTACCTGGAAAGTAGGCGTAATCCTTGTTTTTACAAATCTACCATGGCTTTATTATGACTAATATCATGGTCTTTATTTTAATTTGTACATCTGGCATTAATCAATATATCTCGGAATTGTTATAGTTTCAACTTTTATTATTTTTCATTTTGGGTATTATCTCTTTAATAGCTTACTGAACTACATGAAAAATACATAAAGCGTGAGGCGAGGTAAATAATTCATAGTTTTAGTTAGGAGAACTCCTTGATAAAAGTTCACCGGTTCATCACAAAAAAGCGGACCCAAGTCTGGCATTCCACTGATAGATAAAAGAAGACACTTTAATAAATCAAAATCAAAGTTGGTCGTTCCTCGTTCCCTGGCCACCCTATCTTTTAAAGTATTTTATAAAGAATTAACTGGCAGATGGTATAAAAAATAACCTTTTTTGAAAATAGTCACTAAGTACTCATTCAAAAAAGGTTAGAAATGGACGTTGAGGGGTTCGAACCCGCGACCCACGGATTAAGAGTCCGTTGCTCTACCAACTGAGCTAAACGTCCGAATGCAATATTTAATTATACACCGTTTTATAAAAAAAGCAAGCGTTTTTTAAATTTTTTCCATAATTTGAAATAAGCTAAGCAAAAAGCTTATAATAAAGACTAAAGAAAGAGGGATTAAGCATGAAAAAAATCGGTATTCTTACCTCAGGTGGCGACGCACCTGGTATGAATTCTGCCATCCACACCCTAGTCAAAGGCGGCAAGCAAATAGGGATAGAAGTCCTCGGTTTCAATAAAGGTTATCAAGGGCTCATTGATTTAGACTATCAAGTCCTTGACGTCAGTAAAAGTGAAGCCTACGAATCAAGAGGCGGTACAATATTAGGAACTTCTCGCTGCTTAGATTTTCTTAAACCGGAAGTCCGCCAAGCAACCGTTGCTAAAGTCAAAGACCTTGGCTTAGATGGACTCATTGTCATCGGGGGTGAGGGTTCCTACCAGGGGGCATTAGCCTTGCATCAATTAGGTCTAAATACGATTGCGGTTCCCGGTACGATCGATAATGACATCGCCAACACAGATCAAACAATTGGTTTTTATACAGCAGTGAAGTCAGTGGTCGCTATGGTCGACCAAGTAAAAACAACGGCTGCTAGCCATGAATTTATCTTTGCCGTAGAAGTTATGGGCCGGCGAGCTCCTGACATTGCCTATTGGGCCGGCAATGCCTTAGATGTTGAAGGAATTATTTACCGCCCTGAGGATATGCACTTGGAGAAAGTCCTAAATCAAATCAAGCGCTCCCGTCAACAAGGTAAAAACTACCAAATTTTCATTGTTGCAGAAGGAATAAGTTCTGCCCAGAACTTTGTTGATTGGCTTAAACCTCATCTAGATTATAATATCCGACCCTTGAATCTTGGCCACGTTCAAAGAGGCGGCGCTCCTGCAGCCTTAGACCGATTATTAGCTAAAGGATTTGCAGAGAAAGCCTTAGCTGCCCTCACTGAAGGCAGCAGCGGTCTCAATGTAGCCATCAAAGGTCGCCATATCTTACTACAAAAACTTGAAGAAACCATCACAGCCAAAAAAGAATTAGTCCTCCCCTACTTTTTTTAGTCCTTTATTTTAAAATAATTCCCCAGTCACATCTTTTATAGAAAGAGATGACTGGGGAGTTTTTATCTTATATATCGATTTCTAATAAAATAGGCGTATGGTCTTGCCGGGTTCCTGAATCAATAATTTCTGATTGAATCACCCGGTCAACCGCGCGGTTGGAGACGAGCCAATAGTCAATTCTCCAGCCAGAATTATTAATCTTAGAGGTCTTTACACGTTGAGCCCACCATGTATAGGCCCCGGTCACATCACCATGGAGATGACGGAAGGTGTCCGTAAAGCCATGAGCCAGTAATTGGGTAAAACCAGCCCGTTCTTCATCGGTAAAACCAGCTGAATGATGATTATTCTCAGGATGGGCCAAATCAATTTCGTGGTGAGCGACATTAAAGTCACCTGTGGCGAGGACAATTTTATCTTGGTCTAAACTCGCCAAATAGGCTGCATACTGTTGATCCCAAATTTGACGATCTGCTAAGCGTTTGAGGGCATTGCCAGCATTTGGCGTATAAACTTGGGTAACATAGAAATCATCAAATTCTAAGGTAATCATCCGGCCCTCAGCATCCATGGGACTTGGTGCTTCAATTTCAGGAAAAGTCACCTTAGGTTCTAAGTCATGCTTGTACAAGAACATAGTTCCCGCATACCCCTTACGGGCTGGCTCTTCAGATGACCGCCAGACTACCATGTAGTCCTTAAAGAGGTCTGCTAGGATTTCTAAGTGTTTTTGCGTGGGGCCTTTGGCTGATAGTTTAGTTTCTTGAATTGCAATAATATCTGGGTTTAAGTTTAAGATTGTTTGCAGAACATCCCGGGATAATAAAGCGCGATTCGAGTCACTGGTTAAGGCTGCATTTAAGGAATCAATATTCCAAGAAATTAATTTCATCTACGTTTCACTCCTATTTTTCTTTCATATTTTATCCTACTTCATCCACTTATGCACTGCAAGCACTTTGCCGTAAGTAAAAGTGAAAGTTTTACTTTCCGTTTAAATTTTAAGACTTAAACCCTTTAATATAAAAAAGAAGCTGGGCAAACAGTCCAACTCCTTCTTCTCAAAAGGTCGTCACCTTTTGGCAAAAGTATATATTTATATAATTAAGGTATCAATTAAAGTCCTAAATGTCCTTTTACAAGATCTTCGATGGCTTGCATGTTTTCTTTCACATCACCATCATTAACCATGATTGTTTCTAATGCAGTTTCAATTTCAGTGAAGACTTCACTAGAACCTACATAAGGAACTTGCGCACGGCCATATTCCAATTCTTTAGAAGCAGCTTCCATTAAAGGATTTTCTTTAAGGTAGTTTTGCCATACGTCTGATTCTTCACCAGATTTAGTGATTGGTAAGTAACCGGTCTTAGCAGCCCACTCAGCAGTATTTTCAGTTGATAATAAGAAAGCCATATATTGAACGGCTGCTGCCTTTTCTTCATCTGAGGCTTGAGAGAAGACACCTAAGTCGTTACCAGCAAACAAGGTTAAAGGATCACCATCTGCAAAAGTAGGGATTTCTGCAGTTGTCACATTAATACCAGATTCTTTAATACCATCAAGTACGAAAGAAAGGCCAGCAGATGAACCGATATACAAGGCAGTTGCACCTGAAGCAAATGGGCCTGACATATAACCATCTTCACCCGCTAGACGAGCATGGTCATCTGCAATCAAGTCTTTAATGAATTGTACTGGTTCAGTTGCTTTATCAGAAGCGATATCTGTCGCTGATTTATCGTCTGCAATCCAAACAGCACCATTTTGACGAGCCATAGTTTCAACTTCCATTGAAATTGAATTTTCTAAGCCCATAGCTTGTTCTTCTTTACCCGCTTCATCTAATTTTTCACCTAAGGCTTTCACATCGTCCCAAGTTTTAGGAACTTCTACGCCTAGTTCATCTAATAAGTCTTGGTTAACATACATTACCCGAACAGATTTAGAAAAAGGTAAACCATAGACTTGATCGTCTAAGGTAACCCCTGTCATAAAGCCAGGATAAATATCATCCAATAATTCTTGTGAGAACCCATTTTCTTCGGTTAAATAATCATTTAAAGGTTCAGTTAAACCTTGATCCATGAAGTCAACCACGGTTGACGCGGTTAATTGAGACATGGTTGGTAGGTCACCAGATACTCCGGCACCCATTACTTTTTGTTGTAACGCTTTGTAGTCACCTTGGTTTTCAAGAACGACTTCTACTTTGTCTTGGGATTCATTGAATTTATCCGTTAAGGCAGTTAAAGCTTCTTCATGCGCACCATTCATTGCATGCCAGAAAGTCACTTGAGTTTTTTCTTGGGCAGATGCAAGCGGGCTGAAGCTACTTAAGGTTGAAGCAGCGACTAAGGCAGCGGCAAAAAGTTTTAATTTTTTCATTTAAATTTCTTCCTCCTAAATGTTTATCCTTTAATACCAGACCGAGAGATACCTTGAATTATATACTTTTGCAACAATAAATATACGATAACCATCGGAACTACAACCAGTGTCGAAGCGGCCATTAATAATTCAAATTGGGTGCCCGCTTCGGTGGTAAAGGCTTGTAACCCAACAGGTAACGTACGTAAATTTTTATCATTCGTGACGATTAAAGGCCACATGAATGAATTCCAAGAGCCGATGACTTTAAGAATCATCACCGCTACTACGGAAGATTTAGACAGAGGTACCAGAATTTCCCAAAGAAAACGCCAATCGCTACAACCATCGGTTTTAGCAGCATAATATAGGGCATCAGGTACACTTTCAAACGATTGTTTCAAAGTAAATACTGTAAAGACTGAAGCTAACCAAGGAATGATTAAAGCCCAATAAGTATTAATCATATCTAGCCGAGCCAAAGTCACAAAGTTAGGAATCGTCATTAATTCACCCGGCACCATCATAGTCGCTAGTAAAATTAAGAAGAGAATATCTTTTCCCCAGAATTTTAACTTAGAAAAGGCATAGGCTGCGAGGATAGAAGTAAATAATTCACCCACAGTACTCAAGACAGTAACCAAGACTGAGTTTAGAAAATAACGGAAAAATGGCGCGGCTTCAAGGGCTCTTTGGTAGTTGGACCATAGCCATTGCGAAGGCAACCAAGTTGGTGGCACTTGAATAGCTTCCCCCCCCGATTTAAGGGAGGTGGCTACCATCCAGTAGAAAGGCAGGATCATCAAGAAACCACCTAAGATTAAAAATGTATATAAAAGAATATGTTTAAACTTTTGTTTCATCCTAGTCTTGTCCTCCTCGTTTAGCAAAATATCGGTTACCCATATTTTGAATCAAGGTTAAGACTAGCACAATCAAGAATAGGATAATCCCTGAGGCAGCAGCTTGACCATATTTAAATTGGGCGTAGAATTTTTGGAAGAGGTAATAAACCATCGTTGTGGCCGACCCGGCAGGTCCTGGTCGTCCTGAGAAAAGTGCAAAGACCTCATCAAAGACCTTAAAGGAATTAATAATCCCTACAATTGACAACAAGAAAATAGTGGGCCGTAATAAGGGTAAGGTAATATTTTTAAAACGTGACCAGGTATTGGCCCCATCAACCTTAGCTGCTTGGTAATAGACATCATCAATATTACCTAAGCCTACTAAAAATAGGAGGATATTAAAACCTAAGCCCTTCCAAATGGCCATGATAATCACCGCTAACATAGCGTTCTTAGGCGAATTCAACCAGTTAATCGGATCAATACCAAGAAAACTTAACCCATAATTAATTAAGCCATATTTTGAGTGGTAGAGCCAAGACCAAACCACAGAGATGGCAACCGTCGAGGTCACAAAGGGTAAGAAATAAATTGACCGGAAGAAGCCTTGCAGCTTAGGAATTGAATTAAGCATGATAGCAATCACCATGGAAATGATGATTGAAGCCGGAACAACACCTACGACATAGAGCATGGTATTTTTGATGGCTTTAAAAAACTTAGGATCAGACAAAATGACCTTATAGTTGTCTAAGCCAACCGAGTCCATTTCACCTGTGATCATGTTGTAGTCAACATAAAATGACATAGCAATGGATTTAAAAATTGGATAGACCGTAAAAATCCCAATAAAAATCAACATCGGAAGCAAATATAGCAAGGCATGAAAACTAGACTTTAGGCTTGCTTTTTTATTCATGAGCCTGGTCAGCCTCCTCTACTTGGCTGACTGATTCTTGTAAATCAGTTATGGCGCCAGCACTGTCATTAAGACTAACAGCTTGACCTTGGGCGTCGAAGGCTTGGATATGGTCTAAGTCAGCCGTCAAATAGATTTGATCACCAGCTTGTAATTGTGTGGCATTTAAATCAGAAACGACAAAATGCTCATGGTCTGCTTGAACATGGAAGGTAATATCTTTTCCAACTTGTTCAATCCGACTAATCACCCCTTGAATCAGATGTTGGCCTACTTGGGTAAATTTAAAATGTTCAGGCCGAATTCCCAAAGTGGTCCAATTTAGACCAGCAAGACTAGCTTGAGGATTTAAGGCTGGCGAGGTCTTGGTAAAGGTATTGATGGCCGGCGACCCGATAAACTTGGCCACAAATAAGTTTTTAGGTTGGCGGTATAAAGTAACAGGGTCAGACATCTGTTGAATCTCACCCTTATCTAAGACCATAACGTGGTCTGCAATCGATAAAGCTTCTTCCTGGTCATGGGTTACGAAGACCGTCGTCACACCAGTTTCTTGTTGGATACGACGGATTTCTTCCCGCATTTCAACCCGGAGACGGGCATCTAAGTTGGATAGGGGTTCGTCCATTAATAGGATATCCGGTGACTTAGATAAGGCCCGTGAAATAGCCACCCGTTGTTGTTGGCCGCCAGATAGCTGACGTGGAAATTTATCTAATTGATCAGCAATATGAGTTAATTCAGCCATCCGTTTGGCCGTTTCAACCCGTTCTTTCTTAGGCACCTTGGCCATTTTTAAGGGGAACATAATATTATCTAACACGGTCATATGCGGATATAAGGCATAATTTTGGAAAACCAGCCCTACTTCACGTTTAACTGGGTCGAGCTTAGTAACATCTTGATCATCAAAATAAATATGACCAGATGTTGCTTCTAATAAACCTGAAATCAAATAAAGCGTGGTAGACTTCCCACAGCCACTGGGTCCTAGGAAGGAAATGAGTTCTTGACTTGGTAGGGTAAAATTAATTCTATCCAAAACTACCTTGTCATTAAAGCGCATGGTAACATCTTCAAATCTAACTTGCACGTGTGTATGCCCCTTTATTTATTTAAGTATTTTTATTATAACAGTCATTTGTAAATTTTGGGTAAATCTTCCCATTAAAATAGCTTTACATTTTTTGAGCGGGTTGGTCAGATAAACCTGCAATCCCTGTCCAAACCATATGCTGGTAGTTATGATTGATGGCTTGCCATTCTGCTTGAGAAAGTTGACTTAAAGCTTGCTTTAATAAAGTCGCGATGTCTATTTGAGAAATCTTTTTAATCTTTTCTTGTTTAAACCATTTAAAGTCGCCCCCACCGACAGCCCGGTATTGAGACACCGCTAAAACATAGGTCTTATCACGGTCAATTGGTTGCTGGGTGCTTTCATCAATAATTTCAACGACTCGTTGCCCTGATGGAGCTTGCATGTCGACCTTAGTCTGGATACCAGAATAAATATCCCAATTATAATGTTTAGGTTTCGGGTCAATATAATCTGGATTAATCCGTAACTGACCTTGGTCATCTAAAGAAAAATATTCTAAATTAAAATTCATAATGTCATAAATTTCTTGGCCGGTCATCGTCACGGTCGCAATCAAATTATAGTATGGATACGATTTAAGGAGGACTTCATTGGTGATTGGTCCTGAGAATTGAGCAAAGTAATCGTTCACTAACGCAACGCCGGAAAAGTCAGCCCCCGTTTCCTGTAATTGGATGTTGTTCAACAATTCAATATAGGGATGGCCGTAAACCCGAGCATAAAACTCATTATCCGTGACCTGATCTAAAGGTGCTTGCCCGATGACTTCATTGAGCCAGTGGGCTCCTTGTTCAAGTTCGGGTGACATGGTTTGGATTTGTTGAGGTGATTTCTCATAGCTACTGGTTGGAATCAATTCGCCTATCATATTAGTAATTTGACCGGCTTCAAAATCTACTTGAGCATGGCCAATAAATTCACCGGCATAACCTGGTTGGATGGTTAAGGTCTGAGCTACATGTTGACAAATCTGACGGTGTTGGTGTCCTGTTAAGAAGAGGTCAATCCCTTCAATTTCTTGTAGGATCTTAGCACCTTGATTTTCCCCCGTAAGTTCTTCCAGAGCTTCAAAGGTAGTTAAGTCCTTTTCATAACCGCCATGATAAGCCAAGACGAGGATATCAACTTGTGGTCTCAAGATTGCAACATACTTTTTAGATGTGGCATACGCATCCAAAAAGTCAATCCCCTCATAGTTAGCTGGCATTTCCCAGTGAGGAATATAATGGGTGGTCACCCCAATAATCCCGATTTTAATGCCGCCACGTTCAATAATGGTATAAGGTTGGCCAATAATGGGCTGACCATCACTTTGATTGACCAAATTGGAAACTAGGAAAGTTGCTTCAAGGTCTTTAAAAATATCATCCCGGTAAGCCTTGCCAAAATTAAATTCATGGTTTCCTAATAATTGAAAATCATAGCCAATTTCGTTCATCGCCCGGGCAATCACCTTGCCATCATGGTTCACTTGGCTTAGATAAGTGGCATAAGATGAACCTTGAATAAAATCCCCCAAATCTAGACTGACCACTTGGTCACCCTGGTCTAGGTAGGCTTGACGCAATGTTTGGAAGGCGGTGGTCGTGTTAAGAAGCGAGTGGTCTAAATCATCCGGCCGGTTAAGCCAATGACCATGGGTATCACTGGTAAAAAGAAAATGGATTCGTTGCATAACTTAAGCATCCTCCTTTAAGGCTTTAATTTGACTCGCAGAGTAGGTCTGGTATGGGATTGGCCGCCATACTTTCAAGCCTTGGCTGCTTAATCCTTGAGCATAAAGGTCTGGTTGTGATGAATGCCAAGGCACGGTCACCTTTGCATTGACTAAATAAGCTTGGTTTAATAAATCCTGAGGATAAGCATGTCCAGAAGAACCCATTTGATACATTTGCCAATTATGAGCTTGGAGGTCCAAAACGAAAGGTTGATAGGCTGGCATATAAGGTCCTAAAGGATAACCATTTGAATGTAGGTAGAGGCCAGCAGGTAATTCAAACATGTCTTGGTAGTGGTCATAGGTCAAATTTAAGACATAGTTTTGCGGTTTTTTTTTGATTAAGGGTAAATCGGCTAAACAGATATTGTCATACTTCAAGCCATAAATTTTCGCAAAAGATAAGGCTAACTGATAATATTTTTCATCTAAGGCGAGTTGTCGTCCTAGTTGGCTCAAGACTTGAGACAAATAGAGCAGGCGTTCCAAATTTTGTTCATAACCGTTAAAGACCACACTGGCTTGAGGATTCGCTTCCAAGAGCTGGCTAATATTTTTAAGTAGACTTAATTCGGTTTTACTTTCGATAACTTTAATTTTTTCCTGCCATGGTTCCAGGGGTACCGGAGCCTGATTGGGGTCAGGAAGGAAAGAAAATGTGGTTCCTTCAAGCAAAGCTAAATCCGCCTCAAATTGCCGAGCCGCTTGACCCCAGGCGAAGACTTTTTCAGGATGGAAACCACTGTAGCGGAAGTCCCCTGAATGGATGACTTTTAGATCGGGACTTTCAATAAAAATCGCAGCAATCCCTTTGGTATCATGATCTGAGGCTTTAAATTGAATTTTAAAAGGCCCGTGTTCAAGAACTTCATCATAAGCGACACCCTGCCAGTTCACTTGGTAATCCGGCAAAAAACCTGTTTGGGCTAAAGCTTGGTAAAAATCATAGGATTCTTGACTCGTATAAACAGGAATCTGGGGTGCTAGATGTAGAAGTGCCCCAATATGATCTAAATGCAAATGAGAAATGCAAATGATGGTTTGTTTTTGACTTGTTTCATAAGCTTCCACCGTCTTAGCTTTTAGTTGTTTTTGCGGATATAATCCATCTAGTTGGGGTAAACCTTTTCGATCAACTAAATCACTGGTCATCGCCAGATCTAAGGCTTCACTATCTGTTGTTCCTCTAATAATTCCAAAATCAGTCACAATCTGGTAATTATCTTTTTCTAAAACTACGATATTACCACCGATGGAATCAAGACCCGCAATTACTTTTACCTGGGTTTCCGTCATTTTTTTCCTCTTTTCACAAATTATAAGCGCTTATTATCCAATCTTTCTGCTTGAATTATTGTTGGTAACTTTAACTCAAGACTTAATTGTACCAAAAAGAATAAGTCTCAGGCAATGTCCGTTTCTATTGTAACTAATTTTAAGCATAATAGGAAATATTATTAAAGATTTATAAAAAGGCTCTATTGTTTCCTTTTTGTAAGTGGAACTGGGATTGTTTTATTGAGTTGGTTTTTTTCTAGACTTAAGGGCTAAGTGAGGGAAAACATCCAAACTATAAAACTAAGTATAGACAGCAAAAAAGGCTGAACCTCAGCTCAGCCTTACCTTATATTAATAGTAAAAATTAAGTCAGCTTTACAACCGCTTAATACCAACCATTAGCCATCCAGAATTGTTGGGCTGCAACCCAAGAACCATAGCGGTTCATAACATATTCATTGGCTACACGTTCTTGATTTTCAGGTGAGTAATCACCATTTAAGTAAGAAGCAGTTAATTGATAACGTCCAATATATTTTCCAGATGGATTGACTGCATTATAGTCACCATGAGATTCTTTCATAGCAATCCATTCTTTAGCTGCTGTTTCAGCATCAGAACTTGTGGTATCGGCAACTGCCGGGGATTCTTCGACAACTGGTGCTTCTTCCACAACCGGTTTTTCTTCAACTACTGGAGTTTCTTCGACAACTGGAGTTTCTTCGACAACTGGTGCTTCTTCCACAACCGGTTTTTCTTCAACTACTGGAGTTTCTTCAACTACTGGAGTTTCTTCAACTACTGGAGTTTCTTCGACAACTGGTGCTTCTTCCACAACCGGTTTTTCTTCAACTACTGGAGTTTCTTCAACTACTGGAGTTTCTTCAACTACTGGAGTTTCTTCGACAACTGGTGCTTCTTCTACCACTGCTGCTGCTTCAGTTTCAGCAGCCACTTCAACTGGCGCCACCCATTCAGCTACTTCTTGGTTTAAAGCGCCGTCTTCAATAATTTCTAGACCTGTTTCAGTATTATATTCTTTAACTTGACCATCTTCTTGTTCAATGGTTAAAGAATGTTGGCTTTGGTCAAAGGTTAGTAGGGTACCAGCTAAAATAAAATCAGGATTTTCAATACCATTGATTGAAACTAGGGTTTCTAAGTCCATATCTAAAGCTTGAGCGATTGAAGACAAGGTATCGCCCCATTGAACTTCATACTCAACTTGGCCATTCTCTAAAACGTTAGCCATGGATTGTTTAATTTCTTGTGCAGAACGACCGACCCATTCTTGGGCGTTTACAGTATTTACAGATTGTGCTACTAAATTAAAAGCAGCCGTGGATAATAAGGTCGTTGCCATAAATTTCATAGATTTTTTCATTGTTGAATTTCTCCTTTTGGGTTCAGCGAATCAACACTGAATTATTGACTTTATAAGCATAACCCAGGTCAAATTAAAATGGAAGCTTTTCAAAGGCTTTGTAAATCAGCTTTAATCTGGTTTGACTTCCCGTTATCCTTTTGCATTCTTTGTAACTCTTTTGTAACATTAACCCCCTTTTTACTAGTTTAAAGCCACAAAAAAACATCAACTTTACTTATGATTCAAGTAAAATTGATGTTTATTTTGCTTTATTGTTTAAATCAATCGGTGCTTTTAAGCTTCTAATTGGTCCAACAAACCATCAACAAATTTAATCGTAGCTTGTAGAGTTGCCTTATCCTTCATATCAACCCCAGCCTTGGCTGCCAATTCAATTGGCCCTAAAGTACCACCGGCTTTTAAAACTTCTAACCAAGCGGTCACAGCGGTTTGATCACCGGCTGCAATTTTTTGACCGATTTGAGTTCCAATAGTTAAGCCAGCTGAATAAGTATAGGAATACAAGCCCATAAAGTAATGGGGTTGCCGCATCCACGTTAATTCAGCCCCTGGGTTTACTTCTAAAGCGTCTCCCCAGAAGTTTTCTAAACTTTCACGGTAAAATTGATTCAATTTTCCTGCATTTAGAACTTGACCTGCATCCACAGCGGTATAAACCTTACGTTGAAAATCAGCTTCTAATAAGTGGGTCACCATATTATGGAAATAAGTTCGGGCAATAAATTCTCCGACCAAATCACGTTTAGCACTTTCATCAATCGGTTGATTCAAGAGGTAAGAACAGGTAATGACCTCGTTAGCCGTCGAAGGTGCTTCAACAAAATACATACTTGGCTCCGGTGTAATAGCCAAATTATTTTGATTCAAAAGCGTAAAGTGGCCTGCATGACCTAATTCATGAGCTAAAACCAAGACTTCACTTAAGGAAGCGGTCCAATTTAAGAGAATATAAGATGGGCCACCATAAACTGTTGAACAGAAACCACCTGTTGACTTAGTCTGATTCATCGGATAGTCAATCCAACGTTGGTCAAAAGCACGACCCACAATGTCTAAATAGTCTTGACCGAGAGGGGCTAGTGCCGCTTCAATAATCTTGCGACTCTCAGCATAATCAATCGTTGCGACGGGACCCTTAGCAAAAGGAATCTTGATATCAGCTAAGGAAATATCTTCCAAGTCATGTTGGGCCTTTAATAATTTAGCATAACGACGCATAACCGGAGCAAAGTCTTGGGTATAAGTATCAATGATTTGATCATAATCTTGCCGAGATACTTCTTGATCATACAGCAAATAGTCAAAAACAGAGTCAAATCCACGTAAGCTCGCCAGTTTCTTTTCGGTTTCAACTTGTTGGATATAATTCCGCGCAGCGGTATGTTGGTAATGGGCTAAGCCTTCATGGAAGGATTTCCAAGCAGCTCGTCGCACATCTTTATCAGGATGAGGTTCATAATCCTGTTCAAAGGCTGAAAAAGCATTATGGTAGGTTTGACCCTTGGCTTCAAAATCTGCGAAAAACATATCTTGAAACTTCATAGTGTTATACAATTCATAATTACTTTGAATCGAATTAGCTAAACCAGATAAGGCTTCTTCCAAATCAGGGGCTAACATATGGGCTTTTTCACGTTTAATTTGAGTCAGTACAGGTTGGTAGTCTGCCCCGCCTTCGATTTCAGCTACCGCATCCAAGTCAGCATCGGATAGTTGGGCTAATTCAGAGCTGAAGAAAGATAAGTCTTTGGCTAATTTTTCGTAGAGGATATTAAATTTACCGATGTTTTCTTCAGCAGTTTGATCTAATTTATCGACTTCATAAGCCATGCTGGCATAGTGCATGGCCCAAGAAAGTTTAATTCGAATCTGATTGTAGGCAGCTAAGGCGGATAAAATCACTTGTGGGTTTTGTAACTGCCCCTTGTATTTTTGTTTAAAATCTGAAACAGCCGCTTTTAATGCTTGCACGCCAGCTTCATAGGCAGCTTGGTCTTTAAATAAGAGGGATAGGTCCCAGGTGTATTGGGGATCTAATTCATTTCTTAAGGGTAATTTTCCTGACATAATATCTCCTTTAGTGGTTTGCTTTAAGATTGGTAATATATTTTTCGAGACGACTAATTGCTAAACGTAATTCTTTGATGGAATAGGCGTAGGAAATTCGGATGAATCCTTCACCTGACGGACCAAAAGCAGTCCCAGGCACCACAGCGACTTTCTCAGCTTCTAATAAGCCCCAAGCAAAGTCTTCCGAAGATAAACCAAATTGACTAATATTAGGGAAAATATAAAAAGCCCCTTGCGGTTCAAAACAAGGAATCCCTAAACGGTCCATTTGTTGGAGTAAAAACTTACGCCGTTGATCATAGGAGTGACGCATTTCTTCGATATCTTCATCTCCATGCTTAATGGCTTCAATCCCAGCATATTGACTCATGGTTGGCGCAGCCATAATCGCAAATTGATGAATCTTAGTCATTTGAATTAATAGATCTTCCGGGGCAGCGCAATAGCCTAACCGCCACCCAGTCATGGAATAAGCCTTTGAAAAACCAGAAATATAAACCGTCCGATCATACATTTCTGGAAAGGAAATGATGGAAGTGTGGCTTTGATCACCATAAGTTAAATCAGCATAAATTTCGTCAGTAATCACCATGAGGTCGTGTTTAACAATCACTGGTATGATAGCTTCTAGATCCTGCCGGGTCATAATGGCTCCGGTTGGATTATTCGGGAAAGACAAGACTAAGATTTTAGTCTTAGGTGTAATCACCGCTTCAAGATCTTCTGGCACCAGCTTAAAGTTATTTTTTTCCTTTAAAGGTAGCATGACTGGAACACCATCGGCTAATTGCACACAAGGAAGGTAGGAAACATAAGAAGGATCAGGGATAATCACTTCATCCCCGGCATTTAGGGTTGCACGTAAGGCTAGGTCGATTGCTTCAGACCCACCTACAGTCACTAGTACTTCATGTTGTGGATTATACTTTGCGCCATAAAAACGTTCAATTCGTTCTGCGATGGCTTCCCGTAATTTTAATAGACCCGCATTGGACGTGTAGAAGGTATAACCATTGTTTAAGGTGTCGACCCCAACTTCACGAATGTGCCAAGGCGTTTCAAAATCTGGTTCTCCAACCCCTAAGGAAATTACATTTTCCATTTGGTTAGCAATATCGAAGAATTTACGAATTCCAGAGGGTTGAATGGCTTGAATTTTTTGGTTTAAAAATCGTTTCATTATTCTTGAACCGCCATTCTCTTATCTTTGCCCTTTTCTACAAAGAAAGTACCATGATCTTTATATTTCTTTAAGATAACGTGAGTCGTGGTAGACTGAACTTCCTCAATAATAGAAAGTTTATTGGAAACAAAGCGGGCAATTTCTTTCATAGGAGCCTTTTTCAACTCCACATTGAAATCATATCCCCCTGACATTAAATATAGGGCTTGAACTTCTTCAAATTGATAAATTTTGGCTGCGATTGAGTCAAACCCCTTCCCCCTTTGAGGGTTAACCTTTACTTCAATAATGGCTTCAACATGATCGTCATCCGTCTTATCCCAGTTTACCAAGGTGTGATAACCGACAATAATATTTTCCTCTTCAAGTGCAGCAATTTCCGCTTCAACCGCTGCTTGATCCATGTCTAGCATCCGACTGAGTTCCGCGATGCTTAACCGACTATCCGTTTCAATTAACTTTAGTAATTCTTCACGATTTTCCATCAAGATCACATCCTTAATTTAATCTGTTTTTAATAGTATAGCAGAAATTTCTAAGGATTCTAGGGGATGTTTTAATTTTATTTGAATTTGTCCAAACAAATTATAGATAAGTTATTTTATGAGAAGAAAAATATAGGTTCTAAGGTAGTAAAAAACAGAAGAACTAAGAATTGTGCATTGAGACCTCTCAATACATAGGAAAACTAAAAAATGTGCATTGTATCCTGCAAATGCACAGGAAACTAAGTATTGGACATGTAAGAGTAATTTTTTCATATTTAAACATACATAAGTTTGATATAACTACCAAAGATCCTGACTGAAGCGGCTGTAGAGAAGTGACCGATTGAGCCATCTTCAAAAACATAAAACCCTTTAAAACGATGGTTGGTCCAAAACAAAAAGAACTAGGCATTAGCCCAGTCCCTCTTGTTAAAACTACTTGTTAAATTATTCTGTTTCCTCATCAAAAATCGTGGCTTCATTATCCTCAAGGCTATCAGTAACTTCTTCCGCGCTTGGTTCTTCACCAACATACTCTGAGTTCGACTCATCTTCTACAGTAATCCATAATTGAGACCGTAATTCATTAAAGATATCATGAACCCTTAAGGAAATCTCACCTATTTGTTGGGCCACATAATCCCGATTGGCGGGCTCAGCCGTATAGATGGCAAGAGAATATGAACCATAAGGAGTTACAAAAGTCGCCACATCATTCTGTTCCGTACTACCTAAGCCTGACTTATTCCAAGACCGGGTATCGCCCCCAATTAAGGTTCTTAAGAAAGTGTGGGAATTCAAATAAAATTTCTCAATTAATTGTTCATCCCAGGGTTCACCATTGACCCGGTTATTATAAAGCAAGGCAAAATACTTAGCGGCATCACTTGGTGTGGTTGCAAAATAGGTATTTTCGCCCCCATAATATTTACCGTAGAGACTGGTTCCGACTAGGCCAAGATTTTGCATATGCGGATTAATAGTATCCCCGCCACCAACCGTATCAATAAGTAAATTAGCTGCGGTATTATCTGAGTAAATTCCAACTAGATCGACTAATTCATCTACCGCAAAGGTTGACCCAGCTGGATAAGATTGAATGATACCCGCCCCTGGCACCTTATCTTCATCGTATAAAGTCACATAAGACTCATAGGGATCGAGAATACCTTTCTTATATTGGTGGTATAATTCACCTAAAACGTAGATTTTTTGTGTTGAAGCTGGGAAGAAACTTTGGTCTTGGACCGAAATCTGACTCATGGTTTCATTATTAATAAAAGAAACCCCAATCCGAGCATCCACATATTGCAGTTCATCCATTACAGCATATTCAATCTCATCCAACAATTCCCGTTCACTGTAATAAGTTGGAACATAGTCAGTTCGGGTCGTATCTTTGGCAATCCAACCTAATTCATCATAACCAATATAAACATGGAGCCAGGTTCCCCTATAAGTCTGAACTTCTTCAACCACTTCCATAGGAATATCATAAAAGTTTTCGGTCGTGGCTAAAATATAAGAATTATGTGCTCCCGGAGGGGCTGAAAGAATAACTTGTTGGGTGTTCTTATACAAAATTTGGTCTGAAACTCGTTTTGAGTCCATTAAATAAGCATTAGCGCCTGGAGCCTTCACAAAAAAGTAATTACGGCGAATCAAAGGCGTAAGATCTGCCATAATTTTACGTTCCTGCATTAAGCGTTGACTGTCTACTGAAGAAAGCCGATAGGCTTCTTGGACGCCTTCTTTATAGTAATGCCACCCATCAAAGTCTGTGTTATAAAAACCGGTAAAGGGTTTTCCTCCTTGGTAAAGAAGCATCTGATCCTTGACTTGGTAATAGGCAAAATCATTTAGCGACATCCGTTCAACCAGACGTTCCCGGTTCAACAGGGACTTAGGCGAATCTAAGGCTACCTGGGGGGAAAAATAAAACCAAGGTAAGGGATCCGGTAAATTCTTGCGGGTTTGTGAATCATCTTCTGCTGCTACCTTATCCATTAGGGGTTCTTGTGAGCGATTGGCAATCCCCACATTCGTTTTCTCTTCACGCACACTGGCGACTAGTTTACCATCATTGGACATTAAATTTATCTGACCCAAAGGGGCTGGATCTTTGACTGGGCTCTTACTGCCACTTAAGGATGAGTGACCAATAAAATATAACGTGATTATAAACAGTAATAATAAGCCGCCTGCCAGTCCGAGCCGCCATGCATTCGCTTTAAACCATTCCTTGTTCAAATTTCTTCTCCTTCACACAGGACCTATAATAATTGCCCTAAATTAGCTTGCGGATTAATTACGAACTTAATTTTTTCCATGTAATAATCTGCCATAGCTTGACCTAAATGCATTTCAGGATACATTTGACAGAATTCTTCAAATGAAAGATTCTGACGCAAATCAATCTCATCCGCTCCACTAGCTAAAACTTGTTGATTGATAAAGGCATCATAGTCATCATGACTGAGGACTTTCTCAGAATTAACAAATAAGTCTTGGGCAATTAATTTAAAAATAAAGTCTTCTTTGGCTCTTTCTTTAAATTGGTCCATGACAGATCCCTTCATGCCCATTACCTTTTGGCCATATTCTTCGATACTCAACTTAGCCTTTGTTGCATAAGCCTTAACTTGACCCAAGTAGTCTTCGGTATAAGCAGTTAACTCTTGATCATTTAAAACAGTATTTGTATTATTTGCATAAAAATTCAAGATAAAAGGCAGAATACAGTCATAGTATCTTTTTTGGAGGGCACGGTCTTGGAAGACTTGACTGCCCATTTTTTTCAAATCAGCTAGACTATTGGCAGGAATATCTAAAACGGCAATATGATGGTCTTCTAACTTTTCAATGACTTGACCAGTTTGTTTTTGGTAGTCTAACTTAGCAAAATCAATGAGGGGTTGAGCGACCGCTTGCCATGAGGGAATTTCAATTTGTAAGTCACTTGTTGGTACAGGGATTTGCTTAAAATCAACAATATTGCTGACAGAACTTTTCATGGATAAACTCCTTCTTATTAAAATTTGCATAAATATTGTATGATATTTATCTTTAAGATACAAGATGGGCTTATTTTTAAAAATAAATGTATTTATTAAAACATTCCTCATAGTAAGCCGATCCATTCTCAGCAAACTGATACTGACTTCTTACTAAGGTTTAAAGACCCCTGTGACTTAGTGCGTTACACTACTTAAGTAATAAAAATTAAGGAGGTTGCTGTATGTCTACTTTACATATTTTTAAACAAAGTTTCTGGGGTAAATTACAAAGTAAAGCTTCTATGATCGAAAACTGGCATGGACTCTATCCAAGAGACAATCGTTTTACTTATACAGATGCTACTTTAATTTTACCAAAAAAACGTTAATCATTTATTAGCAAAAATCAGAGGAGCTGGGATGTAAATCCGGCTCCTCCTTTTTTGTTTACTATAAGATAAAGCTGCCCGCAAAAGGAATATTCCTAATGAGGGCAGCTTTTTTAAGATAGCTAAGCTATCTTGCTTATTTAGCTTGTAAGGCAGCCATTGTAATATAGTTATGAGCTTGGTTAAAGTGTGGCAAGAAGAAGAAGTCTGTCAATTTCAAGGTATCAATGGTTACTTTTTGTTGAATAGCCAATGAGAACATATGGATGGTGGCAGACATATCATAAGTTGAGGCTAATTGAGCGCCCACAATCCGACGAGAGCCTTTTTCAAAGACAATCCGGATTTTTACAGGAGCATTTTCATCCTCTGGCATAAATGGATATTTTTGTTTATCTTCAAAATCAACATAGTCTACGTCTAAGCCAAAGCGGGCCGCAGATTTAACTGAATAACCGGTTGAAACTAATTTTTGTTCAAAGATAGAAATCCCATTTGAACCTTGTACGCCTACGTGTTCAACGTCTTGTCCCGCAAGATTAAAACCTGCCACTAAGCCAGAACGAACAGCATTGGAAGCTAGGGCAATATAAGCTGTGTCTTGTAAAGCATTTGAATAAACTGTGGCACAATCACCCACTGCATATACATCTGGATCGGAAGTTTGTTGACGACGGTTAACGAGGTAAGCCCCATTGGTAAATAATTCTAAATGATCTTTACCTAAGTCATTATTCGGACCAAAACCAATTGCATTAATGACCATATCGACTTCATAACGACCTTTATCAGTGACTAAAGCCTCAACTCGACCTTCACCTTCATAGCCTTGAGCCATTTCACCAAATTGAGTTTGAATACCATGCGCCCGCAGATTTTCATCCATTAAAGTTGCAAACTCTGGGTCATAATAATTTGATAAAGAAGTATCCATGGCATCTAAAAGAATTACTTTTTTGCCCCGACGTGCTGCGGCTTCAGCGATTTCAACCCCGATATAACCAGCACCCAAAACAGCTACGGTTTTAACTTCTTCGCGGGCCATATCTTGGTCAACAGCTTGGCCTTCTTGGAATAATTTCAAGAAGTGGATGCCTTCAAGGTCTTTACCTGGTAAGTTTGGTGCAATCGGTTTAGAACCGGTCGCTAAAACTAACTTGTCATAAGATTCTTCAATGGCTTGGCCATCTTTAGTCACAGCATGAACAATTTTCTTATCAAAATCAATTGAGTCAACGGCAGTTTCCATTAAAATCCGAGCACCCTTGGCTTCAAAATCTTCACGTTTAGTGTAGAAAAGTCCTTCATAACCGTCAATTTGACGACCTACCCAAAGTGCCGTTCCACAACCTAAATAAGATAAATTAGAGTTACGGTCGATCATTACCACTTCATCATCCGTATTATCCAAGATAGTATTGGCCGCATGGATTCCTGCGTGGTTTGTTCCTACAATAACAACTTTCATTCAATCATCCCTCCATTTAATAGTATGGTTTAAGATTAGCATATATTATCACATAAACCAAGTAAAAACTATAAGTAACACTTAATAATATATTATAGAAACTTAAAGCGGCATTAATAATATACCTATAATAAGCGTTTTCACAATAGTTTGTGAATAATTATATAAGGTATTCGATATCGTTCTCTTGGACATGATCTCGTGCAATATTGAATAAGTAGAGTAAATGTTGGTCTGCTAGGGAATAGTAAATAAATTTTCCTTCTTTGCGATACTTAACTACTCGGTCTAATTTTAACCGTCTTAATTGGTGAGAGGCCGCTGACTGTGTCAATCCCACTTGGTTGGCCAGGTCATCCACAGACAGTTCCTCTACCTGAGATAAGACTTCAATAATCCGTAGTCTACTCGGATCACCTAAGGTTTTAAACAAATCAGAAATTTTTAAACGCTCTTGATTGCTTAATTGGGTTAAGTCATGTTGACCTTTATCTGACATCTCGGAATTCATCTAATTCCTCCTTCTTTTCTTCTTGGTAATTTAAGAATTCTTCCATCACTTCCATGGCTTTAGACCGCGTAGCCTGATCAAAACCATGGCCCTGCCCCTGATAAGTCACTAATTGACTTTGACCAAATAAATCTAAGGCATGGTAAGAAGAAGCAATAGGAATAATTTGGTCGTGATCACCATGGAAAATCAATACCGGAATCGTCAGTGACGCCATCACCTGTTCCATATCAATTTGGCTCAGGGCCAAAGCATAATCATCGGACACCTCTAAGCCTAAGAATTTAAAAGTCTCAGGAATTTCTTGCCCTTCTGGATATAAATCTTCAACTAAATTCCCTAAAACAAAGGCGGGATAAATCAGCAAGAGGCTTTTGATATCATCCCGCTCAGAAGCTACCAAGGTAGATACAAAACCACCTTGGCTAGATCCTAAAAGATAGATACGGTCTGCATCAATTTGAGGATCTAATTTCAACTGATTAATGATTTCGCCTAAATCGTCGGCTTCATTTTTTACCGTCATATCTAACATGGTCCCCCCTGACTTGGTTCGGGGACCTCCCCCAAAGAAATCAAAGGTATAGACCGCATAGCCGCGGTCAGCAAAATATTGAGCATAGGGGACACCTGACCGATAGGAAGAGCCATAACCATGGACATAAATAATTAAAGGCAAGCCTTGTTTCGGTTTAATTTGACGTGGTTTATAGAGACGACCCCATATATGATGGCCATAAGAAGTTTCAATGGGATGGTTAGCGACTTGATGGTTAACTAGCTGATCACTCTGTCGGTAGACCGTACCATGAGGATGGTAAACCTGGTGGCCACTCGCAGCAGCCAAGATTCCACTCATGCATAATAAAAGTAAATATTTAATTATTTTCTTCACCCAGTATCCCTCCTAACTTATATTTTATAATAATTTTGTACAAAAGGTTACTCATAAGTTTATATAGAAAGAATTAATCTAATAGTTTACAATTCAAAAACCCACCAGACATTAGTTATCGCTAATCATCCAATGGGTTCAACCAAATTAAATCATTTATTTTTTTAAAGACTCCCGCCTCAATTAAAAGGCTTTATTTGGCATAATAAGCAAATGACCTAAACAGGAAAACCTAACCTAATCGGTTACATTGTGGACCCATTTACCGGTCCGCACCCGCAATAAGCCAATCAAAACCTTGACTACTTCTTCAATCCCGACCAAGGCGATCACACCATAGACAGGCCATTTCAGTAAAGCAGCCCCAATAAAGGCTAAGGGAACACCTATGAGCCAGGAAGTTCCCATTTCTAAAAACATTGAAAAACGCGTGTCACCCCCACCCCTGAGGATGCCAACCACAATAATTGAAGTCAAAGTTTTAATCACAAATATAACTGCCATAACTTGTAATAATGTCACCGCCAGACCTTGAACCGTGGTCGACAAAGACCCAAAGAGTCGCAAGGACCATTGTGGCGTTAAGCCCATAATTAAGGCGATTACCACACCTGATCCCAGCCCCAATTTCAAGAAGCGACTGGCATAAGACTTGACTTCTTCAATCTGACCTTGTCCAATCTTATTGCCCACCATAATAGTACAAGCATTACCAAGTCCCCGTACGATGACAAAAGCAATATTTTGAATCGCCACGCAAACTTGGACGGCAGCCGTCGCTTCTCGGCCAATTATTGCATAAGCAATAGAATACATCACTTGCCCCGCTGACCAGAAGGTCTCATTAATTATAACCGGTAAAGCCGTAGTTAAAAAACGTTGTAAAAACAGCTTATCAAAGGACATCATTTCTTTAAGTTTACAATGAAGTGGTCCATCATAGGTTCTTACCACAAATAAGATAGTAGCTAATTCAATGACCCGGGCAATAATAGTGCCCATGGCAGCTCCCACCACTCCAAAGGCTGGGATGCCAAAAAATCCGAAAATAAAAACATAGTTGAAGAAGGCATTAGCAAAAAAACTCAAAATTGACGCAACGAGTGGCGTCCGAGGATTACCCGTAGACCGTAAGGTAGAGGCATAAACATAAGATAAAGAGGTTACAATATAGGATAGAGATGCGACTCGTAAATAAGCCGCTCCTGCCGTCACCACACTTTGATCTGAAATCATCCTGGCTAAAATTTGTTGTGGAAAAAGCAAGGCTAGCAAGGTAAAAATAACTGCGACCGTTACACTAATCACCATAGCAATCCCATGAACTTTTTGAACGCTAGGACGGTCGCGTTTTCCCCAGAATTGTGACACAAGAACTGAAGATCCGGTCGTAATCCCAAAACAAATCATGATAAAAAAGAAAAAGACCTGATTGGCTAACCCCACTCCTGCGATGGCCGCGTCCCCTATCGAAGAAATCATCATCGTATCCAAGGTATTTAATAAGGAGACAATCAAATTCTGTAAAGCGACAGGAATCGCTATAAAAATTAATTGTTGATAAAATGTTTTTTCTTCCATGGCAGGCTCCTTAGCAAAAATGATTATATAAAGATTGCTGACTTAAATCGCCTTCCATTATAGCCAATTATGCTTAACTAGGAAAGACCTTCTTTCGATAAACTTGGCCTAACTCAACTTAAGGAAGTCACATTTTTTCTATTTATTTTATCACAAACTAGCATAGGCTAGTCTTCCACCTATCAAACACCAAAAAAGCGAATAAAAAATTGAAACCCAATGATTTCTACTTTTTATTCGCTCTAATTGCTTCTAAGTTGAGTTTACTTTTCTCTAAGGACTAAGCTTCAGAAGCTCCTGTAATAGCATCAACCGAATTTTCTTCTTCAACACGGTTTACTTCAACTTCAACTGTTTTCTCTTCCTCTTCACTATAAGAAGCTGAAGAAGTAGTATCCGTTTCTACTTCGGCTACGGCTGGTTCTTCTTCACTGATAGAGGCTGAGGAAGTCGTGTCTGGGGCTGGACTTTCTTCTTTTTGAGAAGCACTTGTGGTGACGTCTACTCCACCAACTAATTCTTGACCCGTTTGCTTCAAATACCATTCAACGATTGGTTTAAAGTCTAGGATATATTCATTAATACCCATATATTGACCGTCTGTGTCTTTGATTGCTTGATAATTATGAACCACGTATTTGTCCGCATGTTTAGGTACATGCACGCGAACCACATCTTGTTGACCTGACCGTAAGGTTTGGATGACCCATTCAACATTTTTAAGGGATTTTGGTGGGTGGCAATCTGCTAAAGGATTCCCCACTTGTCCAGGTACACGTTTAGCTAACATTTCTGAAGCTGGTTTCACCATATTATAGTATAAGAATTGGTTATTTGAATCAGCATAAGTAATTTCCATTGGCATAGATTCTAATAACATGTTAATTTGATCAACGGTTAGAACACCACGGTTTAACTTAACATAGGTATCCCCTTCAACCGCATTGACTTTGGCAGCTGCTTGTTCAACCCAGTCATCAGCGTGCATGTCCACACCTTCAATGGTTGTAGCAATCTTACCACTGGCATTTAAATCTTCTGCGGCTGGTTTATTAGCGGCCGCTTTTTGTTCAGCGTCAATGGTATTAACCACCCGAACAAAGGTTAAAAAATTATCAATACATTGAGATAAGAATCCAACAGTTCCTTCAGCCTTGATATTTCCTTCTTCATCAAAGGCTTCTTTAACTAAACCCAGTAAAAATTCATTTCCAGGTAAGACATGGGCATTTACCCCAGGTGCATCGAGGACTTGACGAAGGTTTAATTGAGCCCGTGAAGAACCTTGATCATAGTAAGAAGCTCCCACAATCATAACAGGTTTATTAGCTAAAGGATGTAGATTGAAAGACAACCATTCTAAGGCAGATTTTAAGGCCGCTGGAATTGTATGATTATGTTCAGGTGTAGAAATAATCACACCATCCGCATCTAAGATCCGTTGATTAATATCTTGTAAAAGTGGTGTGTCTGAAATATCTTCACTTTGGTTGAACAAAGGTAAATCTTTAATTTCAATAATATCTAAGTCAAATTTATTAGCAAACTGTTTTTTGATAAATTGTAATAACTGACGGTTATATGATTTTTCTGCTGCTGAGCCGACAATCCCTACTAATTTCATATTTAATCCTCCTATTCAGCTTCCCAAGAAAAATTTTCCGCTTCTTTGCGGACCGCATCTTTAGCATTCAACAATTGTTTGGTGATATCGATAAATAATAAAAAGTCATCAAACAGACCATCAAGCACATCTAATTTTTCTTGGTCTACCAAGTTATTATTACCATCAAAGGCTTGAAGAGAATGACCTAATAGAAATTCTGATGCAGGCATAACACGGGCACGGATATCAGGAGAATCTAAAATTTGACGTAGATGACCTTGAGCACGAGAAGAACCCAGAGTTCCGTATGAAGCACCGGTAATCATAACTGGTTTATCAACCAAAGGATAAATACCATAAGATAACCAGGCTAAGACATTCATTAAGGATGCAGGAACTGCGTGGTCATACTCAGGTGTTGAAATGATCACTCCATCTGCCGCTTCAATCTTATCAGATAATTCCTTCACATAATCTGGCAATACTTTATCTTCTGGTTTATTAAAGACAGGCAAGCCTTTAATTTCGACTAATTCAATTTCAGCTTTGTTAGCAAAATGGCTTTGCATAAAAGTTAAAAGTTGACGGTTAGTAGACTTTGCTGAATTTGTTCCCACAATTCCAATAATCTTCATATACTTTAACCTCCTAAAATTATGTTACAAATAACACAAATAGATACACTCTCATTCTATACTTTAACAGGTACTTTCACAAGCAAAAACTAATATTATTTTTTGATAATATGATTAATTATTTTAATATGTCGTGAAAAAACTTACATAATAACATGTTATAAAAGCTAACATCTTATGATATATCTTTGTTTTCATAAGGGTCCTTTAGTGGTAACCTATCAAAAAAACAATCGGAGGGCTTACCATGACAATTAAATTCCAAAACGTCAACAAATACTATGGCAAATATCACGCCTTAAAAAATATTAATTTAACCATTGAAACAGGAGAGGTCGTGGTATTAATTGGCCCTTCTGGTTCAGGTAAATCAACTTTATTACGGACAATTAATGGTTTAGAGGCTATTAATTCCGGCACACTCCTAATAGATGACCAAGCAGTAAAGGCAGGTAAAAGCCTCAAAGATTTACGGAAACATATTGGGATGGTTTTTCAGCATTTTGAACTCTACCCCCATATGAGTGTCCTTGATAATATTACTCTTGCTCCTATTAAAGTACTTAATTTGGATAAGCAAGCAGCTCAAGACCGGGCCCATGACTTATTAGAACAAGTTGGTATGGCGGATAAAATTAACGCTTACCCTAACACCTTGTCTGGTGGTCAAAAACAACGGATTGCCATCGCCCGCGCTTTAGCTATGAAGCCAGATATTATGCTCTTTGATGAACCCACTTCTGCCTTAGACCCTGAAATGGTCGGTGAAGTTCTAGATGTTATGAATAATATTGCTCGCGCTAAAGATATTACGCTAGTCTGTGTCACCCATGAAATGGGCTTTGCCAAAGAAGTTGCAGACCGGGTCATTTTTATGGATCAGGGCGAGGTCGTTGAAGACGCTTCTACTGAACAGTTCTTCCAACAACCTAAGGAAGAACGGGCTATCCAATTTCTTAGCAAAATTATTCGCCACTAAGAAGGAGGCCCTATCATGACTTTTCTTAAAAAATATAGTAAGGTGCTAGCTAGCCTTATTTTTACCCTACTGGTAATTACTTTTGTTCTGGTTTTTAGCAAGGCTGGTACTAGCGTCAGCCAGCCAGATATCGTCCAACGGCTTAGCAACAAAGATCAAACGATTGTTTGGGGTATAAAAAATGACACCAAACTTTTCGGCTTCTACAACATTGAAAATGGTGAAATAGAAGGTTTTGATATTGATGTCGCCAAGGAACTAACCAAACGCCTCACTGGTGACAGTAAGCATGCCAAGTTTGTCGAAGTCACATCTAAAACTCGGATTCCTTTGTTGCGTAATGGTAATATTGATGCCATCATTGCAACTATGACCATCAATGAAGCACGTAAAAAAGTAGTCGATTTTACCGATACTTATTTTGATGCGGGTCAATCCCTCTTAGTCGCTAAGGATTCTAAGATTAATTCAATCGATAATTTAGATGCCTCTACCACAGTCGTATCGGTCAAAGGTTCCACCTCATCCCAAAACATAAAAAAACTGGCTCCTCAGGCCAAACTAATTGAATTAGAAACTTATGCGGAAGGACTCACAGCGCTCAAGGCCGGACAAGGCGATGCCTTGACTACTGATAATGCTATTCTCTTAGGGCTAATTTCTGAAAACCCAGACTTTCGTTTAGCTGGTGAAAATTTCACCGAAGAACCTTATGGGATTGCGGTTAATAAAAACCAGGCTGACTTCAAAAATCAGCTTAACCAAGCCTTAGCCGCCATGAAAGCAGACGGCACTTATCAAAAAATCTATGATAAATGGTTTGCTGAAGTTCTAAACCAAGGAGGTAATTAAGATGCTCACCTTATTTCAAAATTTTTCTGACCAGTTCTTAGCGGGTTTCGGTCATACCCTCTTAGCCTCCGCGATTGCCCTCATTGCTAGTTTTGTGATTGGTATTTCCATGGCAGTTGGACAAACTTCCCATAACAAACTCTTGTCAACCATTACAACCATCTACATCGAAGTCTTCCGGAATATTCCCCTACTTGTGATTGTGATGTTCTTTTATGTGGTTGTGCCCCTTTATGGCATAAAGGTAACCGGCTACCAAGCAGGGATAATTGGCCTTAGCCTCTATACCTCTTCTTTTGTCGCTGACGTGGTTAAAAGTGGAATCACTTCAATTCCCAAGGGACAAAAAGAAGCTGGTTTTGCTTCTGGACTTAGTCAAAGTCAAGTTACCTTCCATATTGTCCTTCCCCAAGCTATCAATTTAGTCTTACCGACACTTGGTAACCAAATCATTAACTTGGTCAAAAACTCTTCCATTTTAGCCATGGTTGCCGGACTAGATATCATGTATCAAGGCGACCTGATAGCCAGTCAAAGTTTCAATGTCTTTTCAACCTATATCATCGTCGGTCTTTTCTACTTACTCATTACTATTCCCTTAAGTTTAATGGTCAAACACTGGGAAAATCAACAAGCTAAAATGGCACGCTAGGAGGTAGCCTATGAATCCCCTTTTCTTATTCTCTATGCCCCAATTCTCATTTCTTCTCCAAGGTCTATGGCTGACTATTACTGTTTCATCGATTACCATTGTGATTGCCCTGATTCTAGGCATCATCTTGGGAACCCTACGTTTTGAAAATATCCCCATCCTTTCAGATCTTTTAGGACTAATTATCGATACTATTCGTAATTTACCCCTTTTACTAATTATTTTCTTTACCTATTTCGCCCTCCCCCAAATCGGTATCCGTTTTTCAGTTTTCTGGTCGACCGTGGCGGCCATGTCTCTCTTTGAATCTTGTATGGTCTCTGAAATCATCCGGTCTGGCCTTAAAGGCTTACCCAAGGGCCAGGCTGAAGCCGGCTATGCTGCTGGTTTGACCACCTGGCAAGTTCTCTCTTTAATTCTCTTACCCCAAGCTGTTCGTAACATGATTACCTCAATTATCAGCCAGTTGATTGCCCTGATTAAAGATACTTCTCTAGCAACTATTATTGCTCTGCCAGAAATCATGCACAATGCTAAAATTATTTATAATCAAGACGTATCCGCGATTATCATTACTTTCTTTATTGTTGCTGTTCTTTATTTTCTAGTTTGCTACTCCTTATCCTTATTAGGCCGTCGTTTTGAAGTCAAGCGGACTTATAATTAAGCTTTAATTTAGTCTAAAAGTTTAAATAAAAAACGAGGGACTGGGCTTTTTTGCCCAGTCCCTCGTTTTGACGTATAAATATACCTAAGCTAACCCGAGGCAATCTTACTTATTAAAAACTGCATCTAAGTTAAACCATTTCTTCGCAGTCCCCATACTTGATTTTTTGACCGCATTGGCAACAGTTTTCACAATCACTTTCCCGTTTTCTTTAATAATAGACCCCATATGGGTTAAGGATTGCATGGCGGCTGAACGACGAATATAAGACCGGTCTTCCCGTTTTTCCATGCCTAGATAGGCTTGGGTTATTAGGCCCACTCTTAGGGTTAGAAAAGCATTCACAGACCCTTCCATTAAGGAAGATACAACCAGATTAGTGATGGGTACCATCCCCGGGATAGCAGACGCCACACTTTCTCCAACTAGAGATGCAATCAAGGGCTCTAACTGACCTTCAATTAAATCCGTATCTTCAATCGTCCGTGCCATCAAGACCACCGAAGCCACTTGGCCGTATAATTTAAGAAAACCTTTCAGACTGGGACGGGTTTGATAGACATTGGCTAATTGCCAAATCATCCGCATCAATGAGAAAAGTACCACTAAACTATCTAATGAACCGTTTTGAGAAACGGCCGTCGTTAAGAAAATCGCATTAGCATTTTGTTTAATCATAGGTAAGGATAAGTTGTCTAAGACCGCAATCGCTTGGTCTAATTTTTCTTCTTGAGTTTTTTGCTCATCTTCAAAATCAAAATCCTGCAGGTTAGGATTTTTGGCTAGGAGGGCTAGCATCTTCTCGACATAATCCTGGTAGTCAGCATCCGAAGCTTCTGGACTCAATTGGATGACTTCTGGACTGGCTGACCATTGGCGGTAGAGCTTATACGCAAACCATAAAATTGCTAAGACAAGCAGGGTTACACCAGCTATAGCCACGTAAGGATGGATCTGAGCCAAAAGGTTATACAAGGTCACACATTGGTTAATTAAAAACACGAAGAAAATAATCGATACGAAGATAACAATTAATTTGAGAAACTTTCGAATATCTTGCCACCACTGGGCCATGTCTATTCCCACTTTCTAATTTTGATCAAAGAAACTAGAGCGACCTTAATAAGTTTTCTAATTGGTCTAAATCAGCATCGGTTGTAAACCAAGCTGTAGCCAGACGAGCCACTACCTGACCTTTATCATCTAGGCCAAAATAGGACATACCCACTTGCTCTTTTAATTGATCATACTGATCTTTACTTAAACAAATAAATTGTTGGTTGGTTGGTGAGTCGAGGTAAAATTCAAAGCCTGTCTGGTGGAGAATTTGGGTTAAACGTTGACTATGACGTGCATTATCTTGAGCAATATCCAGATACAATCTATCCTTAAAAAGGGCTTCAAATTGGACACTCAAAACGCGCCCTTTGGCCAAGAGAGCTCCCCGTTGTTTAATTAAGGTATCAAAACGTTTGGGTAAATTATTTTTTGTAAAGACTAAGGCTTCGCCTAGTAAAAGTCCGACCTTGGTTCCGCCAATATAAAAGACATCGGCTAACTGAGCTAAATCAGCCAGCGACACATCATTTTGAGGACTGGCTAAGCCATAAATTAACCGCGCCCCATCGACGAAAAGTGGAATTTGGTAATCTTGGCAAAGTTTGGCCAAGGCTTCAAGTTCAGCCTTACTATAGAGCCCCCCGTATTCAGTCGGTTGGGAGATGTAGATCATACCTGGGAAAACCATATGTGGATGGGTTTCATCGGCATAAAAGTTTTCTAAATAAGTCCGGGCTAGACTAGCATCCAGCTTACCCGCTTGGGCCGGAATAGTAATCACCTTATGACGTGAATGTTCAATTGCCCCGGCTTCATGGACTGCCACATGTCCTGTGTCAGGTGCAAGCACTCCTTCAGTATCATCCAATAACATGTCAATGACTAGTGCATTGGCTTGGGTCCCCCCCGCTACTAAACGAACCTGGGCTTGGGAACAAGCTAAAATTTCCCTCAACCGGTCTTGGAGTTTAGCCCCATAAGCATCTGCACCATAGCCCGGTAAATTTTCTTCATTTGACGCCATTAAGGCTTGTAAAACAGCTGGATGGGCACCTTGTAAATAGTCGTTTTCAAAATGCAACACACGTATCTCTCCTCTTATAAAAAACCTTTAATATACTGGCTCAAAAGTTCTGCAATCCCCCGTGTTCCATCTTCATTTGGATGCAGACCATCCCAGAACCAAGAAGGCTGGTTTTGGGTTAATAAATACAAGTTAATCAAGTCTAAGTTATTGGCCGTTGCAATTTCTTCAATCATTTGGTTCACTTCTACCAAATATTGGTCATTACAATCTTCTTGGTGGACCGTCTTGGCAAAAATCTTGGGAACCTGTACCAAAACTAATTGACCTGACCGATTCTCAGAGCGGTAGGCATCAATGATTGCTTGGTAATCTGCTTTAAAACGACTAGGTTGCCAGTTAATCGCCTTAGTATCGTTGGTGCCTAAACACAAAATCGTTAAATCCGCCTCAGCAGTCAAACCACTTTGCGCTTCTTGGCATTCTAAATATGGACGGTCTCCCGCTTGAGAGACGGTTGCCCCATTACAACCAAAATTCAAAACTTCATAGTTATCACCTAATTTATGTTGGAGCTGACCAGGATAAGTATCCATTTGATAGCCAATCCCATAACCAAAGGTAATTGAATCTCCTAAACACGCAATTCGTTTTTTCTGACTCATATGTCACTCTTTTCTAATATTAACTTACCCACGTAAACCAAAAGTAATTCCCAAATGTTCTTCTAATAGACGATGGAGCTTGTCCAAGGAACTGGGATCATTAAGGTCACCCATACAGTAATATTCCTCATCATCTAAATCATCCACAAAATTATAGATTAATGGCCAATCGCCCCGAGCACTCACCTCATCTAATTTCTGATATGGCCAATCCAAGAGGCCTAATTTTTCAAAATCAAGTCGCAATTTATTCACCCGCGACCGCCGCAAATTTCCCTCGAGGGGATCTTCCATTACCTCCATCTCAGCATCTAGATGTTCCAGATGATAATGCCTTTGTCCTAGATCTAAATAAAGATCATACAAGTCATCACCCGATCCTGGCCTAGAAAATAAAAGAAAATCTAATTGATCATAGGCTGGCATAAGCCACTTCCTCTCATAAATAATCAGTCACTTACTTTTATAAATTCCCGCAAGGAAACCAAGCGGTCTTGCATATCCGCTACACCTAGTTGATAAACCGCTTCAATCACTTGGGGGTCTTTTTCAAGTCGCTTCATTTTTAAGGGTTGGCTCGGGCGAATCACAAATGCTTTGCCTTCAGCTTCTAAAGCTTTAATAGCCGCAACTTGTTGATTATACATATTCGCCCGATTCTTTAACTGTTGGATAAAGTCGGGATAATGGCGGTAATACCATTTACCGATAGTTAACCGACTGGGACTTTTAGAATAATTGATATCCCGGGTCAAAATAATAATCAGCCGGTCATAACCTAAATCAAAGGCCTTTTGATAAGGAATCGAATCGGCAATGCCCCCATCTAAGTATGCCTGATCTTGATAAGTGACCGGACGAGATAAAAATGGCAGGGCTGAAGAAGCACGTAGGGCTTCCATTTGTTCAAAGACATTATCAATCTTGATATATTCAGCCTGTCCACTGGCTAGATTGGTTACCGTAACATAAAAATCTACTCCTGCAGCCTCAAAGGCCGCTTCATCAAAGACATCTAATTTCATTGGAATATCATAGTAGGCAAAGTCTTTGTCGACAAAGTTTCCTGTCTTTAATAGGTTTGCCAAAGACATATACCGAGAATTACCTAAGTATTTCTTATTATAGCGTAGGGTCCGCCCTTTTTGTTTAGAGAGATAGTTGACTCCAAATAGAGCCCCGGCCGAAACAGTCACCAAACCGGCTAATGGTAAGTCTAAATCAATCAATTGATCCAGAACCCCCGCCGTATAGAGGCCACGCATTCCACCGCCTTCGAGCACCATCCCAATTTTTTCTGACATCAACTTCACCTCGCTTAAGGCTTATCATACTACAAATATTAAATAATGATAAGAAAAAGAAGTTTATCTTATTTTATTTCAAATTACAAAACACTAATATATCAGAGGGAAAACGTATTCATTAAAAATTTATTTCGAAATTGAAACTTTTCTCTTGATTATTCAAACGAACATTTGTATAATTGGCTCTGTTGATTAAATAACTTATGAATTTCAAGGAGTAAACAAACTATGTCAAAAATTGCTATCGTAACAGGAACTACTCGTGAAGGACGTAACAACATCCAAGTAGCTGAATTCTTATTAAACTATGCTAAAGAAAATGTTCAAGGTCATGAATTTGAACTTTTAGACATCAAAGAGTTTGATTTACCACGTTTTGAAGGTAACTACATTCCAGGTATGCTTGGTGGTAAATACCCAGACCCTAAAGTTCAAAAATGGGCTGACAAGGTTTCTGAATTTGATGGTTATGTCTTCGTAACTCCAGAATACAATAAGGCTTTATCTTCAAGTCTTAAAGATGCTTTAGACCACATTTCTGGCGAATTCAATAATAAAGCTGCAGCTATCGTTTCTTATGGTGGTTCATTAGGACTTTCTGCTAACGTATTCTTACGTGTGATCTTAGCCAACTTCAAATTAGCCGTTACTTCACAACAAGTTCAGTTCTCATTAAACACTGACTTTGTTAACATGGCTGAATTTAAACCAGCTGACTACCATGCAGGATCATTAAACATGATGTTTAATGAAGTAACTACTTGGGCAGATGCTTTAAAAACAATCCGTTAATTAACGTATAAGTAATAAAATTATATCTTGCCAAGTTAAGTCTGTGGCTTGGCAAGATTAAAAAGGGCCTACATATATAAAGTAAAAAAGAAGTTTGGTTATTTTACCAAACTTCTTTTTTTATTAAATTATATGCAAGTTTTCTTTGATGGCAAGCATATGAGAAATTGGAGTTTTTTCCAAGTCTCTATAAAAATACGGCCTTTAATTCCACATAGTCATCGATTCCGTATAGACCATTTTCACGGCCGAGACCAGACTGCTTAAAGCCACCAAATGGGGCTTTAGCTGAGCGTGGGCCGTCATTGACGAAAACATTACCAGTTTTCAATTGTAATGCCACTTTTTTAGCTTTATCTTTAGGTCCCACAACTGCACCAGATAAACCATAATCAGAATCATTAGCAATCTGAACAGCCTCTTCTACCGTTTTATAAGTTATGACACATAAGACTGGCCCAAAAATCTCTTCACGAGCAATAGTCATATCATTGGTCACATGAGTAAAGATAGTTGGCTCCACAAAATAGCCTGGACCATCAACACCTTTACCACCGACTAAGAGCTTGGCGCCTGCCGCTTTACCTTTATCGATATAATCCAAGACAATGTCTTTTTGCGCTTGAGAGACCATCGGGCCCACTGTGGTTTTAGGGTCAGCTGGGTCTCCAATGACAATATGGTCTTGGTAGTAGGCTAATAATTTTTCTTCAACTTCCTCCAACATACTTTCTGGTACCAAGAGACGAGTTAGGGCAGTACAGGTTTGACCTTGATTATTATAAACAGTGCCCATGGTCTTATCGATAGCGTAGTCTAAGTCGCCACCCTCTAAATAAACCATGGCTGACTTTCCACCTAATTCTAGCACTAACCGTTTAATAGTTGGGCCGGCTGCTTCATAAAGCCCTGCTCCGACTTCTGTCGAACCCGTAAAGGAGATACAATTCACATCTTCATGCTTAGCCAGGTAATCTCCCACAGTTGAGCCTGACCCAGTCACGAAGTTAACCACCCCTTTAGGTATACCCGCATCATCAAAAATCTTAGCAAAGGCTAAGGCCGTTAAAGGTGTGAAGGAAGCTGGTTTCACCACGACCGTATTCCCAGCCAACAAGGCAGGTGTAAGTTTACGTTGGATTTGATTTAAAGGATAGTTCCAAGGGGTGATACAAGCGACCACACCCACCGGGTCTTTGGTTACCAAGGCGGTATCTTCATATGTTTCAAACTCATATTGATCAAATTCTGCTAGCGTTGTCTTTAATTCATTAATTGAAAGTGGAATATGGGCCTTTTGGGCAAAAGTAATCGCCGCCCCAAACTCCATGGAAATAAGTTCGGCTAAATAATCGCCTTGAGCTCTAATTCCGGCTAATACTTTCTCTAGATATGCTTTACGCTCCTTAGGCTCTATACTAGACCAAGCTGGTAAAGCCGCTTTTGCTGCTGCCACCGCTAAGTCAACATCTTCCTGAGTGCCTTTAGGCACCTGCCCCACCACTTCTTCATTGGCAGGATTGGTCACCTTAGACCATTCATGGTTAGAGCTTTCACGAAAGGCTCCATCAATATACATTTTCATTGTTTCCATTATACGACCTCCTATTATTAATTTTAAAATTCTTGATAAACCGCTGGATTTTGGTCTTTAAGCCGACCTTGATCTTGGCTTAAGTCGTTAATCGCTTCAAGATCTGCTTGACTAAGTTCAAAATCAAGGGCTGCTAGGTTTTCGCCTTGCCGTTGATAATTACCTGACTTCGGAATTGGTATGATGCCTCGGGCAACATGCCAGGCTAAGATAATTTGTTGGTTAGACCGATTATACTTATGGGCTAAGTCATTAATCACAGCTTCTTGTCCCATCTGTGAACCCCGTCCAATGGGTGACCAAGCTTCAACAATAATCTGCTTACTTTGATGATAGTCAAGCACCTTGGCCTGATTAAAATAGGGGTGACACTCTAACTGGTTAACAACTGGCAAATGCCCAGTTTCCTTTTCTAGGCGGTCAATATGGTCTGGCAAGAAATTAGACACCCCAATTGACCGAATCAAACCAAATTTTTGGGCATCAATTAAAGCCTGCCAAGCTTCCACATATTGGTTTTGATCTGGGTTGGGCCAATGAATTAAATATAAGTCTAAATAATCTAAACCCGTACGGGCTAAAGACTCTTCGATGGTTTCAATAGCCTCCTTATAAGCATGATGGCGACCCGGTAATTTAGACGTAACCGTGATTTGGTCTCTTGAAATACCTGACTGACGGATTGCCTGACCAACGATTCCTTCATTTTCATAATTAAAGGCTGAATCAATCAAGCGATAGCCTGATTGTAAGGCCATTTTAATCCGTTGCATACCTGAAGACCCTCTGAGGCCATAGGTTCCTAATCCAAGCTTAGGAATAGCAAAACCATCATTTAATAGATAATATTTCTCTTTCATCTTAGAAACCCCTTTCATTTATTAGTATAACAGGATGAGAACTATTTGTTTATTGATATGCCTATTTATCCGCAATTTTTTCAAAATTAAAAACCACATTTTCATTAGCAGACCAGTAAATATAACCTGGACAGACTACTCAAAGAAAGTGTGGTTTTGATCAAATATAAATGATTAAAATCAATCGAAACTATAGATTTAGGGCATAATTCGTATCCGCAAGCGCTGCTTGTAAATCAGCATCTTGGAAATCACCTTCAAGTTGAGCTTGATGCTTAGCTAAATCAACCTTAGCAGCTGTAACCCCAGCAACTTGATTCAATTTACTTTCAACTGTATTGGCACACCCTTGACATTTCATTCCAGTTACTTCATAGGTTTTTTCCATTATCCATTCCTCTTTCTATTCTCTTTATTTCTATTATACATTTTTATATACATTTTTAGCTTTTATTTTAAAGTTTCTTAACCGTAAGGCATTCAATAAAACGGATACGGATGAGAAGGACATGGCGGCACCGGCTAACATAGGGCTTAAGAGAGGGCCACCAAATAAGTGAAGGAGGCCCATCGCTACGGGGATTCCTAAGACATTATAGGCAAAGGCCCAAAACAGATTTTCTTTAATATTTCGAATGGTAGCCGCGGACAATTCAAGGGCCGCCGGTACATCCATTAAATCAGACCGCATCAAGACAATATCCGCCGAATCCATAGCCACATCGGTTCCTGAACCAATAGCTATCCCAACATCTGCTTGAGCTAAGGCAGGAGCGTCGTTAATCCCATCGCCTACCATGGCCACAATTTTATCTTTACTTTGTAAGTCTTTAATCACAGAGGCCTTATCGTCTGGCATGACATCGGCAATGACTTGGTCAACTCCCACCTGATTAGCAATAGCTTGGGCAGTTTTTTCATTATCACCAGTCAGCATAATCACCTTAATATCTAAATCATGAAGCGCCGCAATCGCGGCCTTTGAACTGGCTTTAGCTTGGTCGGCGACAGCAATAATCCCTAACAGCTTATCTTGGTCAGCCACATACATCGGGGTTTTACCCTGACTAGCAAGCATATTTGCTTTGGCTTGGTAGGTCTTGACATCAATGGCTTGGGCTTGCATCAACTTTAAATTCCCCAAGTATAATTGACGTCCCGCCACCTTGACTTGGATTCCTTGACCAGAAATGGCCTTGAAATCACTTGTTTCAGCTAGAGGTAAATTTTGCGCTTGGGCTTGGTCCACAATTGCTTGTCCCAGAGGATGTTCTGAAGCTGCTTCAGCTGCTGCAGCTAACTGCAAGACTTGGTCTTCGGATTGACCGGTTGCAAGGAGGATATCCGTCACTTTAGGTTTGCCTTCAGTAATGGTCCCTGTCTTATCCAAAACCATTACCTGGATCTTGTGACTGTTTTCTAAGGCATCGCCTGATTTAATTAAAATTCCATTTTCAGCCCCTTTTCCGGTTCCCACCATAATTGCAGTTGGCGTGGCTAAACCAAGCGCACACGGACAAGCGATCACTAAGACCGAAATGGTAATCGTTAAGGCAAAAGTTAATGATTCTTGCCCTAGGAAGTACCAAGCTAAGCCAGATAGGAGGGCTAATACCATAACGATAGGTACAAAGACCCCTGATACCTTATCAGCTAAGCGGGCAATCGGTGCTTTAGAGCCCTGAGCTTCTTCTACCATATGAATAATCTGAGCAAGGGTTGAATCTTGACTTAATCGATTGACCTTAAACTTAAAGGAACCTTGTTTATTAAGACTCGCCCCAATCACTTGGTCGCCAACTTTTTTTGAGACTGGCATGGATTCTCCTGATATCATCGATTCATCCACACTTGAGCTTCCCTCAATAATCTGACCATCCATAGGAATTTTCTCTCCCGGTTTAACCAGAATAATGTCATCCAGTTGAACTTGATCTAGGTCAACCATGGTCATTTCTTTATCTTTGATCAAACGCGCTTGTTGAGGTGCTAAGGCCATCAAAGATTTGATGGCTTCAGACGTTTTCCCCTTCGACCGGCTTTCAAAATATTTCCCTAAAGTAATCAAAGTTAAGATGACACCAACTGATTCATAATAAAGTTGCATGACAAAATGACTCTCACCACCTAGCCATAAACGCAAGGTCGCATAAATACTATAAATAAAAGCGGCAGAAGAACCTAAGGCTACCAAGGAATCCATATTGGGATGGCCTTTAAAAAGAGCCTTAAAACCTTGACTAAAGAAAGACCGACCGAAATATATCACTGGTAAGGTTAACATAAGCTGAATTCCTGCAAATAATTTTGGATAATCATGACTAGGAATCGGTAAACCCAACATGGGTCCCATGGCAACAATCAATAGCGGGAGGGCAAAAATAGCCGACCCCATGAAACGACGCCATAAATCATCCATGTGTTGTTCCTGTTTCTGACCTTGGTCGATGCGGGCTTGACTAGCATCTTTACGGACAAATGCTTGATAGCCAGATTCGGCAACGGCTTCAAGAATATCCTTGGTATTTACTTGACCTTCTTGATACATCACTTGCATTTGTTCAGTAGCTAAGTTCACTGAGGCTTGTTCAATTCCTTTTAACTTGGCCACAGCTGCTTCAACCGTTTGGGCACAGGAAGCACAAGACATACCTTCGATGGTAAAATCTTGGCTTAATAAAGGGACTTCTAATTGATAGCCTACCTTGGCCACTGTATCCGCTAAAGTTTGAAAGTCCACCTGATCTTTATCATAGTCTAAACTTAATTTCTCAGTGGCTAAGTTTACAGAGGCCTTTTCCACCCCCGGTAGTTTAGCTACAGCTTGTTCGACCGTTTGCGCACAAGAAGCACAGACCATGCCGTTGACTGGATAAGTTTTGTGAATCATAAGCGACTCCTTCCATTAATAAGTTTACATTTGTAACTTAAGATAAAGTATAAAGACTAGGTTTACATTTGTCAACTGAAAAGATAAAAAAAAAAAAAGGAGCCGAACAAAAGCATGAAAATCTCTAATTTTTACTTACTGGAGCACTTGGATAAATGTAGTTGAACTCATACTTTCGCTCAACTACTTTAATTCCTCGCCCCCCCTCAAGGTTGATTAAGATGGAACAAGTCGCTTTGCGGCGCTGTTTCCATCCTAACGATCACTCCCTTACAAAATTTTATTATCGAAAAAATAATAAGGGATTGGGCTTTCTTGCCCAATCCCTTCCTTCTAAAAGGCTTAGAAATTAGATGTCCATTTCGTGAACATCGTCAGCAACAACTACGTCGCCTTCAGTAATGGCTAAAACATCATCAACAGAAACGCCTGGAGCTGTTTCTTTCAATAAGAATTTACCATCTTGGAAGCCGAAGACTGCTTTATCAGTAATAACTAAGTCTAAGCAGTGAGCGGCAGATAAAGGTAAGGTACATTTCTTCAATATTTTAGAATTACCTTTCTTATCAGTATGTTGGATAGATGCAATAACACGTTTTGCTCCAACTAATAAGTCCATGGCACCACCCATACCAGGAGCTAGAACGCCTGGGATAGACCAGTTAGCAATGTTACCTTCTTGGTCAACTTCTAAGGCACCTAAGACAGTTTGGTCAACGTGACCACCACGAATTAGGGCAAATGAAGTCAAACCATCAAAAGTAGACGCACCTGGTTTCATAGTGATTGGCATACCACCTGAGTTAGAAGAGTTTGGTTTAGCTTCTGCTGGGGTTGGTGGTGGACCAAATAACATAGCACCATTTTCAGCTTGTAGAATAACATGAACGTTTTCTGGTGTATACGCCGCAGAAAGGTTAGGAATACCGAACCCTAAGTTAATGAAATCACCATCATTGAATTCTTTTGCAATACGACGTGCGATTATTTCTTTAGCATTCATTCAATTACCCCTCTCTTAACATCTTGGCATTGCCCCAAAGTTCAGTATAGTACTTGGTATTTTCTTCTGGCGTCATACCTTGAACTACATAATCAACCAAGACACCTGGGACGAATACATCATCTGGATCAATATCGCCAGTTTCAACAATTTCAGAAACTTCAGCAATAACGATATCAGCTGCTAAAGCCATTTCTTTTGTAAGGAATTTTTCAGTTCCTTGACATACAAGATTACCAAATTTATCTGCTTTACTAGCTTTAACAAAAGCAACATCTAGTGGTAGTGGTTCATAGAATAAATACTCTTTACCATTAATTTCGACTTTTTTATGGTTTTCTTCTTGAGTGGTACCCACACCAGTAGGCGTTAATACTCCACCAAGACCAGCACCTGCTGCATGAAGACATTCAATTATAGTACCCATTGGTGTATATTCTACTTCTAAATCACCAGCTAAGAATTGGCCAGATACTTGTTTTGAAGTACCTGTATGCGAAAGAATCCCTTTAGCAATTTGATTGTTTTCTGCTAACCAGTCTATATCATGAGTAGCACCTGGGAATGAAGTAACCGGTTGGATTAAGGTTAATTCATTGGTTCCAGCATCGGCTAAAGCCTTAATTAATTTAATTGGTGCAGAAGGTCCAATAAATCCAGAAGTACCTAAACGCGCACCTTTTTTGACTAGGGCAACTGCTTCTTCAATCGAAACAAATTGTACCATATCCATACCTCCAATATTTTATTTATTATTTATTATAATCAAAGAATCCTTTACCTGTCTTACGTCCTAACCAACCGGCTTCTACATATTTAGTTAAAATTGGAGCTGGACGATACTTAGGATCCTTGAAGCCGTCATATAATACGTTCATAACTGCCAAGACAATATCTAATCCGATTAAATCTGCAAGAGCTAGTGGGCCAATTGGGTGGTTAGCGCCTAACTTCATAGCTTCATCAATTTCTTCACCGGAAGCAATTCCTTCTGCAAAGACAAAAGCTCCTTCGTTAATCATTGGGATTAAGATACGGTTTACTACGAAACCATAAGAATCTTTAACAGATACTGGTGTTTTACCAATTTCTTTAGATAGTTCTTTAACTGCATTTGAAGTTTCATTTGAAGTTACGATAGTTGAGATTACTTCAACTAATTTCATAACTGGAGCAGGGTTAAAGAAGTGCATACCGATTACTTTGTCTGGACGTTTAGTTGCTAAAGCAATTTGAGTCACTGATAAAGAAGAGGTGTTTGATGCTAAGATTGTATGTTCGGGTGCAATTTCATCTAATTGTTTGAAGATACCAAGTTTGATTTCTTTATTTTCAGTGGCAGCTTCCACAACTAAGTCAACTTCTTTAGCATCCGCATAGTCAACAGAAGGTTTAATATTAGCAATAATACCATCTACTTCTTCTTGAGTTTTCTTACCCTTGTCAACTGCACGTTGTAATTGTTTCTTGATACCATTCAATCCACGTTCAACAAATTCTTGTTTGATATCGTTCAAATAAACGACTTTACCTGTTTGGGCAAACACTTGGGCAATTCCAGAGCCCATTGTACCTGAACCAATAACCATTACTTTTTCAATACTCAAAATAAACACTCCCTATAAAATATTTTATTATTAATAATAACCTTAAATAAAATCAATAAACCTAAGCTATTAGTCTATTTGCCAGTAAATTCAGGTTTACGTTTTTCAACGAAGGCAGCCATTCCTTCTTTTTGATCTTCAGTTGCAAATAAATTACCGAACATTTCGGCTTCAACTTCTACAGCGCGATGTAAAGGTAATTCAATACCTAAGTCAATTGCAATCTTAGCTTTTTGAACAGCAGTTTGACTTTGTTTCAAAATCTTACCAGCTAATTTTTCAGCTTCAGCCATTAATTCTTCTTGAGGAACTACTTTATTAACCAAACCGATGCGTTCAGCTTCAGCCGCTTTAATATTAGAAGCTGTGTAGATTAATTCTTTAGCTTTAGCAATACCAACAATCCGAGCTAAACGTTGGGTACCACCAAAACCAGGGGTAATTCCTAACCCTACTTCAGGTTGGCCAAACAAGGCATTTTCAGAGGCAATCCGAAGGTCACATGACATAGCTAATTCGCAGCCTCCACCAAGTGCAAAACCATTAACGGCTGCAATTGAAGGTTGGTCTAAAGTTGCAAGAGCTTCGAAGATACGGTTTCCTAATAGAGAGAATACTTGACCCTCTTTAGCGTTCTTAGTTGACATTTCAACAATATTAGCACCTGCTACGAAAGATTTTTCGCCAGCCCCCGTAAGGATCACAACTTTAATTGTTTCACTTTCTTTAATTGTTTGAACGGCTTGACCTAATTCTGTCAAAACTTCAGTATTTAAAGCATTTAATGACTTAGGTTGGTTAATCGTAATATAAGCGATTCCATTTTTTTCTTCAAAAAGAATTGTATTATATGACATATTTTATAATTCCTCCATTTATCATCTTTTATAACCATTTTTTTGCGATAATTTTACTTTGGGTAGCCATTGAACCACCATATATAGCAGTTGCACGTGCATCACGGGCTAAGCGTTCTAAATCATTTTGGCGCATGAAACCAAAGCCACCACTCATATGTATAATTTGTTCAGTTGATTGAGTTGCTAATTCAGAAGTCAATAACTTCAGCATAGCAATCGCATCCCTATCAATTGTTCTTTGCGATACCGTATTATCATATAATGCTTGTATCGCTTCATAACGACTAATCAAATGTGCAATAATTTGTTGATAGTCTGGCATTTCAATCAGGCGAGTTCCAATCTTACGGTCTAAACTTAAATAATCAATCCCTTTTTTAATACTAGAGGCTGTTAAGCCAATTGCTTGCGCAACAATTGATAATTTAATGCGATCCATAATTTCCTTACTTTGGGTTTCTCCTTGGTAAACTCCGCCTAACAGGCTTTCCTCAGAAAGAAAGACGTTTTCAAAGGTCAATTCTGTGACAGACATGGCCCTTATGCCCACTTTTTTCTTAGCAGGATGGACCGTTACGCCTTCTAGATCACGATTTACCACAAAGACGCCTCGCTGCAAACTATGGTTAGCATCCGCTTTTTTTGCAGTAACATAAAATAAATGGGCCTCCTGGCCATTTGACACATAAGCCTTATGACCATTTAAAATCCATCCACCTTCAGTTTCTACAACCGTTGTCGTTAACTGCTCGATATCACTCCCCCCAGCTTCTTCTGAATGAGCCACGGCTCCTAGCCGCTTGCCTTGAATCAAGTCAGCAAGGTAGGTATCCCGTTGGCTATCCGTACCAAAGCGAAGTATTGGATAAACCCCATAAGCAGCTTGAGTTAACAAGATACTTGCCAGGGCTGGAAACACCTCAGAAATTTGTTTAATGAGTTGATTAAATTCCTTCAATGTATGGTTACGATCAATTTGTGAAACTAAATCGACAAAATAAGGGTCATGAATAATTTCATCAACCAAAATAAAAGGGAATGAGTCATCTGCATCAGTTTGTCTAGCAGACTCAAGTAAGGTAGTCCCCAGTCGACTTTCAATCTCTTGAATCCATACTTGAGTATTCATTCTCATTCCCACTTTCGTTACCTTTTTATTTGTACTAACGTTCTACCGTTAGGGCGATACCTTGGCCGCCACCAATACATAAGGTCGCAAGACCTTTCTTAGAATCACGTTTTTCCATTTCATGAAGTAGTGTAACTAAGATACGAGCACCTGAAGCACCAATTGGGTGACCTACTGCAATCGCACCACCGTTAACATTGACGATATCTGTATTGAAGTTTAATTCATGGATTACTGATAAAGCTTGGGCAGCAAATGCTTCATTAGCTTCAATTAAATCTAAATCTTCAACAGACCATTCAGCACGAGCTAATGCACGTTTTGTTGCTGGAATTGGACCTGTACCCATGATAGCTGGATCAACCCCGCCAGAAGCATAAGATTTAATGGTAGCAAGTGGTTTAATACCTAATTGATCTGCTTTTTCTTTAGTCATGACGATTAAGATAGCTGCTCCATCGTTTAAACCTGAAGCATTACCCGCAGTTACAGTTCCGCCATCTTTCTTAAAGGCTGGTCTTAATTTACCAAGAGATTCTGCAGTAACACCTTTACGTGGAAATTCATCGGTATCGAAAACAATTGGGTCACCTTTACGTTGTGGAATTTCAATCGGAACAATTTCATCTTTAAATTTACCAGCTTCAATCGCAGCAACTGCACGTTGTTGTGAGGTAGCGGCTAATTCATCTTGTTGTTCACGGGTAAAACCAAATTTTTCGGCGATATTTTCAGCAGTAATCCCCATATGATAATGGTTAAAGGCATCGGTTAAACCATCTTTAATCATGGTATCTACTACTTTTGCGTCTCCCATCCGAGCGCCCCAACGTTGTCCTTGTAAGACATAAGGTGCTTGAGACATGCTTTCAGTACCACCGGCAACGACAACTTCGTTATCGCCTGCAATAATTGATTGAGCAGCTAAGGCAACAGCCTTCAAGCCTGAACCACACACTTTATTAATAGTAAAAGCAGATGATTCTTTAGGAATACCGGAATTAATTAGGACTTGACGAGCCACGTTTTGGCCCAAGCCTGCGCCTAAAACATTACCCAAGATAACTTCATTTACTTCAGATGGATCTAAATTAATCTCTTTTAAAGATGCTTTGACAACTTCTGTCGCCATATCCACCGCATTGATGTTCTTTAAAGAACCACCAAATGAACCTAATGCTGTACGTTTTGCTGAAACAATTACTACTTCTTTCAAAGAAAGACCTCCTTTAATCTGTCCGTTCCATTTTCTAAAAGCGCTTACAGATATTATTGTAAACTATGCTTTCATAAATATCTACCAATAAAAAATTAACAAGTCTATAAGTAAAACTTATAGACTTGTTATAGTAACTATATTATTCTACTGGTTGGTAAAATAATTCAATAATTCGGTTATAAAGTTCTTCTTTGAGGATAGGATGTTCCGGTAATGAAGGACGGCATATATAAAAGTTAAATGGAATATAGTTATTAATTGGCCGCATAATATTTTTCTCTTTATTAATATAACGTTTTATTGGAGCTGGTAAAATTGTAATAAGATCAGTTTGCTGGGTACACTCCACTAAATAATCCCAAGATGATGAAAACATCAATATATTACCGGATAATTTTTCTTTCTCTAATCGTTCTTGGACTAAATCATATGTAGTAAATGACTTTGAAAAGGTAGAAATTGGATATTGTTTCAAATCCTTCCAATCAATCGATACTTTTTCAGATAATGGATGATGGATATCCATAAAAGCTGCCATTTGATCAACTTGAATAATTTGTTGCTCAAACTTATTCGGATCAAGGTTGGTTGGTTCGATTAGTACGGCTAGATCTAATTCTTTATCAATTAGCTTTTTCCGTAAACCAATAGAACCATCTTCAACTACTTCAATATAGATATCAGGATTTTCAAGCATAATTTGCGTAAAGAATGAAGCAAAGTAAAAACGTAAAATTAAAGAAGGAAGACCTACGCGAATGGTCCCTTGGTGCTTGCCGGCTTCAATTTCAATTTTTTCTCTTAATAACTGATATTCTCTAACAATTTCTTGTGAGGCTTCATAGATCACTTGGCCAATCGCGGTTAAGGAATCTAATCGTCCATTCTTCCGTTCAAAGAGGTCAACCTGCTGTTCTTTTTCAAAGTTAGTGATAAACTGACTCAAGGCGGACTGGCTAATATGAATTTTCTTAGATGCCAAAGACAAGTTAAAACCACATTCGACGATGTTAACAAAATATTCCATCTGAGTTATATCAAACTTCATAACGGTGCTCCCTCTAGTAACAATTATTTGATATCAAAATAGTATAGTCATATTGTATCATATGTAAGCGGTTAAATCTATAACTTTTTCTTATAGGTTCTTTAATTATGTTTAATTTGTTTTTTTATAAAAAGTCGCTTATACTATGTGTAAGCGCTTTAGATGTCCGTTTCTTTGGTTTGAATAATAAAAAAGGGAGAGATTTACTTATGAATAAATTAGAAGTACTTAAAGAAATGTATCCAGAAGACGTATATGGCTACTCATCAGCCCTAACAGAAAAAGAAGTAGCTATTTTACAAAATCTTCGCCATGAATTAGAAACTCGCGTACGTCCAATTTTAATTGACTCATATGAAAACGCTGAATTACCACGTGAAGAAATTCTTGGTGCTTTCGCTGCTGCGCGTATCATGGATCACCCAGATTTATTTGAAGGCCGCGAAGATAAATGGAAAGCACGCGAAATCTACAATACTTTCTTATATTTAGAATTAGCTCGTTTTGACCCATCTGTTGCTACTTTCTATACTGTTCACGGTGGTTTAGGTTACAACACCATTTTAATTGGTGGTTCAGAAGAACAAAAAGAAAAATATGCAACTAAAGTTCGTACCATGACTGGTCAAACCTGTTTCGCTTTAACCGAACCTGATCATGGTTCTGATATTGCCGGTGGTTTAGCTACAACGGCTGAATTCAAAAACGGTGAATGGGTCTTAAACGGTGAAAAACGTTGGATTGGTGGCGCTAAGACTGCCGACTTCATCCCAGTGTTCGCCCGTGACGTTGCCGACAACAAAATTAAATGTTTCATGGTCGCTAAAGGATCTGAAGGGCTTTCTGTTGAAAACGTAGAACATAAGATTGCTTTACGTATCGTAAACAACGGACATATCACCCTTAAAGATGTTAAAGTTAAAGACGAAGATCGTTTAGTGAATATTAATGGCTTTGGTGATGTTGCTAAGATTTTCGTATTCACTCGTGTTGACGTAGCCCACATTGCTATGGGTACTGCTGCTGGTGCTTTCAATGCTGCTTTACGTTTAACGACTGATCGTGAACAATTCGAACGTAAGATTGCTAGCTTCCAATTAGTACAAGAAAAATTAGCAACTATGCAAGCTAATGTCGCTGCATGTATTGCTTACTCAGCTCGTGTAGCTGAACTCCAAGAAGAAGGCACTGCTAAGATGTTCAATTCTTCTCTAGCTAAATTACATAATGCTAAACGGATGCGTGAAACAGTAGCCTTAGCTCGTGAAGTTTGTGGTGGTAATGGTATCACTTATGAAACAGAAGTCGCTCGCTTCTTCACTGATGCTGAAGCAATTTATACTTATGAAGGAACCCATGAAGTGAACTCATTGATTGTTGGTCGTGAATTAACTGGTATTGGAGCTTTCCTCTAATATTCACTTAATGAAAAAAACGCTGGGAATATCCCAGCGTTTTTTATTATTAAATTTTTCCTTGGTATTTAAAGCCGACTCATTTACACTAAAATTATAATCAATTAGAAGGAGATGTTATTAATGAAAGAAATCGAAAAAGAATTCCAAGTGACTCCCGAGCTTAGTGCTGCCAAGATGGGATCTGGACAACTCGAAGTCTTAGCTACCCCTGCTTTAATCGCCATGATGGAAAATACGGCCCAGGATTTATTAAATGGTGTTTTAGAAGCAGGACAATCCTCTGTAGGGACTCAAATCCAGTGTAATCATCTTATAGCTTCTGCAATCGGTAGTTCAATCATTGTTAAAGCCCGTTTAATTAAAGAAGATCAGCGTTTTTATAGTTTTGAATTAGAGGCATTTGACGGAGAAAATATGATTGCTAAAGGTAGCCATCAGCGGGCTATTATTAATGTCGAAAAGTTTATGGCGCATTTATAGGACTTTCGACCCTCAGCAACAAATGTCACTAAGGTTGACCATTATAAACACTCGCTTGAGCCGCTCCGTGCCAGTCAGCCCCTCGTTGTTCTTGTGATTCTGATAGTGACTGCCCATAGGTAAGACCGACATATTGGAGACCATTATAGGCAAAACGCTCTTCATAAAAATGATAATATAACAAGACTAAAAGCAATAAAGTCACTGCTAAAATTAAACTACTTATTTTTTTCTTCATTGAATTAGCTCCCAATCTTATCCATTAAAAAAGTCTCTAAGCTCTTGGCTTAGAGACGATTTAATAGTTCAAACGATTAATCCGCAGTACCACTCTATTTAATAAGCTCTATGACTAGCTTATTCGCTTTGCATGATAACGCTATGTAGCGGGGATTAGTGCAAAAGAAAATCTTTAATATTCTCCTTCTGCCGCTTCCCATCACCTAAGGCCGGTTCAACTAAGTAAGATGAATAGTCTCCCACCAACACTATCTCGCTAATTAATCCTTCTTAGTCTACTCACTTAAGCTACGATTTTGTATGCCTAGTGTATCAATAACCACTTGCAAAGTCAAGTGGCAAATGAGAAAAACATTAAAATTCATCCATTTTATGAGGAATTCTTAACAACGGTTAAAAATATTATTCCAAGGCTATTCGTGATAGACTAGTTAGTGAGAAAGCGAGGTTCACAATGAAAATTACTTTACACACTTATCTTACCCTTTTTAGAACAACCTTCACCCTCTCGACCTTCACTTTTGGAGGGGGCTATGTCATTATCCCCCTTATGAAACGACGGTTTGTCGACGAACTTGGTTGGCTAACCGAAGATGATATTATTAACTACACCACCATTGCTCAGTCGAGTCCGGGCGCAGTTGCCGTCAACGCCTCGATTCTTGTCGGCTATGAAATAGCCGGTTGGCTGGGGGCTTTAGTTGCCATTATCGGGACCATTCTGCCTCCTTTTATTATCCTTTCTTTAATAACTATCTTCTATAATGCTTTTCGAACCAACCCCGTTATTGCAGCAATCTTAAAAGGTATGCAGGCTGGGGTAGCCGCAGTCATTTTAGATGTTGCTTTAGACCTTGCTCAAAAAGCCTTGGCCGTGCATAAAGGCTTTTCCCTCCTAGTTATGTTGGCGGCCTTTGTCAGTGTTTATTTCCTTAAAATCAATATTGTTTATGTTATTTTAGTGGTTACCATTTTAAGCTTAATTCGCTATTTCAGCCTCAAATTAAGTTCTAAAGGAGGCCAATAAAATGATTATATGGAAACTATTTCTTGTCTTTATTCAGGTTGGAACCTTCTCAATTGGAGGCGGCTTAGCTGCAATTCCTCTGATTCAAGATTTAATTGTGACCCAGAATCAATGGATGAGTCTCAAAGAATTTACTGATTTAATTACCATCGCCCAAATGACTCCGGGTCCTATTGCGGTAAATTCAGCTACCTTTATCGGTCTTCGCATGGCGGGCTTACCCGGAGCTATCCTAGCGACCCTAGGATGTATCTTGCCCTCACTTATTATTGTTATGACCTTAGCTTACCTTTATAAGCGGTTCCGTCAACTTGGCGTCCTCGATGCCTTGTTAAATGGTTTAAAACCAGCAATCGTCGCTTTTATTACTTCTGCTGGTCTGACTATCTTAGACGCTTCCTTGACAGATACCCGCTACCTGCCCCAAGCTCCCCTTGATTGGATTGCTTGCATCCTATTCATTGCTGCCTTCATCATCCTCCGTAAATGGAAACTTGATCCGATCATGGTCATGGTGGGAACTGGAATTATCGGCGGTATAATTTACCTATTTATTTAATTGCAAAATAAAAATATCCAGAGACTGGGCAGAAAAGCCCAATCCCTGGATGTTTTTTTATAATTTATTCATTTCAGATAATTCTGATCGTTTAGTCCTTTGGTGGTAACATCTTAGCTTCACCAGTCACAACCGTATCACCATTTTGGTTTGTTACGGTTGTATCAAATAAGATACGACCTTTTTCATCAATTTCTTTGATAGTTACGGTCGCAGTAATCGTATCATTGAAATAAACTGGCTTTCTAAATTGAAGGGTTTGAGAAAGATAAATTGTTCCTGGTCCAGGCAGTTTAGTTCCAAAAACTGCTGAGATTAAACCAGCAGAGAACATACCATGAGCAATCCGTCCTTTAAACATTGAATTCTTAGCATAAACATCATTGACATGAGCTGGGTTTAAGTCTCCCGTTACACCTGCGAATAAAACTACATCAGCTTCGGTTACTGTCTTAGTAAATGAATCTGATTGACCTACATAATATTTTTCTTCTGTCATACTTATACACTCCTTAATTTTTTGTTATAACTAATATATATAAAAGCGTGCTATAATTGGCCTAAAGCCATAGAAAAGGAGCAGACTCATGTTCTTCTACCCTTATCAATATATAACACTTGAAAATGACGAAAACATCGCCTACATTCAAGATCTCAGTCTCGATAAACCGAACCTACTTTTTCTACATGGTAACCTGTCTTCTGCTAGCAATTGGACGCGAACCCTTCAGGCCTTAGCTGGCGATTATAATCTCTATGCCCTAGACTTGCGTGGCTTTGGCCAATCCAGCTACCATCATAAAATTTCCCATCTCAGTGATTTTGCCCAAGATGTTAAACGATTTATCCAGACGATGAACCTTAATGATTTAACAATCATAGGCTGGTCAGCCGGTGGTGGGGTTGCTTTAGAAGTTGCAGCCCTCTTACCAGATACGATTAAACAAGTCATTTTAGTTGCCTCGATTGGCCTACGTGGTTTTGAAGACATTATTGATGTCTTCCCAAACGTTTTACCCTTGTTTAATCCCTTTGGTCAAGCATCTTCTGAGTTTGCTCACCAGTCTATTGTTAGCCATATGGAATCTAACTTCCGGCTACGAAATCGTTTCTTCTTTCAACGTTTACTTCATGCTGGCATCTTTCAACGTAGCCACTTAGACCCTACTTATGAAAACCGCCTCACCATGGATGCCATGCGACAACAAAATTTTGGCGACTTCTATTATAGTCTACTTTACTTTAACCTTAAGGAAGAACTCCAGCAAATGGGATATTCATCCTTAAGCACTATTAAATGTCCGGTTCATATTTGGCATGGTGTTTACGACCGGGTGGTTGAAAGTAAAGAAGCTTATGCCTTCAAAGCCGCTTTTGGTAAACAAGCCCATTTAAAAATATTCAAACAATCAGGCCATGCGATTATGGATGATGAATTTGAATTATTCATTGAAAGTATTCGTGCGATTGTTTAACTAGCCGAATTAAAAAGGGTTGAGGCCTAGCGCCTCAACCTTTTTTATCAGCGCTAGTAAATAAGTTTAACCTTGGACGCTTATTTTGAGTGGTCTTTAACCCAATCAGAGATCATTGGTACAACGATTTTTTGAGACTTACCAGATACAAACAATCCAATATGACCGGTTTCAATGCAATGTTCTTCAAAGTCTTTAGAACCCACATATTTCTTCATCTTATCTGAAGAAGAATTCGGTACTTGGTGGTCAAATTTAGCATAAATATGGAGAACTGGACATTGGATATTTTTCATATCCACTTGTTCATCGCCAATCATCAATTCGCCTTTGACTAATTTATTATCACGGTAAAGGTCATTGTTGAATTGACGGATGGTTTCACCGGCTTGACCTGGAGAGTCAAAAATCCATTTTTCCATCGCAATGAAGTTAGTCATCTTATCTGCATCATCGAGTGAATCAATTAAATCAAGATACTTGTTAGTTGTTAAAGTAACAGGTTGTAACATTAAGAAACCATTGTTCATGAAATCACCTGGTACAACACCATAGGCATCTACGATAGAATCGATGTCTAAATATGGTCCCCATTTGAAAAGTAATTTTTCATCAGTATCAAAGTCAATTGGGGTTACTAAAGTAATTAAGTTTTTGATTTTTTCAGGGCGTAATGATGTATAAATTGTAGAGAAAGTACCACCTTGGCAAATCCCCATCAAGTTGATTTGATCATAACCAGATTCTTCACGGATATAATCCACAGCTTCATCTAAATAACCAAGAATATAGTCTTCCATGGTCATATACATATCATCTTTAGTTGGATAACCCCAGTCGATAAGGTAAAGGTCTAAACCGGCATCTAATAATCCACCGATAAAAGATTTTCCTTCTTGGAGGTCCATCATATAGTATTTATTTACCAAGGCATAAGAAATTAAGACAGGGGGAGATATGAGTTTTTTAGATTTTGGTACGTAATGATATAAAGTTACTTTATCAGATGTATAGACTGCTTCTTTTTCAGATACACCTTTTTTAGGTAATTCTAGGTGGGCTAAGGTATCAATTGCACCTAGCATTTTCTTTTGTGAATGAATCACATCTTCAAAGTTTTGTTTATTTATTTCTAATAATTCATCAAACATAATCAGATTCCCTCCTTGTAGATTTTAATTATTTACTTTCTTTAGCAGTAGTTGTACTTGATTTTGTTGCGCGTGCAGCTGGTTTACGAGCAGGCTTAGCTGCCGCTTTAACGGGTGCATTTGCTTCAACTTCATCACTTGCATGTAATTCTTTTAATTCCTTCTTTAAACTACGAATTTCACGTTTCATTTCGTGAACCTTCTTATATAAACTCCGCATATCAGATTCTAAAACGATTGGCGTATTTGCTAAATAACGTTCTAAGACTGCATTTTGGCGCGTTCTCGCTTGGGCAAAAGCAGAAGAGAATTCCCCTAATAATTCTGCAAACTCATCAGTATAGAAGTAAGCATTCAAGGTAGATTCAATTTGTTTAGACCAGTAATAATAGAATTCCTTATAAGTCTTAGGTTGTTCATTCTTTTCAACTAATTCCATGAAGTCTTTCATATGGTTCTTTAAGTGAGTTTGTGTCACTTGGCTCAATTTAGAAGAGAATTCAGAAGAAACTACTAAAAGACGAACTAATTGATCCATATATTGGTTTTTAGCTTCGTAGAATTCTGCATTGTTCCCCATTAAAGGTGACTTAATTACAGCACCAAATGTTTGAGCATAGGTATCTTGCCATAAATCATAGAATTCAGATAATTTAGCCGTATCCCCTAAAAGACTTTGATTATATAAATAAGTTAAGTCTTCAGCAGCATCTTTCCAAGGTTTCCAGAAAGTATCATTTTGTTGACTTAGAGCTTCAAGCATTTGTTGAGGTGCTTCCATGAAAGCTTTAACTTGAACTGGAATAAATGGTTCAACTAAGGTTTGGTAATTTACCTTACCTTGTTCTACTAATTGGTTCCAAGTTTTTTCAAGTTCTTTACCAGCAGGCTGAGCTACGGTGTCTACAAATTCTTGATAGAACTTATACATATTTTCGTATATTTGAGAAGCATTGGTCATCTTAGCAAAAATATCCCGCGTATCTTTAGATAAAAATTTTGTATAAGTGCTTGGATCCACTTGGAATAAGTTTTGCATTTGCTTCGTATAATCATTCATATTTGGCAATTGGGCCATGTATTGACCCATCGGGCTATTCTTATAAGCATCTTGCCAAGCCTTAACTGAATCTTTTTGAACTTGGTCAAAATTTTGCAATGCTTGGAAAGGATTAAATAATTGATTTGCTTGCGGCATGAAAGGATTAAATAAAGATGGGGCTTGTTGGTCGCCACCTACAGCTTTTTGATAAGATTCATAAGCTTTTTCTTGTGAATCTAACCAAGTTTTATAGGGAGCAGTCCATTGATTTGTCATTGATTCATTTCCTAATTTTGAAACATTTTCCAACCAGTTTTTTTGCGTATCTAGCCATTGACCATATAAATCTTGACTCATATTCTTTCCTCCTTAAAATTTAAAAAAAATCAAACGGTTAGTAACTACAACTCCATCAACTTATCTAAGTGGCAAAAGTAACTTTTATTAGAATTTGATGATAAAATTCTGCTTTCAACCCTCTGAATCCGTCGATACCTTCATTTTAAAGGAAGTGGTAACGCTTTTTAAGGGTAAAATAGAAAAAAAGTCATATGAAAAATTAATATGTACCATTAATTTAATTAATATGATAAATCTAATTTTAATATATTAATATTTTTTCAAAACTAGTGATTGTAAACGCTTCTATTATGCGATGATGAATATTTAATTAGTATTATTTTCATTTTTTTGAGTTCAGAAATTATAATTGTTTGTGAAAAACGCTAGGTTTTATTAGATTTTCTCATAATCTCTTCTCCTGATTATCTGTTTAAACACTTTTTAGGTGTAGTCCCACCTAATTTTCCTGATAATCCCCTCCAAACTTATAGGTCCTATAAGCAAATAAAAATAATTGATCTTTCAAAATCATTAAAAATTAGCTCCCACCCTTATTTTTAATATGCCGCACTATTATTCCACAAATTTTGAGTCAAATAGTTGAAATTAGACAAAAAAATAGGATTGAGTAAAAATACCCAATCCTTTTACTGTTTTATAATAAAATTTACTATAACAAGCAAGTCCAATATATGTTCTAACTTAAAAATAAAGTAGCTTCTTTATAACAAGTTAACTTTGTTGGCGCTGACGTTGAGCTAATGCCTGATAATCGATACCACGACTTAGAGCCCAATCACGAAGTTGACCATTGATTACTACTGGACAAGTGGCGATTGCTTCAATCGATTCCACGCCTAGCATCAACATCATATGGGCAATTGAATCCCGCCAGTCATTCACTACTTGAACGCAATCTTCAATAGATAGTTGATCAACTAAGGCCAAGAAGCGCCCAGATAAACCAACCGCTTTGGCACCTAAGGCATAAGCTTTAACCATATCTAAATAACTACGGATACCGCCAGAGGCAAGAATCCGAGCCTGATCTTGGAAAGCGAGTGCTTCTAAGAGTGATTCAGGGGTTGTCTGCCCCCAGTTGCCTAAATCTTGAAAGTCGAGCCGCGTCCGTCGATCATTTTCAATTTGGACAAAGTTAGTTCCACCGCGACCTGAGACATCGATATTCTCTACCCCAACACTAATTAAATCAGCGATGGTTTCGCGTGACATCCCAAAGCCAACTTCTTTAACAATCACAGGCAAACCCAGATGAGCCACAATTTGACTGATATTATCGAGCCACATGCCATAATCCCGGTCCCCTTCTGGCATCACTACTTCTTGCGGAATATTCAAGTGAATTTGTAAAGCATTGGCATCCAATAAGTCAACCGCACGTTTGGCATTTTCCAAGTTATGGTGGGCGCCCAAATTCGCCATCACAAATCCATTTGGATTATATTCCCGAACCACCTGAAAGGAATCTGCCACTTGGGGTTGACTAAGTGCAATTGAAACCGACCCTGTAGCCATGGGCAATCCTGTTTCATGAGCTACTTGGGCAAGTTTTTGGTTATATTGTTTGGTTTTTTCCGTGCCTCCGGTCATACCATTAATATAGAAGGGCCAACTATGGTCCTGGTTAGCCCAATGACTGGATAAATCTAAATGATCTTGCCGAACTTGGTTCAAAGACTGATGGACAAAACGGAGATCATTAAAGGCTGACACCCGGTCTTTTCTTTGTTGCTCCAAAGCTAAACGAACATGATCATTCTTGCGTGTTTGTGCTAGGTTCATGTATTTCTCCTTCAAAAAGTTTGGCTAATTTGTAAATCTAAATAAGTAATCTCTTGTTTTTCCCAGGCACGAATTAAGTCAGTCTTCCGTGCTTCTAGGCCACCTAAGGCTATACCACAGTCGCCCCCACCCGCTCCGGAAGATTTAGCCGCATAGCCATAGACTTGGGCTAGGCTAATCATCGTTTCTAATTGCGGCGTTAAAATACCTAGCTTTAAATGATGAGATAGGTTATCCAATTGTTGACCGATCTTATTGATTAAGCTTTGACTTTGGCCTACATCATCTTGAATCAAGGCAGTTTTTAAAGCCAAGACCGCATCCTTATTCTCAGCTAAAAACTCCTGATAACGCTGAGGTTCCTGTTGACTGGCCTCTTTAAAATTAGCCACAAAATGGTCAGAAGAGGCAGGACTCTGGGTCCATGCCACTAAAAAGTCAATTTTACTAGGTACTGGCAAAGATTCAATTTGCAAGTTCGGCCAGGAATTTTCCAAAAAGAAATCAATCGTTTGATTCTGAGAAACCTGGTCAGCTAACCATTGGCGATCTGGGGCTTGATAATAGACCCAGCCTCCAAAGGCAGCGGCAGCTAGGTCACCAAAGGACCCATTATTGCCCAGGTTAACTAGGGCTAGGACAGCTAATTTATAAACATCTAAAGGGGAATCGGCCTGGTAACCATAAAAATCAAGGAGGGCTCTAATCGTAGCTACTGTAATAGCGCCAGAGGAACCTAGCCCAAATTTTTTGCCGCTAACTTCCTCGACTAAGTCGCTCATTGTTTCTAAATGATAATCAGCGATGACTTGTCCCTTCTGACGAAATAAAACTTCAACAATCTGAATCGCAGCTAAACAATAAGTCCAATAGGCCTCTTTTTGCGGAATACTTCCATTTTGCCTTTGGTAATGGTAATCGGCCTGACCCTTGGCTTGACTCAAAATCCCCTGGTTCAGAGTCGAACTTGGCTTAATTGTAACTTTTACATAGCGATTCAAGGCTAATAAAATAGCCGGTTGCCGTGGGGCTAAGACCGCATATTCTCCAGCTAAGTATAATTTCCCTGGAGCAAATCCTTGTCCTTGAGAGTTAAGTGTTGGGTCATGCTTAATTTTTTTTAACATCTTTCACTCCTATACCGCATAAGGCGCGGGACCTGGCCGGCTAATAACCAAGTGATCTTCAGCAAAATCGTCTAAGAGGGCTTGCCGAATGGCTTCAACTTGGGAATAAGGACAGATAACTTTGACGTTTGGTCCTGCGTCCATGGTGAAATAAGCAGAATAACCAGCCTGGCGTAGTTGACGTACCCGTTCCATCGCTAAGAGTGATTGGGCTTGCCAGTATGTAAAAGAGGGGTTAGACGCAATCATCGTCGCATGCATTTTCATGGCATTGTGCTCGGCAATTATCCCAATTTGATCGATATTCCGGTCTTTGATGGCATCCTCCATGGCACTTAAGTCTTTGGCCACTTCTTCAGGCCATAAGGCATAAAAAGGTGAACTTTGCATGGTATGTTCCATCCCTTGCCGGCTAGAAATCTTCTTAGGGCCAGGATTCACTAGGACCACTAACATGGCAATATCCCAATCAGCTGGATCAATTTGTTGGGCATAGGACGAGGCCGAATCATCCCCTTGACCCTTATGCCAAAGCGCAAAACCTCCGAACAAGGAACGACTGGCTGACCCCGAACCCTGGCGGGCATAGACGGAAACTTCTTCTGGACTTAAACCTAAACCCAGCGCTTGGTTACTAGCCGCAGCTAAGGCTGCAAAAGCCGAAGCAGAAGAAGCCAAACCAGCCGCCGTCGGCACATGGTTTCGACTAGTAATTTGGACAGGGAGCGACATATTAAAGTCTCGCCGAAATAAGTCCACAAAATTTGACACCTTGGCTAGACTCTGACCCGTTTGAACTTGTCCGTCTAAAGTGAAAGAATCTTCTTTCAAGCTAGGATCAAAAAGCACTTCCGTTTCAGTATAAAAAGCATCGAGTGTCAAAGACAGACTCGATGTGACTGGTAAAAATAAATTTTTATTCCGCTTACCCCAATATTTAACTAAAGCAATATTGGTATGGGCCCGCATTCGGGCTTGATATTTATCTGCTGTCATAGCCATCCTCCTAGAAAACACTCAATAAATTAGGCAAATTTATTTAAATTTAAGGTCCAAGTCTTGTGCGCACCTGCCTGCTTCATAGCTTTGGCAATAACCTTGGCTTGGTTTAAATTCTCGGCTAAGGTAATCACACATCCGCCCATACCGCCACCGGTTAATTTAGCACCTAAGGCCCCTGCCATCCATGAAGCATTAATGATTCGGTCTAATCGTTCGTTAGATACCCCTAATTGATTCAGATAATAATGATTGTAGGTCATGAGTCGACCTAGCTCAGCTGGATTTTTATCCTGAATGGCTGTATAGGCTTGCTCAACAAAATTACCGATGCTTTCCATTAACTCTGCAACGAATTCTTTTTGCTGTAATTTTAGTTGAAGCACTCGGGAAACAGCTTGTTGGGTGCGTCCTTCCATACCTGAATCAGCTAAAACTAAATAAGCATTTAAATCTAGCGGGAAATTAAAGGGTTTTTGACTCTTCCGATAGATGACTGGTTTATCGGAAGCTGTAATTAAGGTATCCAAGCCAGACGTTGATTCATGAGCAATAGCCTCAGCTTGATTTACCAGGAGATGTAATTGGTAATCTGAAATAGAATAATTAAAGTAGTCACAAATAGCCCGGACTAAAGCAACGGATACTGCTGCCGACGATCCCATTCCTCGTCCAGCAGGAATGTCTGAATCAATCTTAATCAATAGTGCTTTACGATCAAACTGGAAGGAATCCCGGGTTAGGTTTACCAGGGCCTGGATATTCTCCATTTGCTTGGGGACAGTGGTTAGGGGCCCCGTATAAATAGAACTTTGAATAAAATCGCGGCCAATTTGGTTGGCTTGAACTTTTACCCGAACTTGAACGGAAGTAAAGGGAATAGCAATTGCAGGATAATCATAGACCACAGCATGTTCGCCCATTAAAATGATCTTACTATGCGCATGGCCGTAGCCACAGTTACTTGCGCGAACCATATCTTGACTCACAAATTTATTTTGCCAATCTGTCATACTAATCCCCTTTCTCCCTCTTATTTTGACAATAATCCTAATTTATTTTACATGGAAAAGGCGGATTTAGCAAAGAAAAAACTATATATTCACGTCTATACTATATTTAAAGCGCTTTTTTTATGCTAAAATAAAGGTTACATTAGAAAAGTTCTGCAAATAAAATTTGAGGTGAGTAAATGCCTGTAAAAATCAATAACTATTACCAGTTCTCGCGTGACCAGTGGTCACAATTAATGGAAACCGATGACTTAACCATTGATGTCAAACGTCTTCAAGAATTGGTATCCCTGAATGACCGGTTATATCAAGAGGATATCGACGAAATCTATGCCCCTCTTTTAAAATATATCCATATTTTCTTAGAAAATATGAATAAATTAAACCATATCAAACATCGCATGCTCCACAAACCAAATTTAGCCAATTCAACCCCGTTTATTATTGGTATTTCTGGTTCGGTTGCCGTTGGTAAATCCACCATTGCGCGGGTCCTACATAAAATGTTGGCCAAAATTTATCCTGACCGGAAAGTAGATATGATGACCACCGATGGTTTCCTATACTCCAATGCCCAACTCCAAGAAGAAAACCTATTTGACCGCAAGGGCTTTCCTGAATCCTATGATATGAAAGCCTTAATCCATTTTATGAACACGGTCAAAACCACTAATGATCCCGCTCAATACCCTCATTACTCTCACGAGAGCAATGATATTGTAGCCGGAGAATTCATAACCATTGATAATCCTGATATTTTAATTATTGAAGGGATTAACACCCTCCAATTACCTCAAAATGAACATATTTATGTTTCCGATTTCTTTGATTTCTCCATTTATGTTGATGCCGACCACCGGGATATTAAAAATTGGTATACCCAACGGTATCGGATGTTAATGGAACTATCCAAAGACCAACCTGATTCTTTCTTCTATCCTATGCTTTCCTGGCCAGAAGAAAAAATCAAAGACTTTGGCAATGAAGTTTGGTATACTGTTAATTTAACCAACTTAGTTCAAAATATTGAACCTACTATGGAGCGAGCGGACATTATTATCCATAAATCAGCTGATCACTCCGTCGATTTAGTCAAAGTAAGAAAATACTAGAAGAAAAGAAAGGAAGATTTAATGGATACCATCCAATCTTTAAACGAGATTGAAAAAATCATCGTGCTTGACTTTGGTAGTCAATATAATCAACTCATTACCCGACGTTTACGTGAACTTGGGGTTTACAGTGAACTCCTCTCCAATAAATTAACAGCAGATGAAATCATAGCTAAGGGCAATGTTAAAGGAATTATCCTATCGGGTGGACCTAAGTCGGTCTATGCCAACGATGCTTATCACGTTGATCCAGCGATTTTTGAATTGGGGATTCCAGTCTTGGGCATTTGTTATGGAATGCAATTAATTACCTATTTATTTAAAGGCAAAGTAGAACGCGGTCACCACCGTGAATACGGTCAAGCTCCCATCCAAATTCTAAAAAATGATTCAGCCTTTTTTAAAGGCTTAGGTGACTCACAACAAGTCTTGATGAGCCACGGTGACTTAGTCACCCAAGCCCCCCAAGGCTTTGAAGTCACCGGCCAAACTGCAGCTTGTCCTATTGCTGCCTTCGAAAATCCTGAACGGAATATTTACGGAGTCCAATTCCATCCTGAAGTTCGCTTATCCGTCAACGGCAATACCATGTTAAAGAACTTTGCCTTTAATATCTGTGGTGCTCAAGGCAACTGGACCATGGAAAACTTCATTGACCTAGCTGTCCAAAGTATCCAGGAAAAAGTTGGCAATCGTAAAGTTCTTCTTGGCCTATCTGGTGGGGTTGACTCCTCCGTCGTGGGTGTCCTCTTACAAAAAGCGATTGGTGACCAACTGGTTTGTATATTTGTCGACCACGGTCTGCTCCGTAAAAACGAAGGCGATAGCGTCATGGCAACCTTAGAACAATTTGGTCTCCATATTATCCGGGTTGATGCTAAAGACCGCTTCCTAGGTAAACTAGCCGGTGTGGCAGACCCTGAACGCAAACGTAAAATTATCGGAAACGAATTTGTTTATGTCTTCGATGACGAAGCCAGCAAATTAAACGGCATTGACTTCCTGGCCCAAGGAACCCTTTATACCGATGTAATTGAATCTGGTACTGACTCAGCCCAAACCATCAAGTCGCACCACAATGTGGGCGGACTACCCGAAGATATGCAATTTGAATTGATTGAGCCCTTAAATACCCTCTTTAAAGATGAAGTTCGCGCCCTAGGCGAAGCCCTAGGTATGCCACATAATATCGTCTGGCGGCAACCCTTCCCTGGCCCAGGCCTAGCCATCCGGGTCCTAGGGGAAGTCACTGAAGAAAAATTAGAGATCGTCCGTGAATCCGATGCCATCCTCCGCGAAGTCATCGCCCAACGTGGCCTTGAAAAAGATGTATGGCAATACTTCACCGTCTTACCGAATGTTAAATCAGTCGGTGTCATGGGGGACGAACGGACCTACGACCACATGGTCGGCATCCGCGCCATTACCTCCATCGACGGCATGACCGGAGAATTCGCCCAACTACCATGGGATGTACTCCAAGAAATCTCCACCCGGATCGTTAACGAAGTCGCCCACGTCAACCGGATTGTCTATGATATCACCGGGAAACCTCCTGCAACAATTGAGTGGGAATAATCGCAAAATTTTCTAAAATGGCTTAATTACAAGCTATAAAGAGAATGAAAAACGACTAATGGTACTCAAATGGTACTGGAAGTAAAAAAGAATAAAATAAATAATAGTTCCAAGTGGTTTACATTTGGACAAAAATAAGACCGTAGTTTCAAGCTGCGGTCTTTTTTGCGTATATATTATGACGATTAATTTATTTAGAGATCTACAATGGTTAATTTCAAATGCAACAAATAATATATACTAGATTGCAAAGGCTACTAATACAACTGGTGTTATATACAAAAATGAAATTGATTCAATGAATAAAGAAATAGAAAAATTGGCAAAAGAAATATGGCAGATCCATTCCATACTTCTTAATAAATCAAATGAAAGTTCTGGTGATTAGTGTGGCAATTACAAAAATTCATCCAATAAAATTAACTCTAAATTTGGAAATAGGTTACATTACTAAGAGTGAAAAAACTGATAAAAAAACTTAGTATTCTCATATATAATTTATGAATACAAAAAAAGAATACCCTATATGAGAGTATTCTTGACAGGTAATAATATGCTGACCTTTGCACCTATTTTATCAGTCCTATTTTCTAAAACAAGACTTCCTCCATGCATATTAATAATTTGTTCAGAAACAAATAAACCAATACCATAGTTTTCTTTTGAATGCCTACTTTTGTCTCCTTGATAGAATTGATCTGTTGCATATAATAGGTCTTCACCTGTAAATCCATGTCCTTGATCTAGTATTGATATTTTAAGCTTATCAGATTTGGAACTTATAAGTAACTCAATAGTTGAGTTTTTAGGACTTTGCTCCTCGGCGTTACTCAGAATATTTAGAAAGGCTCGTTCAAAATTTTTTAAATCTACTATTAAAAAATCATCATCATAGTTAATATCTTCTAAAAGATTTAACTTATAAGTTGATGTGAATTCTTTAGCTAGTTTTTCAATGTTTTCTACAAATTCTTTTGCTCTAATTTGAGTAAAGTTTAATTCATTTGCTTGGTTAGATTTATTAACAAGCATTAAGGTTTCAATATATTTACCAATACGGTTTGTGTTTTTTCTAATATAACCTAGATAGCTTTCCTGATCTTCTGTTAGGTTTGTTTCTCCCAATAACTCTGAATTTCCCTTTATAATTGAAAGAGGAGTCTTTATATCATGGCTTAATGCTGAAATCTGATTTCTTTTTTTCTCTTCCTCTCTCCAATTTGTCCTTAAAGATTCACTTAACCCTAACTTTATTTTTTCTAAACTTTCTAATATGACATTAAATTCCTGAACATTTGACTTTTTAACTTGAAAATCTAAGTTTTGTTTCCTGATTTCTTCCGAAGCTTCTAGCAAAGGATTTAATTCTTTTGATATTTTCTTTGCCCAAATTAATGTGATAGTAATAATACTTATAAGACAAAATATTATAAGTAAGCTTAGAAATAAATTATTTACTTGTGGTAGATTTTTTTGCATCCAAGTACTTTTATAATAAGGTTTTAGGTCATAAGCTACAAGTACATATCCATCTGATCTTTGTATTTCCATAAAAGATAAATTGGCATTAGAATAACCAGACCCCTTATGATAATTAAAGGCTATATCTTGGATATTCTTATTCATATTTGTTTCTACAACTTTTTCGTCTTTTGATAAAAATAGATAAGATGTATTATTTGGTAGCAATGATTTATCGAAATTTTTTGAAGTGGCAATATCTATCCTTTTTTCAAGAATTAAACTCTCAGTATGGTTTGCAGGAAATATCCACTTAAATTGGAAAGAAGCAGATATAAAAGCCATTATTAATCCAACAGAGATTACTAGTCCTAGTGCAATACTTAACAAATATTTAAAAAGTATATTTTTAAGAGATTGACCTTTTGATTTTAATTCCATTTATATCCGATCCCCCATACTGTTTCAATTGGATTTTCATAATATTTTTGAAATTTTGCCCTAATATTTTTTATATGTTCTGATATTGCAGATGCATCTCTTATACCATCAAATCCAAAAATAAGCTCATATATTTGCTCTCTTGAAAATACTTGTCCTTTTCTTTTTGCTAGTAATTCTGAAATTTGATACTCAGATTTTGTCAAATGAACTTTTTCATCTCCTACAAAGACTTCATTGGAAGATAAATCAAAACGAATCTCGCCGAGATTTAGACTAGTGTGTCGTTCTCTTTTTTCTCGTCTTAAATGTGCCTCTATACGAGCTAGGAGTTCTGATGCACCGAATGGTTTTGTGATGTAATCATCTCCTCCAATTAATAAGCCTTCAACTATATCTTCTTCCATAGTTTTTGCCGTTAAAAAAAGAATAGGGCAGTCTACTTTAGCTCGAATATCCTTACAGAAACTAATTCCGTCAATACCTGGCATCATAACATCAAGTAGTATCAAATCATATTTACTAAGCTTACTATTATCAACGTCTAAAGGATTTTGATATACATCGACTTGATGGTTGTTCTTTTTCAAAATGTTTTTTATTAGTTCAAGCATATCTAACTCATCATCAACTGCAAGAATTAAAGACATTTTATCACCTCATAATTTTAAATTAAAAACTTTTATTCACTAATAGATTTTCCATCCCACTTATTAAACCAAATTATTGAGGAAATAAATAGGATTAAGATAATAAAGGATGCTATTAAACACCACAGCCTTAACTCTTTATAAAAATAGGAAGCATCCGAAACTTTGCTCATAGTAATATACATAGCTGGAAGCCTGGAGCCCCAAGTACAAGGAATAAAATACCAAATACTATCACCAATGACAGTCATCGAAAGTAAAGCAATCATTGTTTCTAGAAAACCCAATCCTATAGATGCACCACTACTTAATTCAATTGATACCCAAAGATGAATCATGTATAGAGAAAGGCTGCTAATAAGAATTAAGAAAAATTCAATAAACCAATCTAAGATATTTTGATATCCTGTTAATAATGCAAAAATCACAACAGATAAAGATAGCGAAATAACAAATCCCAATTCTAATACAAGGAGTTTTCCTATATAGGCTTTGCTTCTAGATTTTGTAGTAGATAAAAGCACTTGAAATTTTCCAGCACTCATTTCCATATCAAATACTTTTGAACTTATAAAACATAATATTATTGGCATTACCGCTCCTAAAAGTACAAAATAAGTTTGTATTATATCGCTTTCTTCAAAATTTTTTAATCCAGTGGTTTTTGATGCCAGATAAAATATTAAAGAATAGGCTATAGGTAAGACTATGTGAATCCAAGGAAGCCAGGTGCCTTTAATTTTGTATATTTCTGATTTTATTATATTTATCATTACTTTACCTCTTGATTTGAAAACCATTTTGCACTTATCATTGTTAGTAAGGTAAATAGACATATAGATAAAATACAAGGAATAAGTAACGATGTGTTTGATACCATTGGATTTGATGCTTCTATTAAAATACCACTTGGTAGAATATGCATAACAGGAATCATTAACCTAATTCCCCAAGAATATGGGCAATAAATCCAAAAAGCACCGTCAGACAACAATATTCCTGCTCCTAAACCTAATACTGCATTTACTGCAATACTTGCGATAAAGCCAAATTTTTTTGCTAAGAAAAAGCATAGAGGGATTTGCCAAATATTAGTTATTATTAGTAAGAAACTTGCAAATAGTAATGTTGAAAATCCATAGTTTGGTGTTAATTGCTCTCCAATTAAAAATTGAAAAATATACACTCCTAGCATATGAATTATAGCAGCAATACTCATATAAATTAATGCTGTAATTATTTTTGAAACCCATAACTTTTCAAGCTTAATATTTAGAGGAAAAACTGCTCTGTAGTTTAACTTTCTACTTTCTCTTCTATCAATCATTGCTGGGATTAAGGCAAAAGTTGCAGGCATTATTATGACGTACCACCAGTTATAGGAATTAGTAGTGAAATAACTTGGCATAAGAAATAATGACAATAAGATTAAAGTTATTGGCATAATAACTAATAACTTCTTCAAGAAAGTGCCCTTGTGTTTTAAATTTTCTGCAAGAATATAAGATATCATTTTTACACTCCCATTCCACTTTTTATAACATTCATAAAAAGTTCTTCTAGATTATCATCATGATTAATAATGTTTTGATATTGTAATTTTCCATTATTAATAATCCCAATATGATCAGCAGTTTGTTCAACTTCTGCTAAAATATGACTAGATAAAATAACGGTTATTCCTTTTTCTGGGAAAGATCTTATTAAATCACGCAATTTCTGAATTCCTAGAGGATCAAGTCCGTTTGTTGGTTCATCTAAAATCAAAAGCTTAGGATTGTTTAATAAGGCAATTGCGATACCTAGCCTTTGTTTCATCCCTAAAGAAAATTGACCACTTTTCTTTTTGCCAGTATCTTTTAAACTAACTATTTCCAAAACTTCATCAATCCTAGAATCTGGTAACCCTAGTAGGAGTGTCCTTACTTTTAAATTTTCCCTAGCCGATAAGTTCTCATACAAGGCTGGCATCTCTATCAAGGCACCAATATCCGATAAATCGTCACGACTCCACTGGTGACCTTCAAAAAAGATTTCTCCAGATGTTTTATGAATCATTCCAGTAATCATCTTCAATGTAGTCGATTTACCAGCACCGTTAGGTCCTAGCAAGCCATAGATAGAATTCTCTTGTATTTTTAAAGAAATATCATCTACTGCTTTTTGTTTTCCAAATGTTTTAGTAAGATTTTTTGTTTCTAATATAAATTTGTCCATAAATGAACCTCCTCTTCATTTTATAAACTTAGTATAAAATACAAATTTAAGGATTCCATAAGGAAAATAAGATTCTTTAAAGTTAATAGATTGCTTTTACCTTTATTGTCCGGTACTGGGACTCAAATGGTATTGTAAGTAAAAAAGAATAAAGTGAATAATAGTTCCAAGTACTTTACATTTGTACAAAAAAATTAGGCCGTAGTTTCAATCTACGGTCTTTTTGAGTGTATATTATGAGGATTAATTTATTTTGACATCTCCAATGCCTATTTTAAAATGCAACAATTAATATAAACCAGATTGCAAAAGCAACTAATATAACTGGTGTTATTTACAAAAATGAAATCGAGTCAATGAATAAACAGATAGAAAAATTATCAAGAGAAATATGGCAGATCCATTCCCTACTTCTTAATAAATCAAAAGAAAGTTCTGGTGATTAGTATGGCAATAACAAAAATACATCCTATAAAATCAACTCTAAATTTAGCAATAGACTACATTACTAAGAGTGAAAAAACTGATGAAAAAATTTTAGTATCTTCATTTAAATGTCACCCAGCTACTGCCCATATTCAATTTTTGAAAACTCGAGAAGATAATGATACTAAAGGAACAGTCTTAGCTAGACATTTAATCCAATCTTTCCTACCTGGAGAGGTTGACGCTATAAAAGCTCACGAAATTGGAATGAAATTATGTAAGAAAATTTTAAAAGAAGATTATGAATTTGTTCTTGCAACTCATATAGATAGAGGGCATATCCATAACCATATAATATTTAATAATGTTAATTACAAGACTGGTAAATGCTACCAATCTAACAAAAAAATTACCATAAAATTAGGTATCAAAGTGATGAATTATGTAAAGAAAATAAGCTTTCAGTCATTGATAAATATTATGAAGCTTACAAAAGAAAATATAAAACTGCGGGTAAATCTTGGTACGAATATGACCAAAATAAGAAAGGAAATTCTTGGAAGTCTAAACTACGATTTGATATAGACAGAATGATTAATAAGTCTAAATCGTGGGAAGAGTTTTTAGAAAATATGAAATCTATTGATTATGAAATTAAGTTTGGTAAACACATTGCTTTTCGTCATAAAGATAAGCAAAGATTTACAAGAGCTAAGACTATCGGAGAAGATTATACTGAAGAAAAAATCAAAGAAAGAATAGATTTAGCTATTAAAAATAAATCTAATCCTATTAAAAAGCGTGTAGGAAATATTATTGATATATCTACTAATGAAAAAGCTCAATCCTCAAAAGGTTACGAAGTCTGGGCAAGAAAACACAATATCAAAACAATGGCTGATTCAATAATAAAACTTAGAGAGCAAGGAATTAATTCAATCACTCAACTCGATGATCTGATCAAAAAATCTGCTGATGATAGACAAGACTTATTAGATAAAATAAAGAAAATTGAAACTGAAATGAAGAGTTTATCTCAAGATATGGAAAATATAAATACTATAAATAAGTATCGTGAAATCTATAAATACCATAAGAAAAATCCTGATGATAAGCAATTTGCAGAAGAATATTATAGTGAACTTTCCGTATATAAAATTGCCGCTAAAGAAATTTTAGAAAACTATACAAAACTACCAAAGATAAAAGAAATATTAACCAAACTTGATAAATTGCAAGAAAAAAAGAACACCCTTATGCAAGAGTATTCTTTAAATAAAGAACAATTTTCTGACCTTGTTCAATATAGGAAAAACTATGAAAATTATTATGGAAAGGAAGTTGAGAGATAAAAAGCTATAAGCGGATAAGCCTATAGCTTTTTTAAGATTATTTACAAAATTTTACTATAAACTTATTATCTTACTCAAAGAAATCCTACTAGATGACTAGCAAACATTACTATAGGAAGTAAAAAAATCAAAAGTAGATTCAATACTATAAATAATCTGCCCTTTTCCTTTACCCCAAATGTTAAACCTATTAGTCCAATAATTGAGCAGACAAACATTAAAGTGAGTCTAGTTTGTCTAAGACTTGTATAGCTTTCAAATATTTCTACTGTAAGTAGGTAAGAAATAACAAACATTACAAGTCCAAGTAGAGATATCTTCTTGCTTAATTTCTATTTAATAAATACTCCTCTTTCTTTGAAATTATTCTGTTCTAATCAAATCGATTGTTGGTCTGTCTAAAATTCTCTTTAAAGAAAATTTATAGATTAGTAAGTTGATTGCGTAAACCACAATAGAAAATCCAAGAAATAATTTATAGTCATAATATCTTATTAATATAATTAGACTTAAATTAGGAGCTATACGAGATATTACAATCATGACTCCTAATGTGGTTATTCCCGCAACAATAAATGATTTTATTTGCTCTCCTATAAACTCTTTTCTATAAATATTCTTTAACTCATCTACGTCCATACCGCATGAATAAAGGCTTCCAATTTCCTTCTTTCTACTCATAAGACTTAAATTAATGGATGAATAACCTTTTGTCACATTAAGAATAAAAATAATGAAAACCATCGCAAATTCGACTTTCTTTAAAGATTCTAGATCACTTTTTCGATTCATTTCAATATCTGCTTTTGTGTTAATATCGTACTTTTCATTTGGCATTATCGATTCTCTTATCTTATTATCCAAATAATCCTTTACATTTCTCATCTCCGAGTCTTTTACATTCATATTTAATACATACGGAGCATTAATAAGTTCTTCATATTTTGACTCATCCATAAGGATGCACACATAATACCAATGTATTCTCCTTCATTTACGTCAAAGCTATATCATCAACGGTGCTGCTGATATCTCCCTTATTTCCATAATATTTTTTCAATATGATGAACTTTTAATATCGTTTTAATTTTCTGCCTACTTATACAATAGTGGTAATGTACCCGATCAAGGCCAGTATCCACAAATGAGCCGGATAGAATATATAGAAGAAATATTTGCTGAATTTTGTTTTTGGTCCCTGTTCTCCATTATATAAATACATAAATGGTAATGCTGTGAAAACCAACCAGTCACTGTTGAACATCATCATCTTTATGGTTGTGTCCATAGATGGATAAATCTCAAAAGTTAGAATGAACAGCAATACAGACAACACACAAATAGCAATATTTCGAATGTTTACTTTATTACGCAAAAAATAACAAATGAGCATAAATGGAACGACAGTCTCGCTGCCTTCATATGCTAGGCATGCATAAACAGTAATCGGAACTGCAACCAGAATACGCAATGCTAATATTACTTTCGAACTAATCTTGTCACTTTTTACAGGATAGCACCATACGTTTAATGCAAGCACTCCCATCGCCAATGTAAAGAAAATATTATTGTCAATTGTCAGGGAATCTACATTTAACAGATGGTTCACTCCAAAGTTACCCGCAAACATAATGCCTGCCCACAAAAACAGACGCCCATTATATTTCAACCTGCTTCGGGTATGAAGAAAGCCTTCAACTGCCATGTAAGCAAAAAATGGTGCAACACATCTTGTTATGACATGAAAGCTTTCTGCCCACCATGGTGGTAAAAGTCCCGGAATATGATCTAAATGATCAAGAACCATAAGCATTGCCATAAATAGTTTCAATTGAAATCCATTAAACCTTTTCATAATATCCCTCTAGCTTGATAGTTTTAAAATCATAAGAATACAAAAAATCTATATCGAAAGAAGGATGATAAATTTCACTTTCTTCCATATCTTTCTCCAATTCTATATTTTACCTTTTTAAATATATAGATTATCCACCTAATTATAGCATATAACACAGATTCCTTTCAATCGTATGATTTACCGCGTTAAACTGAGCAAAAAAATAAAGGCAGTCCGAAGACTGCCGATATTTATCTTTCTGCACCTTTGCATGGTCTTTCTTAGTTGACTTAGTTTTGTCATCTGTCTTAAAGCTTTTTATTTGCCCTAATATGGACTTTTTATCCTTGTCTTGACTCTTTACCTGTTCTTTTGCTTTTAAGGGCTTAGAAGACAAAATACGGACATTCTTATGTTCTTTCCCTTTGTTATAAATTTTTGTTTTTACTTGACCAAATAATTTAACAAAATCTCCTTACTTTAGGTTCTGTAGATCTTTTGTCTTATATACATAGAATGGATAATTATCATGTAATATATTTAGATTTAAACCCTCTAAGCAAAAAGTAAAAATGAACTAAATTCGAAGTGACATTAATTTGAAAACTTGATAAACAAGCTTAAGAGATATTATATTAAAACGATATTTCTCCGGTACTGGGACTGGGACGGGACTAAAAATTTGAAAACGTCCTATAATTAGATGGATTTGCTGCTATAAGAAAAAATAGAATTTAGTATTTTGAATGGTTTGAGATAAATCGTACGTTTGGAAAAGAAGAATGGGAATAAAATATAAAATTAACTTGAAGTGAAATGGTTGATTTTACGGTATTTAAGAGTATTATAAAAAGCTAAAAATCAATATTATTTATTGGTTACCCACCAAATACCCCACCAGATTATTTTAAAACAACAATAATCTGGTGGGGTATATTATTTTATATAATTTATCAGGAGAATTAATTTTTTCTTTTGCATCATTTAACATTTCGTTCATTGCTGAAACTAATAATCCCGCAGAACCACTGGCAATATCTTATAGTAAAATCAATACTTCTAGATAATTCTACTACATCAATTCTGGAGGTTCTCATCCTTAAAAACTCGGAATTATTTTTTTATTGACCTTGTTGCTATATAAGTTTTAATGTTCATTTCATGTAGTCTTCCAAATCCATTCGTATCTTCGTAGATATCTACTAGGGTAAATCCTGCTTTCAATTGACCACCTATTTGTTCTGTCATATTATGTGAAAACTGCATTCCTGCATTTTCTTTAACCATAAATTCTTTAGCTTTTTCATCTTTCAATGGATTAAACGGCATCTTCCAAACTATTTCTTTTTCATCTTGATCTACAATATAATTTATTTCATTATTTAATCCAGCAAGAAATGCACCGCCTTTTTTCAATACTCTATATGCCTCGTTAAAAATATGCTGTACATCTTCGACATAACAATTTGAAACAGGATGAAAAACAATGTCAAATGTTTCATCATCAAATGGGAGTTTTTTAGTCATATCACCTTCTATTGCTTGTATCGTATAACCTTCCCTTTTTGCAACTTTATATTCAGATTCTATTTGCTTTGAAGAATAATCAAGTACGCTACATTTAGCCCCCAATGCATTGAATATTGGCATTTGTTGTCCTCCTCCTGAAGCTAATCCCAATATTTTTTTATCTTTTATATTACCAATCCATTCATGTGGAACAGGAACTGTTGGTGTTAATAATACATTCCAATTACCATTTTTAGCATCATTATATTCTTCATGTGAAATAGATTTTGCCCATTCCCATCCTTCTTCAACCCACTTATCGATTGTCTCTTTATTTATGTCTTGATATGATTTCATATCTTATATCCCTCCAATTACTAATTTCTAAATATTAATTTTTCTTTCCCATACATAAATTTTAGAGATAAGCATTTAATTTATTTTTCAAGTAAAGAATCTAAAACCCCTGTATTTACATAACTATTTGCCTCTATCACTATTATGACACGAAACCCCGTCGCAAAGTCCCAAACCTAAGAATCTTTATCAACTCTAGCAAGTTTCACTAATAAAGTTGCAACATAATAGGGAGTTAAGACTACATCGTTGAGTTTATCTTGTGTAAATCCTAGCCATGAATACATTTTATTAAATAACTTCCCAGTAAAATCAGTATTGAGTCCAATTTTGTAAAAAATTCCCAAATCATCCACAATTTTACTAAATACTCGTTTTAGCTGACTTTCTCCAATAATAGGAACAATTATGTTTTCTGTAGTCAAAGTATTTTTTAGAGTTCTTATGATTAAATCTTTTTTAGTTGTAGGAATATTTTTTCATTAAAAAAGAGTTAACTTTTCTCATTAGTATATCTCCATCTCTGTTATCTTCTCCAATGGATGATTTTAAATCTTCTTTATCTAAGGGTTTAACTTTACCCGGAACACCAAGAGTCGCAATTATAGAAGCAGTAACAAGATATACACGGTCACTTTCACCTAAACCTTTTTCATTCTGATAAATGTCATTATTAAGTTTAGTTAGTCTGGTGTCAATTTCTTTTTCACGTTTTTTATCTTTCAGCTTCATCAATCGATAATTCTAAGTTATTTACTTTATCAACGAAAACATCAAAGTTAGATTCTTTTAAAAATGATAAATCAGAGTATTCAGCTACTTTTTGACCGATACCAAAATATTCTTTAGATACATTATACACTCCGATTTTTGTTTGGAGTGTTCCAAATTCGTCTTTATATCCAGTTACACCTATTGCTACTATTTTGGTATAACTAGTATAGTGTAAAAGAGCATTGGCATAGTAAACAGCGACATTAACAGCGTATGAATTGATATTTAAATAATTAGGATCATGTTTTGCTTTATGTTTATCCACTTGACCATCTTTATCTAATTTTTTCTAGCTTATCTTTATATCATGGAAAATTATTAAATCTATAGAGAACCAAGAAGTTTCTGAAAATGTACGGCGGGAAGTTATTGATGTAGACGGCGACCAAGAACTACTCAAAGAAGACAGAACTGAATATTAAACTATGACAAATAATACTGCTTAATTATAGAAGCTAAGGTCTGGACAAAATGTCCAGACCTATTTTTTATATTAATTGATTTACTGGAACCATAAGGAACACCTTATCTTTCTAAGGAAACCAGTAAATAAGTATGATAATTAATACATAATATAAATAATCTTCAGCTTACAAGATCCTAACTTAACCTAGCTTTATTTGCTATAATATAAGCAAATAAGCCCTAAATTATGTTTAAATAAAGGAGGTTTCGTATGCCTACAATCCTTGTAGTCGAAGATAATGACGATATCAATGAACTACTTAAAACCATCTTGGTGTCCCATTACCAAGTCATCCAAGCCTATTCTGGAACGGAAGGCCTAGCCTATTTTCATAACCAAGCGCCTGACCTCGTCCTTTTGGATATTATGCTACCTGGTAAGGATGGTGGCCAAGTTTTAGCTGAAATCAGACAGTCTTCCAATATCCCGGTTATTATGTTGACCGCCATTAGTGACAAGAAAACTGTAACCCAATATCTCTTAAATGGCGCGGATGATTATATTTCTAAACCTTTTGATGAGGCGGAAGTCTTAGCCCGCATTCAAGTTTGCCTCCGCAACCGCCAAGCACCTGTTCAAAGTCAGCTTAGCTTTTGTGACTTAGAACTCGACGAAGAAACTTATCAATTATTATGCTGTGGCCAAGCTGTCCAACTAAGACTTAAAGAATACGATATCCTTAAACTCTTATTCAATCATCCCCAACAAGTTTTTACTAAGGAGCAACTCTACGCTTCCATCTGGGGACAAGACTACTTACCAGGTGATAACACCCTTAACACCCACCTTTCTAATATTCGAAAAAAAATCAAAAAAATAAGCCCCAATCATGATTACATTGAAACCATGTGGGGCTTGGGCATTCGCTTAAAGGGAAAGGAATAAACTTATGTGGATTATTTCCGTGGCGGCAGCCATTATTGTGATTCTTATCATCTATATCCTCTCCCTTCGACGGGCCCTCAAAGGGCTTTCTAGCTTAGTGGAGGAGAAACAAAATAACCAAAGTAATCTTCAATTAACCAATCAATCCTCCCATAAATCCTTGGATCCATTAATTAAAGATTACAATAAACTTTTTAATGAAATTCAATCCAGTAAACAAGCAATCAAGCGCGACCAAGCCTACTTAGACCAAACCCTCCACAATGTCAGTCATGATATTCGGACTCCCCTAACTATCTCGAAAGGATACGTCCAACAATTACGCAAGTCTCAACCTGATGACCCTTATTTAGAGAAAATAGACACCAATCTAACGAGTATTTCCCAACGTTTAGAAGACTTACTGCTCTACCAAGACCTCTTAGAAAATCAAGTCAAAATCGATGGTCAAGCGATCAATTTATCTGACCTAGTCAAACGCAAGCTAATGACCTATTATGATGCTTTTGTTGAGGCTGATTTTCAGGTTGACTTAGACATTGCAGACCAACTTTATATTCAAGCAGACGCCCAACAAACCGAGCGAATTCTCGACAACCTATTAGGAAACGTCTTACAACACGGCCACAAAACCATGGCAATATTTTTAGGATCACTAGCGGACCAGGTTTACCTCCAGGTCCAAAACCAAAGTAAACAAGCTATCCGCAACTTAGCCCAATTAACCCACCGCTTTTATTCGGAAGACTTGTCTGGCAGTGAAAAAACTTCTGGCTTAGGCCTTTATATTGTCCAAGAACTCATGGATAAGAATCATGGCTACCTAGAATTGGACTATGACGATACCTTATTTTCCGTTAACCTGGTTTGGCCAAGCTTCAATTCCGATGATTCAAGCAAAAATAACTAGCAGATAAAAACAGACTTGCAAGATTGCAAGTCTGTTTTTTTGTGGGGGATTACAATGATTTTTGTCGGAAGACCCAATAGGCTAACCCATTCACCACTATGATCGTGCCAATAGTGGCGAGTAAGTTCTGCGTCCAAAAGTCTTGACTCCAGTCCAATTGCCAGGCAACATCTGTAGCTGCTTGGAAACTAAAAGGCGCTACCCATTCAATTTGTGATAAGGTTATCACCACGGTAGTAATCAAAGGCAGAACAATGGTTGAAATCACCGCACCGACATTGGAAAAGAACCAATAAAGAATCAAGGTTGCGACCGCAAATATAGCTAGGATATTCAGAAATTCAACTGCAAATATTTGCGAAAAGTCTTGCCAAAAGTCCATATTAATTTGGCCCCATCCATGTCGGAAACCTGCGATTAACATACCGATTCCATAGTAGAAAACTAATTCTAAGAATAAGGCAACGACAAAGACAACAATTTTAGAGATAAAATATTGGAGTCGAGTCACACCCATAGTCAGGATGTTTTTATAAGTTTGCCTGCTCGTGTCATAACCAATAATCATGACAAAGAGCGGCAGTCCAAAGTATATCATCAGTGAACTCATATTAGACATAGCTTGAGCAGCTACATCCGCTGTCCAGGTCATATCTTGGAACCTTGCTTGGTTTTGGGCCGCTTGGTCGCTTTCCATCCCAATATGACCAATGGCTTCAAACCAAACGGTCATTGCTTGATAGAGCGTCAAAACAATTAGAGTGATATAGAAGCCGGGTGATTTAAACAAACGATAGAAATCTGCTTTAAGTGAATGTAACATTAGGCTTGCGCTCCTTTCTCTTGAACTAATTGGGTGAAGTAATCTTCTAAATTATGTCTAGAATAATGAATGCCGTCAATTTGAATACCAGCATTTAATAGGAGGACGATAATTTCATGAACATGATGGGTTTTGCCAAAGATATGTAATTGATGATCATTGACCACCTTAAAGGTCAAATCGAGTTTATCCTTAATTAATTGGCTAGCGGCTTGAATTTGATTACTTTCGAGAATAATAAAGTCTTCGCTCAGATGATCAAAATCAGTCTTAGAAATCTCACGGACTAACTGCCCTTCATTTAGGAAACCAAACCGGGTAGCTACTTGATAGAGCTCAGATAAAATATGAGACGAAATAATAATCGAAATACCAAATTCTTGATTTAGTCGCCGAATTAACTGACGGAATTCGACGATGGCCAGTGGGTCCAAACCGTTAATTGGCTCGTCCAAAATGAGTAGGTCAGGTTTGGACAACATGGCAATGGCAATCCCTAATTTTTGCTTCATACCGAGGGAGAAGGTTTTAAATTTTTGGTTACGGGCGTGGTACAAGTTAACATATTTCAGGGTTTCAGCGATTACCTTTTCTTGATCCACCATACCACGAAGAATAGCATAATAACGCAAATTTTCTTCTGCGGTTAATTGGTCATAGGCCACCGGAGTTTCAATCACGGATCCAGTCCGTTTTAAGGCTTTTGACCATTGAGCGGTGTTTTGCGAACCGAAGAGGGATATTATACCGCCTGAGTCTGAAATCAAACGGGTGATGATTTTGAGTAAAGTGGTTTTCCCCGCCCCGTTCTTCCCAATTAAACCATAGATATCACCTTGATAAAGGGTCATAGATAAATTCTTTAAAACCAGTTTGTCTTTATAGCGTTTATTCAAGTCTTTGATTTCTATTACTTTTTCCATCTCAATTCCTCCTTCTTTTTCTTTACACTCTTATCATAACGAATGGTTTTCAAGTAATTATCAAGTAATTCTAAACAGTTTCTAAAATTGATGAGTTTGTTGAGTTTATTTGGTTGTGAATGGGGCGAAGAGTTTTGTGTTCGCACCACTTGAGCAAAAATTAATACTAATTAGTAAAGATTAGGCCGGTAGAGTTGCGAAGATTTTTTCTTGGCAAGTTTAAGCTAGGTAAAGTTTCGAAGAACTGAATCTTGGCAAGTCCCGACTTAAAATAGTTGCAAAGAACTGAATCTTAGCAAGCCCCGACTTAATAAAGTTGCGAAGAATAAAATCTTTACAAGCCAAACTCCAAAATAGTTGTGAAGAACCGATTCTTCGCAACTATTTCCCCCTCCCCACCACACAAAAGAAACAAAAAGAGCCTAGGTCGAAACCTAGACTCAAAGGAAAAGACAAAAATTATTAAGCTGCTACCCGACTTCTAGTTAAAAGAAAAGCCAAGCAAAAGACTATAAAGGAAGCGACCGCCACCATACCTGACATAGAAACATTAAAATACACGGCTAAATAATAGCCTAAGACAGCATTAAGACTGGCCACCAAAGCCCCTATCGTTAATAAACTGACAAATGATTTGGCAAATAGTTGGGCTGTCATGGCTGGTGCCACCATCATAGCAATCACCAATATGGCGCCAACATTCTGGAAGGAAACCACAGCAGTCAAGGATACTAAGGTCATCAAAATCAAATCGAAGGTTAACAAGCGGATACCCCGCATCCGGGCGAAAGATTCATCAAAAAGCCGCATTTTTAAAGGCTGATATGCTAGCGTAATAAAAACCAGAACTGCTAACAAAGATAAACCATTTTCTACCATCGCCCTAGGCAGCGTATGACCAAACAAGGTCATGCGGTTCAAGGGCGCAAAAATCACTTGGCCCAGCAAAACCATGTCTATATCCAAATGGACATTAGCAAAGAACTTGGAAATGAGGATAACTGCTAAGGAGAAAAAGGCAGTCAAAATCAAGGCAATGGCTGCATCATTTTGGACATTAGTTTTTGCCACGACAACTTCAATTGCTAGGACCGTTAAGACACCGAAGACTGTAGCTCCGATAATTAACCAAGGAGAATCCAAGTCTTGAACCAAAAAGAAGGCCACGGCAATCCCTAGCAAAATCGTATGGGAAATGGCATCCCCAACCATCACTTCTTGTTTTTGAACTAATAGGTTCCCCACCAAAGAACAAGTAACACCTACTAAAATCAAAATCCATAAAGACTCAATCATGTTGATACCCCCTTGCTGCAATGAGACCTTGGGGTCCAATAATAAAAGATAGCAAGGCCAAGAAAAATAAGGTCAAAACAACAGATGGACCGGTCGCTAGCTTATCAACGACGGTCGACAACCAGGTGCCAAATAAAGAGCCTACTACGGCGGACCCAACAGCAACCCAGAGAACCCCCTGATAATTTCGAGACCATTGCATCCCAATAATGGTCGGAGTAATCAAAAGAGCGGCAATCAAAATGGCACCGACTGCTTTAAGACCTACCGAAATCACTACCACCGCCAAAGATAAGTTTAATAAAGAAAGTTTGCGACTATCAATTCCAATGCTAGCGGCAAAAACTGGATCAAAGAGACTTAATTTAATTCGAGGTAAGGCCATAAAGAAGATGAGGATTGTAATACTAGAAACTAAGGCAATCAAAATCACATCATCTTGTTTCAAAAAAGCCGCCTGCCCCATGATATAAGTCTTGAGTCCCGCTTGAGAAGCACCTTGATAATTGTCATTACCTTGAATATAGGACATCAAGACCATACCAAGACCAAACAAGGTCGACAAAACTAAAGCCAGAATTGATTCAAAATGAAAGGCCGGTTCTTTCGAAAAGAAGTGAATTAAGATAAGGACTAATATCCCTGAAGCCACGGCTCCCAGTAACAAAGTAAAAGGATTACGGGACTGGGTCACCATAAAGGCCGCAATAATCCCAGGATAGGCAGCATGGCCAATGGCATCGCCTAATTGGCTTTGTTTTTGAAAAACTAGGGAAGAGCCAATCATAGCAGCCGCCATACTTAAGAGACTAACACCCAAGCCTACTACTAGAAATAAATAATGTTGATTCCAAAAATTCAGCATGCTTATCCCTCCAAGCCTAAATTATTAGTACCCGTATAGGTTAAATTAATTATATCTTGGTTGAGGACTTGTTCCAGCGGACCAGCGCCCACAATCTTTTTATTCACTAGCACAACATAATCAAAATACTCTTTTAAGGTTTCTAATTGATGGTGGACCGTTACGGAAGATTTTCCTTGGGCCTGAAAGGCTTTAATTTGATCAATAATGATTTTTTCACTATTTTGATCCACCCCAGCTAGGGGTTCATCTAAGAAATAAGCTTGGGCATCTTGTGCAATGGCCCGAGCTAAAAAGACCCTTTGCTTTTGACCACCAGATAACTGATTAATTTGTCGGTTCTTTAAATCGATTAATTGCATGGTTTCTAGAGCCGCATAGGCTCGGGCCCGCGCTTCTTTTGAAATCCGACGAAATCCCCAACGTTTAGAAGAAATCCCCATAAGAACCACCTCTTCGACGGTCACAGGGAAATACCAATTGACATTGGCTCTTTGCGGTACATAAGCAATTTGTTGACGCACTTGGTCAACGGGCTGACCGAGTAATTTCACTTGTCCCTGAGACTTGATTAAACCTAAGGAGGCCTGCATTAAAGTCGATTTACCAGCCCCATTAGGTCCAATCACAGCAATCCGGTGGCCTTGCGGCAAGTCCAATTGCACATGGTCTAAGGCTGTGACGTTTTGATAAGTCACACTTAAATCGTGCACTTCTAATAATTTGTCCATAAGACATTTCCTTTCCTTGTGTTGCAAAAATATATCTAGGGAGCGGGCAAGAAACAAGAAAATAGAAAATTTCTTATTTTCGCTTCGTCTGACCACTCCCGCAAAGCTGATTAGGATGGAACCAGTCACAAAGTGATGCGGTTCCCATCCAATCAACCACTGCGATAAATTATCGATATTATCGTAACTGAGAGGGACTAGACTTTTAGCTAGCCACCAGGCCCTACTTAGCTAGAAGCCTTTATATATGCCGAAAAAGTAAAGCAGCTGAAGCAAATTTTTGTCACAGCGCTCTACTTTGCGGCATCAAATAAGATAGGAGTGAATTTTATTAAGCTTTTAAATATTTAACAATTAAATTAATATTGTGTTGATACATGGTGATATAAGTATCACCTTTTTTACCTTCAGGAGCAAGGGAGTCAGAAAATAAGGATTCATCGTCTCCAGTTACCACGGCCACTGAACCACCTTTAGCTTTCACAGCCTCTTGTAATTTTTCCATCCGTTCCGGATTGGTGGTTGATTCTGCAAAGATAGCTGGAATCTTATGTTCAATTATAAAGTCAACTGTTTCACCAATTTGTTGGTTAGAGACTTCTGAATCAGTAGACACTCCTTGCGGAGCAATTACGGTAAAACCGTTGGCCTTAGCAAAATAATTAAAGGCATCATGTGGGGTCACAAGATAGCGTTGGTCTTCTGGCAGGTCTTTTAATTGGTCAGCCACCCAAGTTTTTAATTCATCCAATTGGCCTAAGTAGCTTTCAGTATTTTTAGCTACTTGGTCTTTGATATCAGGAAAGCTTGCTTGTAAAGATTCTGAAGCAGCTTGAGTGGCTTGTTTATACAAGTCAATATCAAACCAGAAATGTGGGTCGATCGCTTTTTGACCATCTTCATCCATTTCATTGATTGAAGCTGGATCAAAATCGCGGGTCACTGCTTGACCTCTTTCTTCTAAGATATCGACCATTTTTCCTTCAAAGTGCAAGCCGTGATATAAAACTAAATCAGCTTGGGCAATTTTTTCAATATCTTGAGCCTTGGCTTCATAAAGGTGAGGGTCAGAACCGGCCGGGATAATCATTTCAACCTCAACCGCATCACCCGCTAAATTCTTAACCATATCGGCTAAGAATGAGGTAGTGACTGTAACTTTTGGCTTGTCAGCCGCCAAAGCGGAAGGTGTCACCAAAACAGATACGACTAAACTTAATACAAATAATATTTTTGAGATTTTACGAAACATTGTGTTCCTCCTTTTAGGTTTACCTAACTTATTTTCTGAACTCAGTATAAGGGAATGATTTTTAAAAATCAATAGGTTTACCTAAAAATTTTTAGGTAAATCTAAAAATTGTTCTTACTTCCCATCCATGGTAAAATATTAATACGCATACAAAGGGAGGATTCACCATGTCACAAAGCCGGGAAGACTATATTAAATACATCTACGAGCACAGTCAAAATGACCAACTAGTCTCCAATAAAATGATTGCCCAAGGGCTTAAAATTTCTGCTCCTTCTGTGTCAGAAATGATTGCCAAATTAGCCGCAGAAAATCTCGTGGCTTACACACCCTATCAAGGGATGGAATTAACTGACAGTGGGCGCCAAATGGCTCAGGACTTAATCCGCAAACATGAAATTTGGGAATACTTCTTAGCAAAAGAATTAAACTATAATCAAGTAGAAGTCCATGAATTAGCCGAAGTACTAGAACACGCTACTCCGGATGATTTAGCAGACCGCTTGGCAGTATATATTAATTATCCCGAAAAAAACTAATTGCAAACTAAAAAAGATCCGTCGCTTACCAAAATTGGTAGGTGTACTGACCCCCTAAAGTTGGACCAAAAAATCCAACTTTAGGGGGTCTTTGTATGGCTAAATATAGCTTAGATTTAAAAATGAAAGTCGTCGCAGAATATCTTTCGGATACGATTGGGTATGGATTGTTAAGTAAAAAATATAAATTTAAGTCTTCTTCTCAAATTGAAGTTTGAGTTAATGCCTACCAAGCGTTTGGAATTGAAAGATTAAAACGCTCTCGCCAAAACAAAAAAATAAGAGAGACAAGTACATAAAATATGTACTCATCTCTCTGGTCCAACTTTTTGGAGTCACTATAAGGCGACGGTTTTTTTAGTTAATCCAAAAACTAGGAATTCAAATCAAACTTATTTATTAAAGTCTGGCCGGCGTTTTTCCAAGAAAGCATTGACGGCTTCGGCATGGTCTGGTTCAATAGCTGAAACATGCATAAATTGGGCTTCACGATTGTTAAAGGCTTCTAAATCTTTATAGAAGAACTCATTCACAATAGCTTTTTGACGGGCAAAGGCCTTCAATGGTAATCGAGTCAATTTCTTAGCAAAATCATAAGTTGCACTTTCTAAGTCTTCATCCGCCACTAATAGAGTGGTTAGACCTAATTCCTTGGCTTCTGCCCCCTTAATCGGTTTGGAAAAAGCTAGATATTCCATGAGACGTGGTGTACCTAAGGCTTGTTGTAGATAATAGATTAAACCAGTATCGCCTGGAAAGGCCATATTAATAAAGGCGGTCACAATTGAAGATGACTCACTCATTACCCGGAAATCAGCCGCCATGGCGAGAGCAGCCCCAGCGCCCGCAGCAGCGCCATTAATCATGGCTACCACTGGTTTTTGGCAAAGTTTCGGTGCCCGACCCATAGCACCGGCCATCTTTACCAGGTCTTCTGTGACTGGAGTGCCAGCATCCAACATTTCTTTAAAGGATTTCACATCACCACCTGCTGAGAAGAAACGTCCTTCCCCACGAATAACCACAGTCTTAACTTCATCATTACCTGAACACTCTTCCAAAGCTAAACGAATTTCATCATAGGTCTTATCGCCAAAAGCATTGCCGACCTCTGGACGGTTGATTGAAATAGTGGCGATCCCTTCCTCGATTTTAAATAAAATTGTTTCGTACATTTTTATAACCCCTTTTCTTTAATTAGTGGGCTGATTTAACGGAGTCAGCCTAATTTTTAAAGCTTAACTTGACTCAATGTGTAAAAACTTAGGAAATTTTGCTATTAAGCAGAAAATGTGGAAAAGGGCTCGGTAATCTAAGCCCTCCTCCCTCTCTTATTATAAATTAGACAAAGGCACCCTTACCAGTAATCGCACGACCGATGACTAAGGAGTTTACCTCATGGGTTCCTTCATAGGTATAGATTGCTTCCGCATCTTGGAAGAAACGAGCTACATCGTAGTCATAAGTAATCCCATTTCCACCACAGACTTCCCGCGCTAAAGCAACGGTTTCACGGGAACGTAGGGAGTTGAACATTTTGGCAATGGATGAGCGTACTTCATCGAATTCCCCACTAGTTTGTAACTTAGCAATTTGAGTGATTAAAGCTAATTCTGAAATGACATTGGCTTGCATACGGGCTAATTTTTCTTGGACTAATTGGAATTCAACGAGAGATTTAGTAAATTGTTTACGTTCTTTGGTATATTTTAAGGCCGCACGGAAGGCACCGGCAGAATTACCAGCAGCTAAATTAGCGACACCTGACCGAGTCACATATAATACACGGGCAACATCTTTAAAGCCATTAATATTAACCAACCGATGATCATCGGCTACTTCCACATCTTTCATGGTAATGTGACCGTTTTGTACCATCCGTAAGGCAATTTTATTTTCAATTTTATCGATTGTTAGACCCTTTTGGCCTTTTTCTAAGATAAAACATTTAATTTTATTATCTTCCGTATCGCGAGCAAAAATTGGTAAGACATCAGCTGAGCCTGCGCCACCAATCCAACGTTTTTCGCCATTAATAATCCACTTATCACCTTGGCGAGTTGCCGTTGTTGCTAGACCTCCCGCAATATCAGATCCATGTTCAGGTTCAGTTAAACCAAAACACGTTTGGAGTTCAAAGTTTTGTAATTTTGGAACCCAACGTTCTACCTGTTCAGGTGATCCACCTAATAGGAAGGTATAGTAACCTAAACCACCATGAACACCGAAGAAAGTCGCAATTGAAGTATCAAAACGAGACATGAGATACCATAGATAAGCATAGTAATATTGAGATGGTGTATATTTATCTTCCCGGTCTTCATATAAACGAGGGTCGCTCATAATAGCAACTTCATTCACGAAAGCATAGAAGGCATCCATAGGAAATTCTGCCTTTTCACTATGCTCGGTAATAACTGGACGCAAATGTTTTTCAAGGGCTGCTTCTACCTCCATTAAAACATCGACTTCCTTTTCAGTAAGGCAATCTGAAAATTTATATAAATCCTCTGGGAACAATTGAGCTAATTTTTCGGCTTTTGACATATTCTTTCCTCCTTATTAATTAAAGCGTTTTCACATCTTGAATTATAAGAGGCTTTTTTTAATTTTTCCAATAAATATCTTTTATATTACTATAACCTAAAGACATAAAAGACAAACCAAACTGATTATGTAAGCATTCCTAAACTATAAATTCATCTAACTTTTATATAAGATTTAGTTATTGATTTTTCTTAAGCAGTATAATTTTCTAATTAACAAGGCCATTTAACAACATCTTGACAGGATTTTTTAAAATATATTTCACAATACTCTAATTAATATTAATAAAGAGTTACTTATAAATTAACCTTACTTAACCCCCCATCATTATAATTTTCACAAGTAATATAACTTGAGGTTATAGTATCATAAATAATAGGTATTTGTAATCGCTTTCTAAAGTCCTTATACTATGGCTTGTTAATACGATTAATACTTGTATTCAAAAGATTAATAGTATTGGTTATTTTGCTATTTGGTTACTTTAGTCATAAAAATTATTAAGGAGGAAGTAAAAATGTTTTTAGAACAATATAATAGTAAACTGGTTTCAGTTAAAGAGGCAGCTCAAGTGATTAAATCGGGAGATAAAATCCTATCCAACCCTATTTCGGGGATGCCAATGGAATTAATCCGCCAAATCGGAGCGCGCGCTGGGGAATTAGATCATGTCGAATTGCATTCATTATTTATTTTGGAACCCTTTAATTTCCTAGTAGATCCAGAAGCTGCCAGTCATATCAAATATACTTCTCATTTTATGGGACCAGTTGAACGGAAACTTTATCCAAATAAACTTTTCCATGTCGATTCTTGTAACTTCTCCGACTTATCTTACCGGATGATTGAACAAGTCAAACCGAATGTTTTCGTTTTACAAGGCACCCCAATGGATGAAGATGGCTATTTCAACCTTGGACCCATGGGAAGTCTTTATTCACGCCAAGCGCTTGACAAAGATATGACAGTAATCTTACAGGTCAACAAAAAAGTAACCAAAATCAACAAACATGAAACACCAAGTAAAGAGTCGATCCACTTAGCCCATATCGATGAAGTCGATTATATTTGTGAATTCGATGAAGCCATGGTCGGTATTCCTTCATCTGTTCCAACCGAACTAGAAAATAAAATTGCAGACCAAATTATCCCACATATTCCAGATGGTGCCACCCTCCAAGTCGGCTTTGGTGGTCTATCCAATGCCGTCTCTTTAGGAATGATTGGTAAGGTAACAGGACTAGCCGTTCATACAGAAATGATTACTGAATCCATGATAGAACTACGTAAACAAGGGGTTATCACTGAAACTATCACAGGGGCTTTTGCCTTAGGAACCCAAGCACTCTATGAATTTACTGAGGAAGATGACAATGTGGTTTTCCGACCTTTAGCTGAAGTCAATAAGCCAAGTAACATCTCTGCTATTGATAAATTTGTTTCAATTAATGCTTGCCTCATGGTTGACCTAACCGGTCAAGTCGCCTCTGAAGGAATTGGTCACCGCCAAGTCTCTTCTGTTGGAGGGGCCTCTGATTTCGTCCGTGGTGCGAGTCACTCTAAGGGCGGTAAATCTTTCGTTTGTGTTTCTTCATCTAATGTAAACAAGGAAGGTAAACGGACGTCTAATATAATCTTTGCCTTTCCACCTGCTACACCAGTCACCTGCCCTCGACAAGATATTATGAATGTGGTAACTGAATATGGAATTGCTGATATCCATAACCAACCAATTAGTGAACGGGTCAAACGTTTAATTGCAGTGGCTCACCCAGACTTCCGTGAAGAACTAACCAAACAAGCTGAAGAAGCTGGCTATTTACGTTAATCAAATTAATAAAATATTGGAGGAATTAAAACATGTCTATTAATAAAGTAACTGTCCTTGGTGCTGGCAATATGGGTAGCCAAATCGCTGCTCTGCTTGTCAATGCCGGACTGCAAGTTAAGCTACTCGATCTTGTTATCGACCAAGAGGATCCAAATAAATTATCTAAAGGAGCTTTTGACCGAATTACTGATAAACGTAAAGGACTTCTTTTCGATGCAAGCTTTGCCAAAAACTTATCTTTTGGTAATTTTGACCAAGATCTTAAAGAAGACGATGATTCTGACTTATATATTGAAGCCGTGTCAGAGGTCCTAGAGATTAAACATGACCTCTGGAAGAATGTTGCCAGCATTGCTAAAGATTCAGCTATCTTAGCCACCAATACTTCTGGTATCCCTATTGAAAAAATTGCTTCCGTTTTAACAGAAGAACAAGCTAGTCGTTTTGTTGGCTACCACTTCTTCAACCCACCTCGTCATATGAAATTGATTGAAATTATCCCTCACAGCAAGACCAGCCAAGCAACCGTTGAACGACTAGAAGACTTCACCAGCCGTAAATTAGGTAAAGGAGCAGTCCATGCTAAAGATGTGTCTGGCTTTGTCGCTAACCGAATTGGGGTTTATGCCTTAGTCGACGCCATGAAACGGGGCGAAGACCTAGGCTATTCTATCACTGAAGTCGATGCCATGACCGGACTTTTCCTTGGCCGGCCTAAGACTGCAACTTACCGCTTAAATGACCTCGTAGGTTTAGATATTGCCATGCACGTAGCTGAAGGACTCCTAGAAGACCCTGCTGAAAAAGACTTCTATGTGGTGCCTGAATCCCTAAGTAAATTAGTGGCAGCGGGCGCCTTAGGTAACAAGGTCCAACACGGTTACTACAAACGTGAAGGCAAAAACAACCTAGTTTATGACTTTGAAAGCGGCGACTACCAAGCAGCCTCTAAAGTTGACATTCCATTCTTGAATGAATTAGGTCGTGACTTAAATAAAAACTTAAAAGCTATCTTCCAATCAGATGATCCAGCAGCCCAATATATGTGGGACTCTTTAGGTAATGTCCTTTACTATTCAGCCATTAATGTGCCAAAAGCAACCGATGATTATAAAAATGTCGACCGCGCTATGGTTTGGGGCTTCAACTGGAAATTAGGACCATTTCAAATCTGGGATGCGATTGGTTTCAATGAAGTGAAAGACCGTTTGAAAGCTAAATTCGGATCTCTACCAAAATGGATTGAAGATCGGAATCAAGGTTTTTATCAAGACCAAGAAGACATCTCTAATGTTGCCGGCCTAAATGACTACGTGAAGGGAACCGTTTGGAACCATGACAAGGTGTCTGATTTATATGAAGCCGACAATAGACTCTTAATTTTTGTCTTAAGAACGCCAAACAACACCATTACCCAAGAATTATGTGGCGATATTAAAGAAGCGGTAGCTACCTTAGAAAACGAAGCCTACCGAGGTATGGTGATCTATTCTGAAGGTAAAAACTTCTCCCTTGGTGCTAACTTAGATCAAATCCATGATATGATTAACCAAGGCAAACAAGATTCTGAAATTGGCGACATGATTGACCAATTACATGAAGGCGTGCTAGCCATGAAACATGCCAATAAACCAGTGGTGACCGCTATGCGGGGGATGGCCCTAGGTGGCGGTTGTGAGTTAGTTCTTTATTCCCCATTCGTTGTGGCTGCGGCTGAATCTTATCTTGGTTTAGTTGAAATGGGCGTGGGTGTTATTCCAGCTGGCGGTGGCTTAGCTGAACTAGCTGAACGTGTGTATCTTAAGAATAATGAACGGAGTCAAGAAATTAAAGACTTACAAAAAGCCTTTAATAATGTAATTAATGCTAAAGTTTCTAAAAATGCATACGACGCTAAAGCCATGGGCATTCTCCGCGATACCGATATGATTATTGCTAACGATGAGCTGATTCTAGAAGCCGCTTTAAAGAAGGCTGACCTAGAAGCTAGCTATAACTATGTACCAAAACCAGTGGCAGAATATGCGGTGGAAGGCTCTAACTACTTTGCCATCGCTAAGGCAGATATCCAAACCTTAACCTCTGGCAACTTTGCCTCTGACTATGACGCAACGATTGCAACCTCAGCTGGTAAGGTCTTAGCTGGTGGGGACGTTCCATTAAACACTGTGGTTAACCAACGTTACTTACAAAGCTTGGAAAGAGAAGGTTTCATCGCCTTAACTAAGAATGTAAAGACATCTGAGCGTATCCAACACATGCTTAAGACTAAAAAACCATTAAGAAACTAAGAATACCTGGTCAACTGAGAGGAGATTATTACATGCAAGATGCATATATTGTTGCTTACGGCCGTTCTGCTGTAGGAAAAGGAAGTAAAAAAGGTTCTTTATATTATTCACGTCCTGATGATGTTGCTGCTGAAGTTTTAGAAGGTGTCTTAGACCGCGTAGGCGGTGACTTCAAACCAGAAATGGTTGAAGACCTTATCGTGGGTTGTGCCTTCCCTGAAGGGATTCAAGGTCACAATATCGCCCGGACGATTGCTTTAAGAGCTGGCTTAGACTTAAAAGTTGCCGGTCAAACTGTAAACCGTTGGTGTTCTTCTGGTCTACAAACGATTGCCTTAGCTGCCAACCAAATTATGGCCGGCCAAGGCGACATTATCGCTGCTGGAGGGGTTGAATTAATGTCTACTACACCTTTAGGTGGTAGCGAAATGACTAATAACCCCTACCTTCAAGACAATGGTCCAAGCCTAGGCGACCCAATGGGTGTGACTGCCGAAAACGTTGCGGCTCAATACAACATTTCCGCTGAAGACCAAAATGCTTTTGCCGCTGAAAGCCATCGCCGCGCCCATGAAGCACAAGAAGCCGGCAAATTCGAACGCGAAATTGTACCGGTTCACGCCCAACGTCCTGTTTATAAAGAAGATGGCTCAATTGAAGTGGAAGAATTTATTTTCGACCAAGATGAAGGTATCCGTCCAGGTTCTTCTGTAGAAAGCCTCAGCAAGTTAAGAACCATCTTTAAAAAAGATGGTGGGGTAACTGCCGGAAACGCATCTCAAATTTCTGATGGAGCTGGTTTCGTAGTGGTAATGTCTGGCCGTATGGTCGAAAAACTTGGCGTAAAACCAATTGCTAAGTTCATCGGTTTCAAAGCAGTTGGTGTAGACCCATCCATCATGGGGATTGGGCCTGCTTATGCTATTCCTGAAGTTTTAGAATTAACAGATATGAAATTAGAAGATATTGACTTAATTGAATTAAATGAAGCCTTCGCGGCCCAAGCCGTTGCCTCTATCCGTCAATTAGGTATTAATACTGATATCACCAACGTAAATGGTGGCGCCATCGCCCTTGGTCACCCCTTAGGAGCAACTGGTACGATCCTAACTGCCCGCCTCTTGTCTGAAATGGAACGCCGCCCTGACTCTAAATATGGTATGGTATCAATGTGTATCGGCCATGGTATGGGTGCTGCTGGTATCTTCGAATACTTACACTAATTCATAATCTAATAAACAAACCATCTAAAGCAAAGCTTTAAGTAAAAACCGTTTAGAACAAAAAATGTTCTAAACGGTTTTTGATTATAAAAATATAGGTTACTAAAGCTAAAAATCGTCCTTTAAAAAAGGAAGCAGACACTTTGTCTAGCTCCCATTCTTTGGTTTAATCTATATGTTTTTAAACCTTTGGCACATTTTGATTAATTGGCCATCTATCAAAACCAGTAGCTGAATATAACATTGGAACCATGTAGACAAATTGACCCGCAACCGGACCTAAAACTGGATGACCCAAGCCTAAATCATTACCAGCAATTGGTAAATATTTATAAACAAATGGCCAAGCAAGACCCCAGATTGTACCTAAGACTAGGACAATGGCTAACTGAGTCAAGATCCGTTTTCCTTCATTGCCACCTGCTTGTTCAAGGCTTGGATAGTCTTCGAAGTATTGGTGCCAAGTCAACATCACGTTAATCCAGGATAAGAAAAAGGCTGCCACCACAACATCAAGCGCAAGGCCTGACGCTTCTGCAATACCGCCTAATAAGACATTTGCTGCTCCTCTTAAGAGGAAGGCACCGCCAATAGCAATCGCTAACCCTACTAAACCAGACCAAGGTTGTTTACGTGTCACCAAACGTTGTGGATAACCCGCAAAACCTTCTGCTGGCATCAAGAATAAGAAGATAAAGGCTTGGAACCAAGCATTCGTTCCTACCCAAGAACCCCATGGGTTAGCGGTAATCTCAATGCCATTAAAAGCTAAAGGATCCAAGAAACCAGGAATCATAATGGCTGCCCAAATTAAAATTGCTAATGCTAGCGATAGGGACCAGTTAATAAAGTTAATCGCCTTAGGTTCATTGGTAAATAATTGGGCTGGCCACTTACCGAATAAAGATACGGATAAAATTTGACCTAAGATTGAAGCTAAAGCAAAGAAGTTGGATGCCGTTAGGCCCTTAATCGCAATCATCGCTTGTTCTTCCGTTTGTGGATTAAAGATATAAGCTAAATTAAAAGGTTTCCAGAAAATTCCTAATAAAAGGCATGAGAATAAGAAACCAATCAATCCCCAAAGAAATGCCTTGCCGACGTAAATAATCCCAACCATGGGTTGCTTGTAACCCTTGTCATATTTATTCGGATTTCCCAGGTTTAAGGCCATCCAAATCCACGGCGTAATCGCCAACCAGAAGAAGGCCCCTTCTACAAAAACTTCACGATATTTATGGGAAATTTCATGGGGTAAGGCGTCTAAGGCAGACCCTGCAATCAGTGTAATAATTAAATTAAAGAATTGAGAAAAAATAATCCAAGCAATACTGGCATAAATAATCATAAATAAAAATAACATGAAACCATTTAATAGTGGATTATCAAATCGACGCTTGGTAACAAATTCAGGCATATAGTTTAACCTTCCTTCTCTAGATTATTTAATTGATCTAATGGCCCTTAAATCAATCATGATTTTGTCAGCGCTTACACCAATAATCATATACAATTATAAAAAAAGTATCAAGATATTATTTATGATAATACTATTAAATTTACTTATAGTATAATTAAGCTATCCTTTTAAGGATAGCCTAATATAAGTTAATTTTATTCACTTTTTTAATAAATTTAGTTTTTAAAAAATATTTTTTTATATCATTTTGTGATAGTAATTCAATTTTAACTTTTTTAATCTTTAATTAATATAACTTAGCTATTCTGAAAATATTCAAACAACCAACTACCCTCCTTTATTCTTATAGGTTTAATGACCACAAAAAAAAAGAA
>NZ_AENN01000019.1:0-3241 GCF_000183205.1 Eremococcus coleocola ACS-139-V-Col8 | reverse complement strand
TTTGATCATTGAAAACTGAATACCTCATTTCTAATTGTTCGATGCGAACGATTAGAAATACGATCATATCAAATGATGATATAATCAACCGAGAAATTGACCGAGTCCGTATCTGTTTACAGATGCGAGATGAAAAATGTAAGTAAAAATTAGCGCAAAAATTGTGGTTAAGCAATAAAGGGCGCACGGTGAATGCCTTGGCACTAGGAGCCGATGAAGGACGGGACGAACACCGAAATGCTTTGGGGAGCTGTAAGTAAGCTGAGATCCAGAGATATCCGAATGGGGGAACCCGGCAGTTAATGACTGTCACGCGTAAGCGAGGTAAACGCAGAGAACTGAAACATCTAAGTACCTGCAGGAAGAGAAAGAAAAATCGATTCCCTAAGTAGCGGCGAGCGAACAGGGAAGAGCCCAAACCATGGTGCATGCACCATGGGGTTGTAGGACTCCATAGTTTGATTGTCAATCGATAGTAGAAGCACGTGGGAAAGTGCGGCAGAGAAGGTGAGACCCCTGTATACGAAATCGAACGACACGAACGGAGTATCCTGAGTACGGCGGAGCACGTGGAATTCCGTCGGAATCCACCAGGACCATCTGGTAAGGCTAAATACTCCCTAGTGACCGATAGTGAACCAGTACCGTGAGGGAAAGGTGAAAAGCACCCCGGGAGGGGAGTGAAAGAGTACCTGAAACCGTGTGCTTACAAGTAGTCAGAGCCCGTTAAGGGGTGATGGCGTACCTTTTGTAGAATGGACCGGCGAGTGATGATAGTTGGCAAGGTTAAGTTGAAGAAACGGAGCCGTAGCGAAAGCGGGTCTGAATAGGGCGACAGTCAGGTGTTATCGACCCGAAACCAAGTGACCTACCCATGAGCAGGTTGAAGGTGTGGTAAGACACACTGGAGGACCGAACCAGGACACGTTGAAAAGTGTTTGGATGACTTGTGGGTAGCGGAGAAATTCCAATCGAACTTGGAGATAGCTGGTTCTCTCCGAAATATATTTAGGTATAGCCTCAAAGTGAGCGTGATGGAGGTAGAGCACTGTTTGAACGCGGGGCCCTTCAGGGTTACCAAATTCAGATAAACTCCGAATGCCATCATGTATCTTTGGGAGTCAGACTGCGAGTGATAAGATCCGTAGTCGAAAGGGAAACAGCCCAGACCACCAGCTAAGGTCCCTAAGTTATTGTTCAGTGGAAAAGGATGTGGGGTTGCCCAGACAACTAGGAGGTTGGCTTAGAAGCAGCCATCCTTGAAAGAGTGCGTAATAGCTCACTAGTCGAGTGACCCTGCGCCGAAAATGTACCGGGGCTAAACAATACACCGAAGCTGTGGATCCGTAAGGATGGTAGGAGAGCGTTCTATAGGCGGAGAAGCCATACCGTAAGGAGTGGTGGAGCGTATAGAAGTGAGAATGCCGGTATGAGTAGCGCAAGACGGGTGAGAATCCCGTCCACCGATAGAAGAAGGTTTCCTGGGGAAGGCTCGTCCGCCCAGGGTTAGTCGGGACCTAAGCTGAAGCCGACAGGTCTAGGCGATGGACAACAGGTAGAGATTCCTGTACTTACAATACATGTTTGAGCGATGGAGGGACACAGGAGGTTAACCTACGCATCCGGATGGATGGATGTAGAAGCACTAAGGTGTGGTAAGAGTCAAATGCTTTTACCTTTAACATTGAGGTGTGACCTGGAGCGAAATTAGAGTAGCGAAGGTAGGCGATCAAACTGTCGAGAAAAGCTTCTAGTGAATGTATTGTAACCCGTACCGCAAACCGACACAGGTCTTCAAGTGGAGAACACTCAGGTGAGCGAGAGAACTCTCGTTAAGGAACTCGGCAAAATGACCCCGTAACTTCGGGAGAAGGGGTGCTGAAGGCAACTTCAGCCGCAGTGAATAGGCCCAAGCGACTGTTTATCAAAAACACAGCTCTCTGCCAAACCGAAAGGTGACGTATAGGGGGTGACGCCTGCCCGGTGCTGGAAGGTTAAGAGGAGTGCTTAGCGCAAGCGAAGGTACGAATTGAAGCCCCAGTAAACGGCGGCCGTAACTATAACGGTCCTAAGGTAGCGAAATTCCTTGTCAGGTAAGTTCTGACCCGCACGAAAGGCGTAACGATTTGGGCACTGTCTCAACGAGAGACTCGGTGAAATTATAGTACCGGTGAAGATGCCGGTTACCCGCGACAGGACGGAAAGACCCCATGGAGCTTTACTGTAGCTTGATATTGAGTGTTTGTGTGGCATGTACAGGATAGGTAGGAGCCAAAGAATCGTGGACGTCAGTCTACGAGGAGGCGCTGGTGGGATACTACCCTTGTGACAGGAACGCTCTAACCCGCGTGTAGACCACGGGAGACAGTGTCAGGTGGGCAGTTTGACTGGGGCGGTCGCCTCCTAAAGAGTAACGGAGGCGCCCAAAGGTTCCCTCAGAATGGTTGGAAATCATTCGCAGAGTGCAAAGGCAGAAGGGAGCTTGACTGCGAGACCCACAAGTCGAGCAGGGACGAAAGTCGGGCTTAGTGATCCGGTGGTACCGTATGGAAGGGCCATCGCTCAACGGATAAAAGCTACCCTGGGGATAACAGGCTTATCTCCCCCAAGAGTTCACATCGACGGGGAGGTTTGGCACCTCGATGTCGGCTCATCGCATCCTGGGGCTGAAGTCGGTCCCAAGGGTTGGGCTGTTCGCCCATTAAAGCGGTACGCGAGCTGGGTTCAGAACGTCGTGAGACAGTTCGGTCCCTATCCGTCGCGGGCGTAGGAAATTTGAGAAGAGCTATCCTTAGTACGAGAGGACCGGGATGGACGCACCGCTGGTGTACCAGTTGTTCCGCCAGGAGCATCGCTGGGTAGCTATGTGCGGGAAGGATAAGCGCTGAAAGCATCTAAGCGCGAAGCCACCTTCGAGATGAGATTTCCCATTCGTAAGAAGTAAGACCCCTGAAAGACGATCAGGTAGATAGGTTCGGAGTGGAAGTACAGTAATGTATGGAGCGGACGAATACTAATCGGTCGAGGACTTAACCACAAAGAACAATTTTAAGGTTGAGATGAGGTATTCAGTTTTGAGTGACCAAGGTCATTCAAAGAGACATAAAGTGCACTGTGTGGTGATAAAGGCAAGAAGGGCACACCTGTTCCCATGCCGAACACAGTAGTTAAGCTTCTTAGCGCCGATGGTAGTGGGACTTGATCCTGTGAGAGTAGGTCGTCGCCATGCAGGGTACACTTT
>NZ_AENN01000020.1:0-48290 GCF_000183205.1 Eremococcus coleocola ACS-139-V-Col8 | reverse complement strand
AAGCCCCCGATCACTTCATCGCCAGGACCTTTTTTAATTGATTTAGATTCTCCAGTCAAAAGAGCTTCATTTAAACGTGATTCTCCACGCTCGATAGTTCCATCTGCTGGCACATTTTCTCCGGCTTGAACACGAATTAAATCACCTACCTTTAAGTCAGCAACTGGTCGTGTTTCTATTGAATCGTCATCTAATACTACATGAGCATCTTTCGGCACTAATTTAGCCAATTCTGCTTGTGCGTCTCCTGCTTCTCCAATAGCTTTCATCTCAATCCAGTGACCTAATAACATGATTAATAGTAATGAAGCAAATTCAAAGAAAAAGTCCATAATTTGTTCACCTGTTACATAGCTTGCTATTACAGTATAAATACTATATAAATATGAAACACTTAAACCTAAAGAAACGAGAGCCATCATTCCAGGTTCTTTTTGTTTTAATTCGTCAACTGCCCCTTGATAGAATGGACGTCCACCATAAATAATTAATATAGTAGATAAAATAGCTACTACAATATCAGAATATGGAAAAGTAAACTGGAATGGTAGGTCAAACCCAGCCATAGGGGATAAGAGCATAATAATGATTCCTAGTGGTAATGACTTTAAGAATAGTTCCTTAAAGTTACCGTGATGATGATGCTCATGCCCTCCGTGTCCACTGTGGTCATGGTGGGCATGATGGTCGTAATGTTGACCCTTATGGTCTCCATGTTCTTCCGTGCTTACGTGCTCATGTTTTGAATGATCCATGTCGCCATGATTATGGTGACTGTGGGATGAATGTTTGTTGTTATTGTTCATTTTAAATTCTTCCTTATTCTTAATGATGATGTAAATGACATTCGCATTGTCCTTCTGGACAATTGCAATCCACTTCTTCTACTGCGAAAGATTTTTTCATCTCTAATATTTTTTCTAGTCGATCTATATCATCGAAGCTTAAAACATGATCTTCAATGATGCTTCCTATTACATTTCCGACTTTCTTATTGCAAATACGGTTAAAAATATCCTCTGCATAATCCCTTACAGCTTCTTTTTCTTCAATATTTGCAGTGTAAATAAACTTTCTACCTTCTTGATCTGTATTTAGTACGCCTTTTTCAACTAATCGACCTAAGATCGTTTTGATAGTGGATTGTGTCCAGTCCATTTTTTCTTTCAATACGGAGATGACTTTTTTACTAGTTACTCGATCATTTGCCCAAACTACACGCATGACTTCCCATTCAGCATCTGTGATATGAGTATTATTTACTATTGCATCCATTTTCTTCCCCTCCTTTCCGTTTACAATTGTAGACTTGATCGTTATAATAAGTTTACTCTTGTAAACTTATCTTGTCAAGTCTTTTTAATAAATGTAAGCAACGATTATTGCGTTTGTTTTCCAATTTCTTCCCAGTACGATTTATAAGGTTATCATTGATTTACATTTATCGCTTTTTTAATTCCTTATTTTTAATAATATGATAAATATGATGATACCTTTTTTGAATTTATTGTTTGGCTAAATATATAGTCATAAATTTCACAAATTCTACCTTTCATTTTTCGTGGTAGTTTGTTTAATTCACTTCAGGAACTTTACTCAAAATTTGTAGATTTATTTAAATGAAAGTTGTGCAATTGATTCATCTTATTAAGAAAAATCTGGAGAATTTTTTCACAAGAATATAGGGCCTATTGTTTAAAAATTAGTGACCATGTAAGGTTTACAACCGATTTTTATTCTGTACTTTTATCCAATGGATTTAATGGGCTAAAACTTTGAGATGGTGTTAAAAATCAAGGACTAAAATTAAAAAGTGATTTTATGTAAATTGGTTATTGTGCAAGTTTCGAAGATTATATAGTAATAAATTTAAAATTTGTCTTTATATAAAGGTTATAGGAGAAATCTTCACACAATAACTATAAAGCTTGAAATATCAATGTAAGAAAAGGTGATAGATGATAAGATAAAAGTGAAAAGAAGACTGATTGAGAATTCTACGGCCAATGGAATAGATGTATAAGGGTTCGAAATAGCTTGAAATTAATAAGTTTATGAAGTTTGAACTAGATAATTATCTGACTAATTTTTTATTAAAAGACTACGTAGCTTTGAAAATAGTGAATAAGAAGATTCAATATTAAATGAATAATGTTTGTTCTATCTAATCGTATATATTTTCAATCTTCATAGTTTGCGTGGATATCTATGAGCATACTTGACATATTCTGGTAATTTTAGTAAATTTTAAGCAATTTTTAAAGGAAAGGTGGGAAAATTGTGAAATTATTTCTTCAAATATATCCATTGGCAACGGCCAAGGCAGAATGTGTGTGCAGTCAATTTTTGATTGGCTATAAAAATTAAATATTTTGAAAGGAGAAATAATGGAAACAATAGTATCCGCTTTATTAGTTTTTGTGTCTACATCAATTGATTACTTAGTTGTTTTGACTATTTTATTCGCTAGTCAAGGCAAGGAAGGCTTGAAATCAATTTATACAGGACAGTATTTAGGTACAGGATTGCTTGTGCTGGTTAGTCTTATTGTCGCTTACTTTTTAAATTTTATTCCACAAGATTGGATTATCGGGCTCCTTGGTCTAATCCCACTAGGTCTTGGTATAAGAGCAATTTTTGTGGATGAAGATATTGATGAAGAAGACATCGAGGGGAAAATTACCGGAAAGGGATCAAAAATCTTAGCATTTACAAGTTTAACAGTGGCAATGGGTGGAGATAATTTAGGAATTTATATCCCCTTTTTTATAGGAAAGAGTTTGATCGAGGTTTGTATAAGTTTAGTAATATTTGCGTTCGGGATTTTGATTCTATGCAAATTATCTCAAAGTCTCGCTTCAATTTCTACTATCGGAGAAATCGTAGAAAAGTACGAAAAAATAATTGTACCAGTCGTGTTTATTGGACTCGGATTTTATATATTGATTGAAAATGGAACGATTAATTATTTCATATCCCTAATCACAAGTTAATAGTCTATTTTTGTATTTCAGACCTATTAAAGGAAATTGTACCGCCTCCACAATAGTTAGATTTTTGGTCTAACTTTTGGGGGTCGGTACATTTATTATAGAACCCAAAATATTGTACCATGCGTCATTGGTTTGATGCATGGTTTTATTATGCAGGGATTCGTAACCCCATATCGAGTGTGCCCCGCTCTATATTATAAAACTTGATATAGCGTCTGATATCTTTTTCTAATTGCTCAAACGTTTCATAATTCCTTAAAGAGTACATCTCAACTTTGATGATGCTCCAAAAATTCTCCATCGGACCATTATCAATGCATTTACCTACATGTGACATACTGTGAATCAACTGTTTGTCATTGATAAATCTTTAAAAGAAGTGAGAAGTGTATTGAAACCCTCTATCGCTATGAATTAAAGTTTCCCCTGGAATCAGGTCCTTTTCAACCTGAACGACTATATCCTTAACTAATTGAGTATCGTTCCGCTTCGATAACTTATAGGCAACGATCTGTCTCGTGCCATAATCGAGAATTACACTGAGATAAGCTTTACGGTTATCTCCGTACTTAAATTCAGTGATATCTGTTAACAGAACCTGCATCGCTTGATAATCCTTATTAAATTCACGATTTAACACATTCTCTGCGATATGTTGAGGAGAATGATTTTTATAGCGGTAACGTTGACGTCGAATGACTGCCTTGAGTCCCATTTGTTTCATCAAACGGTAGACACACTTAAGATTAACCTGTGCTTGTCGAAAGTAGTTAAGGTAAATCGTGATGCGACGATACCCATAGATGCCTTCATATTTGTCATAAGCTTCTTGAACGAGTTCCATCAGCTTTTCTAAGCGTTGTTCTGTCTGACTGGATTGTTGCTTGAGCCACTTATAACAAGCTGATCGGCTGACCAAGCACCTCACATAATACCTCTATTTTGTGGCCTTCTTGATTAAGTTTCTCAATCGTCTTGTATTCTGCTTGGTATCTGATTTTGTGAACATCAACTCTCTTCCCACTTCTTTCAATTTTTTTAAGGCAGCATTCTCTGTCTCTAAATACTCATTACGGGCCTTGAGGGCGGCGTTTTCTGTGCGTAACTTTTCCTCTTCGGTTTGTATGGTATCAGGTTTTCTTCGTCCCCGACCATCCGTTAAACCATCCGGTCCAAATTGTTGATATTTTTGAACCCAGAAATAGATATTATTGTAAGAAACTTGATGTTTAGCCGCTGTCTCCTTATAAGACATTCCAGTTTCTAGAATGTCTTTGACTATGGCAATCTTTTCTTGATGTGTTTTCTTTTGTCCTTTCATGATATACACCTCGGGTTTAGGACGATAGTTCTTTATTTGTTCACCTTCAGTATACTTGATAATCCAATCTTTAACAGTGGAATGACTCGGTATATGATACTTTCTGGCAAGCTCTTTAATGGAACTATCTGTTTGAAGGCATTCTTTCACCACGCTTTCTTTAAATGCTTGAGTATAGGTGTTGTTTCTTCTAGAGAATTCCAGTCCCGCCATATCATGTTCTAAAAACTTAAGATAGTATTGGTTAAAACTCGAACCACCTAACAAAAGTCCATAATTTTCGCAAAGTTTCTTATAAGAATGACCAGCATCATAGAGATGAATATAGTTAGCTAACTCTGTTAAAGTGTGTTTTCTATTTGAACGCAAAAAACCTCCCCCTAAAGTAGTTTACTTTTTTTAGTGTCTACTTTAGGGGGAGCATATCAAGAAGAAGTCTTTATTTTTAAGGATTTGTTTAAAGGATATGTATGGAACAGGATACCGAGAAAGCTTGGTACTAATGTCTTAGTAGATGTTTTTGAGATATTTTAAATAATATAAAAAACACTTGAATAAATGCTCATATAACTATTGACACAAGAGAAAAACAATAATAAAATAAATATACAACGTATAAATATTTGTTCAATCGTTCAGATGAAATAATTTAAAAAGAGGTGATAATATGACTAAAAAATCTAATTCAATTGAAAGATGTGACTGCAATGTAATTCATGAGGATATTGTAAATCAAGTTAGAGATAAAATGCCTCAAGAAGAAAGCCTTTATGATCTAGCAGAATTATTTAAAGTATTTGGAGATCCAACACGAATCAGGATATTATGGACTTTAAATGAAGCTGAAATGTGTGTTTGTGATATCGCTGTATTACTTAACATGACACAATCAGCAATTTCCCATCAGCTGAGAGTCTTAAAACAAGCTAATTTAGTGAAAAACAGAAAAGAAGGCAAAGCAGTATATTATTCATTAGTTGATGATCATGTAAGAGAAATATTTGACCAAGGTCTAATTCATATCAACGAGAAGTAGTAATGCGGTAGAATAGAATATTTTTTGAAGATATTTGGGCATATATTTAAGTCTTCATTTCAAATGAGCAATGCTTCAAGAAAATTTGAAAAAGACTTGTAGTATTCAAAATAAAATTACAAATAATATTTAGGAGGATTTAATAATGAAAAAGAAATTTATACTTGAAGGTTTAGATTGTGCAAATTGCGCGGCAAAAATGGAAAAGGCTATTAATGAGCTTGATGGAGTGAAAGAAGCTACTGTTAACTTTATGACCACAAAACTCGCTATTGATGGTGAGGATGAAAAAATGCCAACAATAATAGCAGAGGCCGAAAAAATAGTTAAAAAAATCGAACCCGATACAACTATGAAAAAGGCTTAAAGGAGGCGATTTAGTATGAAAAAACGACTATGGCGAATAATTATTGGTGCAGCCGTGTTAGCTACAGCAGTATTGCTTAATTTAAATAACGAATGGTTACAGATTGCTCTCTTTATAATAAGTTACATTATTGTAGGTGGAGATGTTGTAAAAAGAGCTGTAAAAAATATTTTTAAAGGCCAAGTTTTCGATGAAAACTTTTTAATGAGTATTGCAACAATTGGTGCATTTTTTATTGGTGAGTATCCTGAAGGTGTTGCAGTTATGCTGTTTTATCAAGTTGGAGAACTGTTTCAAAGCTATGCAGTTGGCAAGTCGAGAAAGTCAATTGCAAGCCTTATGGATATTCGACCAGATTATGCAAATGTTAAAAAAGGTGATGAACTTGTCAAGGTTGACCCAGATGAAGTACAAATTGGAGATGTTATTGTAATTAAAGCAGGAGAAAAAATTCCTCTTGATGGCAAGGTAATTGAGGGAAGTTCAATGATTGATACATCGGCACTAACAGGCGAATCTGTTCCTCGTGAAGTAGAAGTTGGAAGTGATATCCTAAGTGGGTGCATCAACATTAATGGGGTTATTAAAGCAGAGGTTACCAAGGAATTTGGAGAATCTACTGTAAGTAAAATTCTTGATTTAGTTGAAAATGCAAGTAGTAAAAAATCCAATTCAGAACAATTTATTACGAAGTTTGCGAGATATTATACACCGGTTGTGGTTATAATTGCAGTTTTTCTAGCTATTATACCGCCTCTTGTTATAGACAGGGCGACTTTTAGTGATTGGATATATAGAGCACTAGCATTCCTTGTGGTATCCTGTCCGTGTGCTTTAGTTATTTCAATTCCTTTGAGTTTCTTCGGTGGAATAGGTGGAGCCTCAAAAAAAGGTGTTTTAGTCAAGGGTAGTAATTATTTAGAGGCATTAGCAGAAACTGAAATTGTTGTTTTTGATAAAACTGGAACACTAACGAAAGGTGTATTTAATGTACAGGAAATTCATCCAGAAGGAGTTTCCAAAGAAGAGCTACTAGAATTAACTGCACATGCGGAAAGCTATTCCAATCATCCGATTTCACTTTCACTGAAACGTGCATATAGCAAAGAAATAGACAATGGACGTATTTCAGATGTAGAAGAGATATCAGGTCATGGTGTTATTGCAACAGTAGATGGCAAAAAGGTTATGGCAGGAAATATCAAACTTATGAAAAAGATGGATATCCCTTATTTCAAGGGAGAGCTGATCGGTACTGTTGTACATGTTGCTGTTAATAACAAGTATACAGGTTACATTGTAATTTCCGATGAGGTAAAGGAAGATTCAGCACAAGCAATCAAGGAACTTAAGGCAGCTAATATTAAACAAACAGTTATGTTGACAGGTGATAATAAAAGTATTGGTTCAAAAGTTGCTAAAGAGCTTGGTCTTGATAAGGTTTATGCAGAACTGTTGCCAGCAGACAAAGTTGAAAAACTAGAAGAATTATTTTCGCAAAAATCTAAAAAAGGTAAACTTGCCTTTGTTGGAGACGGAATCAATGATGCACCTGTATTAGCTCGTGCAGACATTGGAATAGCAATGGGTGGTTTAGGTTCTGATGCGGCCATTGAAGCTGCTGATGTTGTGATTATGACTGATGAGCCATCGAAAATTGCTACTGCGATGAAGATTTCTAAAAAGACACTAAAAATTGCACATCAAAACATAGTATTTGCAATTGGAATAAAAATAATTGTTCTTATTTTGAGTGCTTTTGGAATAGCTACTATGTGGACAGCTATATTTGCAGATGTAGGTGTAACTATCATTGCAGTATTAAATGCTTTTAGAGCTTTGAATGTAAAGAATTTATAAACTATTTTTCCTATTCACCCCTTGAATGATATCGATAATTGACGATACAATCAAGGGGTATTTTTTAATTCAAAAACTATAAATCTAGAGTTGTCAAACATATGTGACACAAGCAGGTTAATTTCTGGTGTTTCCTTAGTCGTAAATATTCTGAATCTCATCGTTAATCACTGTGTCAAGGAGCAAAGCGTCAGCGTACCTTGACTCAGTGATAAGATGAGATAGACTTTGCGACGACTAAGCAACACTGTTAGAAAAATATGCCTCTATCATTTCGTTGGGACTCATAAACTTTAACTGTTTCCAATGTATATTATTTCCACGGCTCACATACCTTTGATGGCTCTTTATCAAGTGTTTCTCCGATGCAAATACTTGTTTCTCATACCATTTACTATTCTCACGATGATTTCGTTCTACCTTGCCATTCTGCCACGGAGAATAAGGGCGTGTACGTTGATACTTTATCCCTTTGTAATCTAATATCTGTTCAAAGATACTTTTATTATTCGTATTAAGCATCTCATTCGTAAATTCTGATCCATTATCCGTTTGAACTGTGGTTATGTTAAAACCCATTTCCTCTTCTAGTGTTAATAAAAATGTCGCTGTATTTGTGACGCTTTTTTCATCCACAATCTTACATACGCGTCTTCGACTATATTCATCTAGAGCGGTTATCTGATAGTAGCGCTTGCCTTTACTATCAAAACCAATACAACTTTGTGGGACGTATTTTATATCGATTTGAACATTTTGACCGGGATAAGTGACAATATCTGGTTTTCACCGTGATTTAGGGGAGCGTCGTTGTTGAATTTCAGTGACTTTATTCCACCCTTGTTGGCGAATTTTTTACACATGGATTCATACGTCCGTTGGTAACCTTTCCGCTAACATTGAACATACACTTCAGCGAGCCCCTCATGTCCATAGCTTTGATTAGTACGCTTGATGAGATGTAATTCATCATCCGTGTGTTGTCTTGAATGAGAATGTGGCCGACAACTTAAAGGACGTAAGCTGTCCCAGCTACTATCATAACGATTTCACCAACGTTTTACGTTTTGACGACTTGTTCCGTAACGTCGGGCTGTTGGGGCATTATTGTATTTTTTTATCTTTTTTGTCACATATGTATTATCCTCTAACACGAGCTGAAATTAGATGATTTTCAAACTATACTATTTACCCAACATACTAAATTCAATCCATTCCTTATACTCGATACATGTGGAGACATGCGCTGTCTTAACGAAGTCGAGCGCAAGCGAAGACTAAGTTTAGACGCGCAGTCGGTCTGCGACGGAAGGAGCAGAGCTTCCTACTACTGCTAGAAGAATACAGTCTCAAAGATATTGATCGTAATATCGGATAGCGAAGAGTAAAATGTTGTTATATCAGCTTTTTGAATGTGTGAGTCATATTCAGGAAGCTGATTTTTTAGTATAATGAAGATGAAAAGTTGGTAGGAATAGGTTTTATTGCTTGATAATAATGTTTAGTATGGGGAAACTGGTCAACGTTATATTGTAGAAAAATTGGAATTATTTTATACAATATAGCCTACTTATTATCAAGATGTTTCTTATAGTTTATTAGTCTAATTATGCTTTTTGATGTAATCATAGAAAGTGAGGTAACCAATGAATTTTAAGGACAATGTTTACTACATACCTCCAAAGCGTCAAACAAGACAGAAACGAGTAGCAATTTATGCATGAGTTAGTTCAAATACCATAGAACAATTACGCAGTTTGGCTGAACAAGTTTCTGCTTTAACTCAAAAGGTTTCCTCTGTAGAAGATTGGCTATTAGTGGATATTTATATTGATGTAGCTTCAGCTAAGAAAATGCTAAGCGATAAGAATACAGTCGTATAATTGATGACTATAAGAATAAAAAGGTGAATCTAGTTATTACTAAGAGTGTGAGTCGCTTTTGTCGAGATACGGTTGAAGCAATAGAGGCTATTAGACTATTTAAGGAGCATAAGGTTCAGCTTATTTTTGATCAAGAAAACATAGATACTTTTAAAGATGATGGAGAGCTGATTATTTCTATTTATGAATCCGTGGCTCAAGCCGATAATGCATCTCGTAGTAAAAATATTAAGATGGGGCATCGGCACCGAGCTATGGATAGTACGTCAAAACTCTATCATCGTAAGTGTTATGGCTATGATCATGATGAAGAAGGCTATTTAGTTATCAATGAAGAACAAGCTGCAGTAGTTCGACAGATTTTTGATTGGTATCTTGAAGGCTATAGCATAGTTGGCCTGATCAAATTACTCGAAGAACGTCAAATTCCGTCACCACGAGGAAAAGCAACGTGGTCAAAACGAGCATTGGAAACCGTGTTGAGTAATGAGAAGTATATCGGCAAGGTTCATTTGTTTAAGGATAATGATGAAGAAGGAAGTTACGTTTCAAATGACAACCACTCAGCTATTATTACTGAATACATATTTGACGAAGTTCAAGAGGAGAAGTAGAGACGGAGTAATGTGGTTAGAGATGGTGATAAGATAGTTCGAAAAAGACGTAAGTTTAGTAGTTTAACTGATAAATAATAAGAAAAATAAACACAGAGGTGATGAGAGTGAATGAATGGATAAGTTGGTTCTTTGATGGCTTAGGTACTGAGTTAATCAGTTTATTCATAGGAGCAATAGGTGGTGGAGTTATTGGATATCGTGTTGGAAAACAAAGGAATAAGAATGTTCAAAAGCAATATGCAGGAGAGAGATCTGATCAATATCAAGAAGGCGAGCAAATATTAAAAGATTTTCATCACAGTAGTGAAGTCGATAATAAGTCTGTGTTGCATCAAACTCAAAAAGCAGGAGATGAATCGATACAGAAACAAGTAGGGAGACAAAAAAATGTTTGAGAAGCAAAGACAAGAAGCAGGGGATAACTCACAACAAATTCAGGCAGAAACAGTCAACTATTACAGCTGTATTGATGAAAAAAGGGCAAGAGAAATAATTGATGAGAAAGTACCAGAAATTATTCAAAATTATTCGAGAGAAGCTCAAGAACTTGCAAGCGAGAGAATTGAACATTTTACAAACGATTTAATTCCAAAATTAGTAAGGGAAAATTTGTTGGAGGGTATAAAAAATCCAAGTATTCAAATGTTATTAGTAGAAGCCCAAAAAACTGCGACTTCAACTGAACGTGTTGCAGATTATGAGCTTCTATCTGAATTGATTCTTCATAGAATTAATTCAGATGACGATCGTAATACAAGGACAGGAATTAATAGAGCACTCCAAATAGTGGATGAAATTTCAGATGAAGCCCTATTAGGTTTAACCGTTGCTCATTGCGCCTTTAATTTTATTCCTGTTTCAGGAAAAATAACCGAAGGTTTAACTGTTTTATCAGATTTATTTGAAAGAGTTATTTATGATAAGTTACCTACGGGTAATTTATGGTTAGAACAATTGGATATTTTAGATGCATTACGAACAAGTCAAATTGGCAGTTTGAAAAATAGTAGAGAACTATATTCTACTAGGTTTTCCGGGTATATAGAAGTTGGAATATTAAAAGATTCTGAAAATTATCAAAACGCAATTAAAATAATTAATGAGCTTAATATACCGAGAGATATTTTGACTGAACATGAATTAAGACAAGACTATGTTAGATTAAAAATATTTAATATTGATAATCTGGATGATATGTTAATTAATCATTTTGACAATAATGGACAATTTTTATTTCGAACTAAATATACTGATGAACAAAAACAAGCATTAAGAGATATATATAATTTTTATGAAGATGATAGTAATCTTAAAGAAGAAAATATTGATCGATTTCTTGAATTATGGGATTCATATGAGAGTCTTAAGGCATTAAGAAACTGGTGGGATTCTATACCATCTGCTTTTAATATTACTTCTGTTGGAAGAGTCTTAGCTCATGCTAATGCACAAAGATGTGATTCAACACTTCCAGCACTCAATTAAATAGCCTAATTATTCTTAAACTTTAATAAACAATTGAAGCGACAGTTAAACAACATTGATAAAATAGCGTTTATATGAGTTGGTTTGAGATGACCAATTACCTAAAGATTACATGTTAAGTGTGTAGTATTGATGAAAAAGATATTTGATTAAAAGCTTGATACTATAAGATTATTAATGGAAATAGCATCCTGGTATGCTAATATTATGAGGAATAAACTTGATTTTTAGATTAAGTGACTCCTTTTTATTATGCTAAAAGGAGTACGTCTGAGGAAACAGATCAAAGAGAGTAAGGAGTTGTTAAATTGAATACGAAGATCATGAACGAGTTAAAATATGTATTATCATCTTTTGGAGATAAATATTATATTGGCAATGAATTAAATAAAGCAAAAGTCATTCAAGATATTGACAGCTATAATGAAGAACTTATTATGGCTTTATTAAGCAATGACTTAGTGAAGAAGCATTATGCGAGAGAAATCGGAGAGTATACTCTTATAGAAACGAATAAGCTCATTGAAACATTCGAGATGGATAATTATTGGATGAACTCTTATACAAAGTATTCTAAAAAAATAGGTTTAACCAGTAATGGACGTTTCTTAGACGAGTCAACAGAAGTGGTCTTGGATTTTCCATATAAAGATACAGTGTTGAAGGCTGGGATGTCTAAAGAAGATGTTGAAAAAGAAGAGCTTTCGCCTAATGAACCCTTCTTTAATGAAGTGATTGCGGCGGAAGAAATAGATACATTGTTGGATAAGAAAGCTTTTAGTAAATGCTAAGCGATATACAACTGAAGGTGTTGAGAATGCTACTAAGTTTTCTGAAGAAGATAATCTGATTTTGAAAGGGAATAACTTGTTAGCATTGCATAGTTTGAAGGAGAAATATGCTGGAAAGGTGAAGTTGATTTATATTGATCCTCCTTTTAATACGGAGGGTGATTCTTTTGAATACAATGACTATTTTAATCATTCTACATGGTTAACTTTTATGAAAAACAGACTAGAAATAGCACACACACTTCTGGATTCAGATGGTTTGATTTACATTCATTTAGATTTTAATGAGGTACACTATTTAAAAATCTTGGCGGATGAGATCTTTGGTAGGAAAAACTTTTTAAATGAAATAATTTGGTGCTATCAAGAGCGTGAAACCTCCAAGAGGTTTTTTAATAGAAAACATGATTCGATCCTTTTTTATGCTAAAGATAAAGAGACTGATTATACGTTCAATAATGAATTAATACGTGAAAAATACTCTGAAGTAACACTAAAAAAATTTAAATACCTTGATTCAGAAGGTAGGAAGTATAGACTTAGAACTAAAGACGGAAAAAGCGATCCAGCCCAGGAAGATGATAATACCTATAGACAATACTTAGATGCACAATCAGGACCGCTACCCAGAGATTGGTTTATGATACCATTTTTAAATCAAGCGTCTTCTGAAAGAGTGGGATTTAATACTCAAAAACCAGAAGAATTAATAAAAAAATTTATCCTCGCAGGTAGTAATGAAGGGGATATTATTCTAGATTTTTTTGCTGGAAGTGGTACTACCTTAAGCGTAGCTCATAAGCTAAATAGGAAATATATTGGAATAGAACAAATGGATTATATTAAAGATATTACAGTTCCTAGGCTTTTTGATGTGGTAAATGGAATTCAAACAGGTATATCTGAGGACGTCAACTGGCAAGGCGGCGGTTCCTTTGTTTATGCTGAACTGATGGAAAAATCTAAAGGCTATTTAGATTCTGTATTAGAAGCTGAGAATACAGACAGTTTGACACAAATTTACCATTTAATGCTAGATAATGTTGATTTAGATTTCCGAGCAGACTTAGAGGCTATTCAGGAAATGCTGAATGACGGAATTTCATTGGAAGACAAGAAGCGCTTGTTAGTAAAGGTGATCGATAAAAACCAACTCTATTATAACTATTCAGAGATTGATGATGCGAACGTTCGTGACTTAATTAGTGACAGTGATTATGCCTTTAATCAGTCATTCTACAAGGAGGAAGAAATCGATGGCCAAGAAGACCAGTAACAAGACGTTGCCACTTCCTCTATATGATGAATTACTTAAACTTGACCAGGATGTCTTTGTCAGTGCGACGGCTTATGATCATCCTGCTTATTTGACAGAGAATATGGTTCATACCTTTCGTTATTATCAAGAGGATGCCTTAAGATTTTTCCATCATTCTCAGACTTTACCACAATTTCATTACCGTCATCCCAACCATGTGTTATTCAATATGGCAACAGGATCAGGGAAAACGGATTTAATGGCAGGTTTGATGCTTTACTTATATCAAGAACATGATTATCAGAATTTTTTGTTTGTGGTGAACACCAACTCAGTCCTAAATAAAACGATTGACAACTTAACTAATCCTCAGTCTGATAAGTATCTCTTTCAACAGTCAATTGAAATTGAAGGAGAACGGATCCGAATAGAAAAGGTCAGTCAATATCCAAGACAACCTCAAAAAAATGTGATTTATTTGAAATTGGCTTCTATTCAATCGGTCTTTAATGACTTATTTACCCAACGAGAGAATACGATGGGGTTAACCGATTATTCTCGGCATAAAGTCGCAGTATTAGGAGATGAAGCTCATCACTACTCTGCCTCAACCAAGAAAGAAAAAGAGGAAGAAAAGTCATGGGAACGGGCCATTGATTTAATTTTGGAAGCCCATCCTGATAACCGTCTGTTGGAATTTACGGCCACCATTGACTTGGATAATAAAAATGTCTATGCCAAGTATAAAGATAAGATTATTTATCGTTACACCTTAGACCGATATATTAGTGATCGCTTTTCAAAAAATGTGAAGCGAATCCAGTCTAGTAATACGGACTTAGATAATATGATGAATGTCATACTTTTGAGTGAGTTTCGTCGTCGCTTTGCTCTAGAATTTTATGGCAGTCAAATTAAACCAATAATTTTATTCAAGTCGCCTAAAATAGTTGATTCTAATGAAGCAGAAGTTAAATTCAAAGAGTTGATAACTCAGCTCACTGCGGAAAAGGTTGAGGAATTTATTAGTTTCCGGTCTCGCATAAGCGATGATGAACAAAGCGAAACCTTAAGTCGAGCCTATCAGTATTATTTAGCGAATGCAGAAAAACTTCCTCAAATGGTTCGTGAAATGAAGCGACAGTTTTCACCAAGTCGAATTATTAATGCTAATGACAGTGACCGCGGAGCAGGTATGCTTGAGAAAGGTCAATATGAATCCTTGAATAGTTTGGAAAGTCCATCCAATCTCTATCGGGTGGTATTTGCGGTGGCAAAGCTGACAGAAGGATGGGATGTTCTTAATCTCTATGATATTGTCCGTATTTCCGATACAGAGAATGCCAGTGGGAATAAGGTATCTACTATGGCAGAAGCTCAATTAATTGGAAGGGGGGCAAGGTATAATCCTTTTGAACTAGAAGGAAAAATCAGCTATCAACGACGGTTTGAGGATGATGGTCGAGATAGCTTGTTATTAGAAACCCTTCACTACCATACAGTGAATGAACCCCAATACTTGAAGAACTTAGTAGCCGCACTTAACGAGATGAACTTGCCGACAGGGGAAGATAAGAAAAATCCATTGCTGGATGTCAAAATCAAGCCTTCCTTTAAGCGGACCAAGCTGTGGAAAGAAGGGGCTATCTATTATAATGAGAAGGTTGAAGTGGATGATTCTTATTACGATAACTTAGCCAAATATGGTATTGACAATCAATCGGATATTACAATTAATTGGAAATTTACTGCCAAAGAAGTAACCTATCAATCAAATCAGGTATATGAGGACTACCGAGACACGCATACAGTTGTAGTCGAATTAGACCGACGATATTTTGTTAAAGCGATGAATCGTTTAACATTTTATCATTATAGTAATCTCAAAAAGTATCTGCCTCAACTGAAGTCGCGTGAAGACTTTCTAGGAAAGCGATGGTTAAATATATCTAACAGAACGCTATATGCGGTAGTGCCATCAATGTTTTCAAGAAAAGATTTTCAAGCAGAAGAAAAACTCGAAATATTAGAGCAGTATCTAATGGAAGTCGCTAAGAAAATACAAGCGGGGTATCAAAAAGCGGTTGGAACAAATAAATTTATCGCTTATCCGATTAGAGAATATGTGGCTTGACTACCGCAAACGCGTGCCTAATTATGATACCAGTTCGATACGGTTACTTGATAAACCTGATCCTCAACAAGTAAGCCGGCATATGATAAAAGAAGATTTCTTTGTTTATGATTCTACGATTGTTAACCAAACGGAGAAACAACTCATTGACCGTATTACAGAAAGAGTAAGTGAGCTTAAAGAAGCGTATGAGCATGTCTATTTAATTCGGATGGATGAGAATATGCATCGAGAGTCTGTGAAAAGCGATGCTTTAAAGCTCTATCAATTTGGTGGAAAAGTTCGAGAGCGTCGTTTTGAAGCCTTTCAACCTGATTTTATTCTTTTGTTGGAGAATAGTGATCACTATTTGCAAATTTTCATTGAACCAAAAGGTATTAATTTATTAGAAAAGGAACAGTGGAAAGAAGATTTATTAATGTACATCAATAATCATCAAGCTGATTTAATATTTGAAAATCAAGTAGATGGTCTGGCAATAAAAGGGCTAAGGTTCTATACTATGAACGATGGCAGATTGACCATGAAGCACCTGAGTGAAATGGCATTAGGTGAGACATTTAAAAGTCTTACTTTTGAATAGTATTTATTGATGGGTAAGCTAACCACATGGATCTGGGAATGATATACAAGAAACTGCTAGGAGAAGAGCATCACTACCGCAATAAATTAATAATGGGGGATGGTTATTTTTATTTAAAGGTTCGGGGATATGATAATCACTATCAAACTTTCGCTGCTGTTGAACATCCAGAAACGAGAGAAGTTAATTTCGTTACGCCATACCCATGGACTGGATGGGAGCATGAGAATGCGGAGTGGTGATGGGATATTTCCATCTGAGGTGAACACTTACAGGTTGAAATGACTTGTAGGTGTTTTTAGTTTGAAAATTTTTTATCATTATTTAGTTACTATGGTCAATAGATTCGACAAAGCTGCCCGTAGCTCACCTTCGCAACGCCCCCCAAAACTGACCATAACACTTCATCCCAACGGCTTCTTTGTTTTCATCATGGTATAATTGTAGTGAATAAAGTCAAAATATAAGGTGGATCAAAAATGGATGAATTATTTTATAAACTAGAGAAACAAGCAGTGGATTTAAGTGATTTGGAGAAGGTTGTGTTTAAATTTTTGAAATCTAGTCCAGAAACCTTTGCGAATGAGACTATTCATCAAATATCTGAAATTATTTATGTATCAACCGCTACTATCTCGCGGACAGTGAAGAAGTTAGGTTTTCAAAACTTTCAGGAATTAAAGTTTACCATTCAACAGTATTCTCAAGCTAATACTAAACAAAATTATAAATCGCTTGATGCGACAAACTATCAAACTTATGTGATTGATCAAATTGTTGAGGCGATGGCATTGTTAGATGATATTAAGTTGGAAACTATCCTTCAAACCATTAAAGAAGCATCGAATATTGAAATTTATAGTGTGGGGTCTAGCTTACCTATTGGGATTGATTTATCTAGGAAGTTGCTTTCTTTAGGAAAGCCTGCCAACGCGCTCATCGATTGGGATGATTTGAATCGAAAGTCAAAGATTCAAACGGATTCGGAGTTAGCTATTTTAATTAGTTTAAGCGGTGAAACGAAGCATATCATTGATTTTGCTACGAATTTAAAAGACAGTGGTGTTCCAATGCTTGGTATTGTTGGGATTAAAGAATCTCGTTTAGAAGAGTTAGTTGATTATTGTATTTATGCCCCTTCTCGTATGAAATATCATAAAGATGCAGATATTAGTTCGCGAGTCGCTATTATTACAGTGCTTGAGTATTTAATAATTAAGTATAGTGAAATGTTAGAATATTAACGAATATTCATACAATTTAATGTAACCACTTACAAAGGTTGAGAATGAGCACTTTTATTGAATTGAATAAAGTATAATAACGACAAACAAAGCGCTTTTATTTTTTAGGGGGTTATTATATGGAGAAGAGAAATAGACCGAGTTTTATGGAGTTTCTACAAGGTTTAGGTAGAACGTTTATGTTACCCGTCGCCTTATTATCATTCATGGGGCTACTATTAGGGATTGGGAGTGCCTTCTCAAGCACTTCAACAATCGAAGCAATGCCGTTTTTAGATAATGAGATTTTACAAATTATTTTACGCTTTTTATCAACGGTTGGTGGTTTTGCTTTTAGCTATTTACCAGTTATGTTTGCGATGGCGATTCCTTTAGGACTTGCTCGTAGAGAAAAAGGGGTCGCAGCCTTTTCAGGTTTTGTTGGTTATACGGTGATGATATTAGCCATTAACTTTTACTTAACTGAGGCAGGAAGTCTTGCTGAAGCGAGCGTATTAAGAGAAGCCGGCCAAGGGATGGTCTTCGGTATTCAAACACTTGAATTAGGAGTGCTTGGAGGAATTATTGTAGGTGTATTAGTTTACTACTTACACGAAAGATTCTACGATATTCAACTGCCAGATAGTTTTGCCTTTTTCTCTGGTGTAAGATTTGTTCCTATTATTACATCTTTAGTTCTATCAGTAGTTGGTTTAATCTTGCCTATTATTTGGCCATTCTTTGCTTTTATTATTCAAGGTATTGGTAACTTAATTCAACGTGCGGGTGTATTTGGACCGTTCTTGTTTGGTGCAGGGGAACGTTTATTATTACCTTTTGGTCTACATCACATCTTAGTAGCGATGATTCGCTTTACTGATGCAGGTGGTACAGAAGTTGTGAATGGTGAGACTGTTTCGGGTGCATTAAATATTTTCTTTGCACAACTTAATTCAGGTGAAGCTATTTCAGGTGCAGCAACGGCTTTCTTATCCCAAGGGAAAATGCCGACATTTATCTTTGGACTTCCAGGTGCGGCATTAGCGATGTATCAAGTTGCTAGACCAGAGAATCGTGCTCGCATTAAAGGTCTTTTAATTTCAGGTGTTGTTGCTACTGCGGTGACAGGTATTACAGAACCGATTGAGTTTTTATTCTTATTCATCAGTCCTCTATTATGGATTTTCCATGTGATTATGACCGGAGCAGGCTTCTTAGTTATGAGTTTACTAGGCGTTTTAATTGGAAATACTGATGGTGGTATACTTGATTTCTTAATTTTTGGAATTATGCAAGGATCTTACACGCGTTGGTGGTTAGTCCTAATTGTTGGTGCGATTTGGTTTGCAATTTATTATAGTGTGTTTAAATTTGTGATATTAAAACAAGATTTACCAACGCCAGGTCGAGCAGTTCAACAAGATGATACAGAATATTCAAAAGAAGAATTAAACTATTCCAAAGATACGGGCTTTGATGTGAAAGGTATTTTAGAAGCATTAGGTGGAGCTGGGAATATCGCTTCGCTGGATAATTGTGTAACACGATTACGACTAGTGCTTGAAGATGGTACGATTGTGGATGATGATCGACTAAAAGACTTAGGTGCCTTAGGTGTCATTCATTTAGATAAGCAAAATGTTCAAGTTGTGATTGGGACGAAGGTAACGAGTGTCCGCAATGAATTAGAATCATATTTGTAAGGGGGGAGTTCTGTGGATTTCGATAAAGTAATTGATCGTCGTGGAACCTATTGTACGCAGTGGGATTACGTTGCGGATCGATTTGGTGAAGAAGACTTACTACCATTTACAATATCAGATACTGACTTTGCTGTTCCAAAAGAGGTGATGGATACCTTGCAGAAGAGATTATCACATCAAGTATTTGGTTATACACGGTGGAACAATGGGGATTTTCAACAAGCGGTTATGAATTGGTATCAAAAGCGATTTGCGTATCAACCTCAATCTGAATGGATACTATATAGTCCATCGGTCATATATAGTGTTGCTCAGCTGATTCAGATGAAATCTAATGAAGGTGATGGTGTTATTATTCAAACACCGGCTTATGATGCATTCTTTAAGACTATTGAAGGAAATCAGCGACGCGTTATTGAAAATCCGCTCATTTACTCAGCAGGATATTATAGGATTGATTTTGAAGATTTAGAGGAGAAGTTAGCTGATCCTCGCAACAAAATATTGCTTTTCTGTTCACCTCATAATCCTACAGGAAGGGTATGGACTGAGGAAGAATTGAGACCCGTTGTTTCTTTATGTGTGAAATACAATGTATTTTTAATTAGTGATGAGATTCATATGGACGTAGTTAGTCAAGGGCACAAGCACCTTCCCATCACACAATTCATGACAAATAACGTTGCTTTGGTTACATCAGGAAGTAAGACTTTTAACTTTCCTGGTTTGATATTTTCTTATCTCATCTTACCTAACTCAGAAGATAGAGAATTATTTTTGTACCATTTAAAGAATAAAGACGGCTTATCTTCGACGAGCATTCTAGGAATGGAAGCGACGATGGCAGCGTATAATTATTCTAGTGATTGGGTTGATGAATTAAATACTTACATCGCGGATAATATTCACTTAGCGACAACCTTTTTTGAAGAAAAATTTGAAAAAGTAGTCATTGTGCCTACAGAAGCAACCTATCTTATGTGGATAGATCTATCCGGAATAAGTATACCTATGGATGAGGTTCAAAGGCGCTTGGTTCATATCGGACGTGTGGCGATTATGGATGGGGAGGTTTACGGAGGTAACGGTGAACATTTCCTAAGATTGAATGTAGGTTGCCCAAGAGCTAAATTAATTGAAGGTTTAAATAGAATAGAGAAGAGTTTTGAAGGTGTAGAGTAAAAAAACGGGACTGGGCAAAAAGTCACAAATAAATAACCATTTACCTTAATTTCACAAAGGGTAGATGGTTATTTTTATGCTGCAATTATTTTATTGTCTTTTTCCATCGTTTTCACGATACCTCCTCTAATCATTTGTGCTAATTTCATTAGATTCAATGGAGGCATTGGTAAGTGATTTAACATATGTAAAAGTAGCAAATACATGGCATTACGTATGTTTATTTATTGATCTTTTCAATAGAGAAATTGTTGGTTACAATGCAGGTAAAAATAAGGATGCAAATTTAGTAGTGAAAGCAATTAGTAAAATTAATCATATCTTAAAACAAATCACACTATTTCATACAGATAGAGGTAAAGAATTTGATAACAAATTGATAGATGAAGTATTAAAGACTTTTGAAATCGAGCGTTCATTAAGTACTAAAGGTTGTCCTTATGACAATGCAGTTGCAGAAGCAACGATGATGGCACTGAAAACCGAATTTGTAAAACAGATGAAATTTGAAAGCTTAGAACAGTTAGAAACAGAATATTTGATTATGTAAACTGGTACAACAAATTTAGACCACATTCTTCATTACAGTATTTAACGTCAGTGGTGTTTAAAGATCTGCACATGAAAAGTGTCTGAAAAACTGTTGACATTCCACATTCTGAAACTGAAGAATACGATGACCATTTGGTGAATCAGTTGGTGTAGAAACTTATATATAAATGATGTCACAATGGAAGGTCTATTGAATACTGGTTAAAGTGTAGCTATTGAAAATTAAAAGAGAGTCAGAACACTGTTTATGGATAGGATGGTGCTGTGGCTCTCCTTGTATTTGATAAATTAGTAGCCACTAATAAGTGATTCCAATAATTCGTCAAAAACATCCCAAGCGTTTATAAGCTCCAGACGATCTGCATGTTCAATAAATTCTTCAGTATCTGGTAAATAGTAGCTAACGATAAGTTTTGTACCACTATCATCAATATCTCCACGAATTACACCGATGTTAATAAGTTGGTACTCTTCTAAATCAAGGCGCAGTTCTTAAATTAGCTTTAAATAAGCATTATTACTGTTCATTGGTAATCATTCCTTTATGAATTCATTGATTCACTTTCAATATGATTTCAATGACATAGTCAATAAACCATAGTGTATTTTTTTAGACTATAGATATAAAAAATAGCAAGAGATTCCTTGAGAGCAATCAATTATAATAAAGAGGAAGAACGAGACGGTTTGAAAAAGGAGTGAAATAGAATGGCGAAATATACAGATGATGATATTCGTAATTGTAAGAAAGTCACTTTAAAAATAGCAGGAGATTATTTAGGTATATCTCCAAATGCTGTAGGGCTAGGAATGAGAAATAATCTCTTGCCAATAGGTTTTGCAGTACACAATGAAGAGAAAGATAGACGCTTTTCTGAAAGTTGGTCTTATAACATCATTGCAGAACGATTAATTGCTTATAAATATGGAAGAATATCAGAAATACGAGTCCAAAATATTGAAGAAAATCTTGAGACCATCATTAAAGAATTTCAATCGCTAAAGTCAGATTTACTTTTTATATTAAGCGAAAACGCAGAAATAGAGAATTAGAATTGTTTAACTATGCGTTTTCGCTAGGCCAATATACTGATCCTGATCGACCAATCGAGTTAAGTGAGGAAGATTTATATGAAGAAAATGATGACGACTTTGAATAGAGCAGAGCTTTATCGTGAAATTTGGCAAATGAGCGTTAAAAAAGTTGCAGAAAAATATAATCTAAACTATTCAAAATTACTAGCTGCCTGTCGTGAGAATTCAATCCCTATTCCAAGCAGTAAATATTGGGTCGATTTAAGAACTGGTAAAGATGTTTCTGACTTAATTGAGCCACTGCCCGATTATGAGAAAGATGAAATAATTGTAGAATCGAATGTAAAAACAGGAAAAGAAAACTCATTAGAAAAAGTAAGTACTGTTCCAGATGAGGAGTCAAAAGATTCAGGAGTCGTGAATTATAATTCGGAGTTGCTAAATTCATTAAAAAATAGATTACAATTTTTGCCGTCGGATAAAATAGATAGTATTTATGAAGTGCTAATCAATAAAGAATTTGCTTTAAATAAAAGGCTTAATAAAAAAGTGGTCAATTATAAGAAGTCGGTTGAGCTGTGGCATAGAAAAGAAAATAATTCTAAAAGAGACTACTTTGACTCACGTTATGAACCTAATAATATAGAAAGACCGATGTTTATTAAGGAAATTTCTGCAGAATCCTTATCGCGGCTGTATAAACTTTTGGATATTTTAGTTGAATTATTTCATGCATTGGGTGAAAAAGTTACTGATGATTTTAAAGTACAGATCGATTCAGACTACGTGGAGTTTGAAATTATAGAAAGCAAAGATAAGATTAAGCATGAACTGACAAAAGAAGAAGCGAGAGAGTTATTGGAATATGAAGATGCTAAGCAGCAATCGCGCTATGCCTCTAGGCCCAAGATAAGGAAATATGACCATGTTTTCAACGGTGTATTTAGGATAAAAACGAGCACAGGAAAATACGTCAGAGATAAAAAGAATTTACTTTTAGAGGAAATGCTAGGTGAGATTGTTATCATTTTCTATGAAAGTTATTTTGAAATAAAAGAACGAAGGGAAGAACGGGAAGAAGCAGAAAGGCTCAGAGAGATTGAGAGAAAAAGAGAGGATGAACATCGAGAACTGGTAAATACAGAAAAGAAAAAAACTTTACAGCTATTAAATGTTATTGAGGACTATCGTTTAGCTAAAGATATCAGAGAATATTTAGCTATTTTAAAAGAAGTAGATCCTACACTAGATGAAGAAACGTTTAGATGGATTGAAGAAAAAGCAAACTGGATTGACCCAACTGTTTCTTTTGAAGACGAATTATTAGGCAAGAGAGAACATCATAAAAATAGTGATGCTAAAATTAATTTTTTGAACGGGCATACTTCTAGAAATTGGTTAAACTGGTGACGTAATAGTTTCAGTTTAACTACATAGACATCTTGTTAAATTGAATCAATATATTTATGCCGATACATGTTGAGACATGCGCTGACTTAACGAAATCGAGCGCAAGCGAAGACTAAGTTTAGACGCGCAGTCGGTCTGCGACGATAGGAGCAGAGAATCCTTATGTCTCACTTGTTAAGGAGCGAAGCGACGAAGTAAGTAATTACGGAGACCTATGCGATAGCTGTCGCAGAAGGAGTAATGTAGTGACGAAATGATGCGGTAACAGCGAACCGCCGAAGCCGTCGTATTGATGCAAAAAGTAAAAGAGTAGAATGTTGTTATATCAGCTTTTTGAATGTGTGAGTCATATTCAGGAAGCTGATTTTTTAGTATAATGAGTGTGAATAGCTATTGAAATTGGGGTTTAATTCCCAAAGTTAAGAACGAGTCTGAGGAAACGGGTCAATAAATAGGGGAATTTTTAGATTAATCTTATCGGTAGGTGAAAGAGAGGAAGAGATGAATTTAACCGAAATTACAGAGAAAAATATATAGGATGTGATGGCTCTAAAACTTAAACCTGAACAAGAAACTTATGTTAGAGATCCATTATATTCTTTTAGCGGAGTTCATCAAGGATCGCTACGCTTTCCTCCTTGACAAACTTCTTTGAAAAAATAGTTAGTCGTTAGGTCTAGGGCATCAGAAGTTTCAGTATGTGTAACATATGTTTGACAACTCTATAAATGATGTTTGACGCATGTTGTTTGTTTAGTGAAAGATGTTGCTTGTCAAAAGAGAAGAGGTCATGAACATGCATAATAAAACGAAAACACCGAAAAAGGGCTCAATCTGGAAAAAGTTACTTATTGGACTAGCTATAGTGATGATGGTATTAGTAATGGCATTAGCATTTTTTTCAGTCTTTATCTATCGGGAGAATATTTCAGGACGACAAGAAAGTTTTGCGCCCTTAATGTTAGAAGTAAAAGATTTTGATGGCTTACAACGAACGGAAATGCCCTTTGATTCTAATGAAGAACAAAAACTAATGGGGTATTTATATCAAAAAGGTAAGAATCAAAAAGGTGTCATTGTCTTAGCCCATGGCTTTGGTGACGGCGGACATAATTCTTACATGGATTTAGCCGATTATTTTGCGACGAATGGTTATTATGTATTTACTTATGATGCGACCGGAACTGATGAGAGTGAAGGGGAAGGTGTAGGTGGTTTCCCACAAGGAACTATTGACTTGGATTATGCGATTCGTTTTGTTAAAACTCAAGACCAGTTGAAGGACTTGCCACTCATGCTATTTGGCCACAGTTGGGGTGGTTATAGTGCGGGCAATGTCTTAAATTTTCAACCCGATGTTCAAGCAGTCATTACGGTAGCGGCCTTTAATCAATCTTCGGATATTTTTGAAGTGGTTGGCCGGCAAGAAGCTGGCGACGGTATTGAAGTGATGATGCCATTTGTTAATCTATATGAACGCATTAAATTTGGAGATTATGCCACTAAGACGGCTTTAGAAGGTTTTGGCAATACGAATGCCAAGATTATGATTGTGCAAAGTCAAGATGATGAAGTGGTACCGATGGCTTATGGATATAATCTGTTTTATGAGCAGTATAGTAAAGGTAATCGTTTTCAATTTGAGCTTTATGAAGACCGAGGTCATAATCACTTATTTAGAGATGAGACTTATATCAATGAGTTTTTAGACGGCATGAACACCTACGTCAACTCATTCTCGTTTAATGATGATGAAGCAGGCAAAGCATTACGGGATGAAGCCAAAACAAGCTATATCCTAGAACATCTTAACCGCGAGAAATGGAGTCATTCATTGGAAGAGTCTATTGTGAAAAAGTTTGTAGAGTTCTATGATTCGGCTTTGTAGTTAGAAAGGATAAAATACTCAAAAAAGATAAATAACCCGACCAAATTTGGTGATAATGTATTTTTGGTTCCTCACGTAAGTATATATACAGCAGGTCACCCAATTGATAAGGATGTACGCAACTTGGAACTGGAATATGCCAAGGCTGTAACAATAGGCGATGATGTCTGGATTGGTGGAAATGTTATAATCAATCCCGGTGTCACAATAGGAAGTGATGTAGTCATTGCTTCTGGTTCAGTTGTTGTAAAAGACATCCCAAGTCATGTTGTTGTAGGAGGTAATCCCTGCCGTGTAATTAGACAAATAACTGATAAAGATAAAAATAATTGGCGCACTCAACTAAAAGAATATGAAGATGATATTAAAAAGTAGATTTTTGCAATAGTTATTTCGACAATCGGAATTTGATTAGGTTATAATAATTTACTTGTGATAAAATATTTTTAGTATTTTCTAGATTATTAATCTCTAAACCTCTATTTGAGAGTATTTCAATTTGTTCATCATAAGTTTTAAAACGAGCAGTATCACTCCAATATTAACTGAAAAATATGCAAGGAAACACAAGTTGCAAAAGAGAAGTCTAAACATATAAGGAGGAAAATTATGACTGATTATTTTAAAGAAGCTTTAGAATACAAAGATGAACTAATTGAAAAAAGAAGAGCCTTGCACCAAATTCCGGAAACTGGACTGGATTTACCAAAAACAAAGGCATATGTAAAGGGTGAGCTCGAAGGACTTGGCCTTGAAGTGAAAGAATATGGTACATCCGGTTTATCTACCCTTATTCAAGGTGAAAAAGGTGAAGGAAGATGCATTATGATTAGGGCAGATATGGATGCCCTTCCAATGAATGAAGAAAGTGGTTTGCCCTTTGCTTCAACCGGAAATACTGCCCACACCTGTGGCCACGATCTCCATTCTTCGATTGCCCTAACTGCTGCAAAAGCTCTATTAAAAGAAAAGGCAAATTTCAAAGGCACAGTGAAATTTATGTTCCAACCTGCTGAAGAAATTTTTGCAGGATCTAAAATGATGATTGAGAACGGAGTATTAGAAAATCCTCAGGTGGATAGGGCTCTTGCACTTCACACAGCTCTTGACAGAGAAACAGGTTCAATTTGTTACAATGAAGGCTATTTTGCTACAAGCTCAGATAACTTTAAAATTACAATTAAATGTAAAGGCGGCCATGGCGCATATCCTCATACTACTATTGATCCGATACATGTAGCTGTCAATATTTACACAAACTTCTTAGAGCTAATCGCCCGCGAATGTCCACCTCAAGAAACGAGTACATTGACCTTTGGAATGCTAAGTGCCGGTTCAAACTCAAATATTATTCCGGATCTTGCAGAAATGCAAGGAACACTTCGTGCATACAGTCCGGAGGTTAGAAATAAATTAAAATCAAGAATGCTGGAAATTATTGAAGGATTAAAGATCTCAACAAAAGCTGAAATCGATCTTGACTTCTTCACCGGAGTTCCAAGCCTTTATTCAGACCCGGAATTCACAAGAGAAATTGTGGGCTATCTAAAAAATAGTGATTTTGATGGCGAACTCATTCCGGACACAAAAATCATGGCAAGCGAAGATATGGCTCTTGTGGCTGAAAAAGTTCCAACTGCCTATTTCAGTGTAAATTGCAAATTGCCGGGCAACAACTTTAGCCACCACAATCCTGGAGTGAATTTTGACGAGAATATGATGCCAATTGGGCTGGGGCTAATGCTTACAGCCGTTGTCAACTGGCTAAATAACAACTGATTTGCATTAAAAAAGCCCTTAAGATTTGACCACTTTGCACTGACCTGGACCAAGAAATCCGACTTTTGGAGGTCAGTACATGACATAAACATATAAAATGTATATTGGTTGATAACTTCCCATATACGAGGCTTTTGAGAAATATGGAACTTTATTCATACTGACCACTCAAGCCATGTGGAGACGTTAGTCTTGATGTCAAGGAAATAAAAACAAGTACCTGAAAGCGGCGTATTTCTGGGCTTTTCGGAGGTTTGGATTTGAAGCCCGACTTCTGAAAAAGCTCGGTTTTCTTATATAGAAACATATCTAATGTAAAATATGTGTCAGGTTGTAACCTGGGATTAGATGTCACGATTTGGGACAGTGGATTAGATGTCAGGCATTTCGGGCTGGTTTTTGAAAAACGAAAAAGGCTGATAACCAATCAGGCAACTCGACTATTTTGGGTGGTTGCTGGCGGTGGAATAGATGTGAAGGAAAAATTAGAATTTGGAGGGATATAAGATATGAAATCATATCAAGACATAAATAAAGAGACAATCGACAAGTGGGTTGAAGAAGGATGGGAATGGGCTAAATCAATTTCACATGAAGAATATAATGATGCTAAAAATGGTAATTGGAATGTATTATTAACACCAACAGTTCCTGTTCCACATGAATGGATTGGTAATATAAAAGATAAAAAAATATTGGGATTAGCTTCAGGAGGAGGACAACAAATGCCAATATTCAATGCCTTAGGTGCTAAATGTAGCGTACTTGATTATTCTTCAAAGCAAATTGAATCAGAATATAAAGTTGCGAAAAGGGAAGGTTATACGATAGAAGCAATAGAAGGTGATATGACTAAAAAACTCCCATTTGATGATGAAACATTTGACATTGTTTTTCATCCTGTTTCAAATTGTTATGTTGAAGATGTGCAGCATATTTTTAATGAGGTATATAGAGTGTTAAAAAAAGGAGGCATTTTTCTTGCTGGACTAAATAATGAAATAAACTATATTGTAGATCAAAATGAAAAAGAGATAGTTTGGAAAATGCCCTTTAATCCACTTAAGGACGAAAAAGCCAAAGAGTTCATGGTTAAAGAAAATGCCGGAATGCAGTTTTCGCATAATATGACAGAACAGATAGGAGGGCAATTAAAAGCAGGATTCACACTAGTAGATATTTACGAAGATACCAACGGATTTGGAAGACTACATGAATTGAATATTAAAACTTATATAGCTACAAAGTCGATTAAGAAATAATTTCTAACTTATAAATAATGATAAATATCAGTTGTTGAACCAAGTAATTAAATAGAAACGCAAGAGACGATAGAAAATTAAACTCTATCGTCTTTTTTTATACTCAAAATTTGGGGGTTAAAATGATAAGGATAAGAAGTCCCACTTAAAACAATTTAATATTTAAGAAATATAGCGATTGAATTATAAGTTCAGTCGCTTTTTTTATTTTCCAAAATCCATTTCATATTCATTTTATATACTTGTGATAAAGTTAAGCTATCAAATATGAAAGGATGTTTTTAAATGAAAAACAGTATCAAAACAAAATTATTAATTGCATCATTATTAAGTAGTAATTTAGTGGCACTTCCACTCTATCCTGTGAATGCAGAAGAAATGGATAATACTGAAATGACAGAAGAAATGGAAGACATGAACGAATCAGACACTACCATGGAAGAAACTATGGAAGAATCGATGGAAGAAACCATGGAAGGCAATATGGAAGGCGATATGGAAGAAACAACAGAGTCATCTGAGACAACGAAAGAAGAACATGTAGAAGAAGAAGATCCGATTCCAACGGATAAAGAAGAATTAAAAAAATTAATCAAAGATTATGGTACTAAGATTACGGTCAAAGATTTACAAATGAACGTTTATGAATTAGGTGCAGAACATAAAGGTGAATCTAAAACATTAGTCTTCATGCCAGGTTTAGGTGAAGCTTCTCAACCTTTAACCCATAAAAACTTATTGGATGCCTTAGCTAAAAAATATCATATTTTAGTGGTTGAGCCATTTGGTTATGGTTTATCTGATGTAAGTAATGAAGAGCGTACAGTTGAAAATATTACCGAAGAGTTACATAGTGCATTAGAACAAATGGATGTTAAAGAATACTATTTAGTGGCCCATTCATTATCTGGTTTATATGCTTTAAAATATTCACAAATGTATAAAGATGAAGTCTTAGGTGTGATTGGTATGGATACGAGTACCCCAATGATGAACGGATTTATGGAAATGCAACACGAAGAAGCACCAATCGATGATAGTGGTCAAGCGACCGATTTACCTGAGATTCCAGATGTAGACGATGAAGTGAATCTTCAATATCGATACATTGCACAATTGAACTTAAATAATCCCGATGTGGTGGATGAGAGTAACCGTTCAAATCAAGTTTTAATGGACTTCAAAGATGAAAAAATTCCTTCAGGCATCCCAGCATTATACTTATTAGCTCAAGATTCTTATGAAGATATCGAAATGCGGCGCGAATTCATGGATAAAATTACGGAAGATTGGGAAATGCAACATAAATCATTATCTGAAAACCCAGACGAAGTTGAAACTCATATTTTAGAAGGGGATCACTTAATTTATATGACCCAATATGAAGAAATGGCACGATTAATTGATGAATTTATCACTAATCATAACTAGGAGATCACCGATGAAAAAGAGTTTTATCGTACTACTTTGCCTGTTAACGGCAAATATCATCTACACAACTGAAGTTTCAGCTGGTGAAATCAATTTACTTGAAAAGTATCCCGTTAACACACCACTGTTTACGCAAGGATTAGAACTCAATCAAGACAATGAATTAATTTTAGGAACAGGTTTACAAGGACAATCCAAAATAGGAAAATTTAACTTAGAAACTGGTCAATTAGAAGATGATCAACTCCTACCACATAATTATTTTGGTGAAGGTCTTACGCATACTGACAAATATTTATGGCAATTGACCTGGAAGGAAAAATTAGTTCTAAAACGTGACCCTAAAACATTTGAAATATTAGAAGAAATCCCAATGGAAACAGAAGGATGGGGGCTTTGTTATGATTCAGAAAACAAAGTACTTTGGCGTTCGGATGGGTCAAGCACTTTATATAAACATGATCCAGAGACCTTTGAAGTATTAGACAAAGTCAAAATTATGAATGGTAAATTAGCCGCTTCAAAATTAAATGAATTAGAATACTATAATGGATATATTTATGCGAATCGACTTTATCGTGATGAAATTGTTAAAATTGACACGAATAAAGGAGAAGTGGTCGATCAATATGATGTCCGCTCAATCATCGATGAGACAATGGATGAAGAGCAAATCGCCAGTATTGATACCTTAAACGGTATTGCACACATTAAGGATAATGAATTTTATATTACTGGGAAATTATATCCTTATGTCTATAAAGTAAGTTTAGATTAAAATGTTAATAAATGATAAAGAGGGGATATTTTGAATATACAAAAAAATGCGTGGGCTTATATTACCCGCAAAAAACACCGAACATTCATTATTTTTCTAATATTGATGTTTATTTTAACAAGTTTATTTACTTGTTTAACCATCTTAAATGCAAGTCAACAAATTGAAAATAATGTTTTTAAAATTTCAAACTCCTCTTTATCGATAACTAAAAATGATAGTTCTTCGTTTGCGATGAAAGATTTCGAACAGTTAAAGAGTATTAAGGAAATAGAGGACATTAATCCTGAATATCAAAGTTTGGCTAAATTAGTGGATCACCAAGTGATTGAAGGGGAACAACAAATTTTCCGTGAAGATACCCCAGAACAATTATCAAATGTGGTCGATGTTCAAGCCACCAATGATTCCCAACGAGACTTGTTATTTTCAAGTGGCGTGTTTACACTCGTCGCTGGGCAACCGATTCAATCTGACAGTCAGCATCATGTACTCGTTCACCAAGCATTTGCCGATAAAAATGGTTTAAAATTGAATGATACCATTCGTTTGCAGTTAGTCGATACCGAAAGCTTAAACGTACATGAAACGATGGAATATACCATTAGCGGCATTTTTACAGGGAAAAAGCAAGAGAGTTACACAGGATTAAGTTCAGATTTTAGTGAGAACACCTTTTTTGTCGATTATCAAACCAGTCAGGAACAATTGAGACTAAACAAAGATCAAATGATCACGAATAAACTAACCCTCCATACCGATTCAGTTGAAAATTTAGAATCAGCTCATGAACAAATCAAAAATTTACCCATTGACTGGTCAAAATATGAAGTTGAGAAAAATGATAAAGCATTCCAAAAGACCCTTACGGCCTTGCAAAGTATGCAACAGATTATTGAAATTGTGACCAATGCCATGATTTTAGGTGGCTTAATCGTTCTTTCCTTAATCTTAGTCTTATGGCTAAGAGAAAGAATCTATGAAATAGGCATCTTCTTAGCTATCGGCATGAGTAAAAAGGTCATTATTTCACAGTTTATCTTGGAACTACTGCTCGTTTCTTTACCAGCGGCGGTACTTTCCTTTATCCTTGGATGGCAGCTAAATCAATTTTTCTTAACCGATTTTTTCAATTCGATTACCAACGAAAGTATCGGCAGCCAAATGTTACCGATTGAGAATATCGGTGATAATTTAACCCACTTTGGGATGGCTTATGGCTTATTACTGGTCATTATTTTCTTAGCCGTTATGTTATCCTGTTCGATCATTTTATTAAAGAAACCGAAGACCATCTTATCAGAAATTAGTTAGGAGTTAACAATGAAAATACTTGAATTAAAAAACGTTACGTATCAATATAAAAATAGCAATGAAAAAGTTTTATCGTTAGTGAACCAATCATTTGAGTCTGGCAAGTTTTATGCCATCATCGGTAAATCAGGTGCTGGTAAATCGACCCTGCTGTCACTATTAGCAGGTTTAGACACACCAAGAAGTGGCCAAATAGTATTTAAAGAGCAAGATATCGCAAAAAATGGTTATAGTTATCATCGTAAACATAATATTTCGCTAGTCTTTCAAAATTATAACTTAATCGATTATTTAAGCCCGTTGGAGAATTTAAAACTAGTCAATCCCGATGCGACTAAAGAAAGCTTATTGGAATTAGGCTTAGATGAAACCCAAATCAATCGTAATGTCTTAAAACTATCTGGTGGTCAACAACAAAGAGTGGCTGTCGCACGGGCATTGGTATCGAAAGCCCCTATTATTTTAGCGGACGAACCAACAGGTAATTTAGACAAGGATACTGCGACTGAGATTATTGACATCTTAAAAGACATTGCTAAACAAAAAGGCAAATGCGTGATTGTCGTCACCCACAGTAACGAAGTAGCCGATGCCGCCGATATTGTTTTAGAATTGAAGAACAAACAATTGGTCCCAGTTAAGAATAAGGGGGATCACTAATGTTTAAAAATGCGATTGCCTATGTAACCAGAAAAGGCTTAAAATCATTCATTATCTTTTTAGTCATTTTAGTCATGGCTTCAATCGGATTAATGAGTGTTTCCATCAAACAATCAACCAATGAAATGGTAAGCTCGACCTTTGGTAATATTAATAGTAGTTTCTTAATGGAAATAAACCGCCAAGTCAATTTTGGGACACCTCGTGGTGGGGGAAATGTTAAAGGCGAAGACATTAAGAAAATTTCTGAGACAGAAGTCGTGGATTCATTTGTAAAGCGAATTAACAGTGTCGCCGACTTAGTCGATGGTGAGTTAATCGAAACACCTCAAACAGAACAAAACCAACGAGAAAACTTTAAAAATGCTGTCATGATTACCGGTGTCAACAATTCTGAAAAAGAAACGAAATTCGTCTCAGGTGCTTTTAATTTAATCGAAGGTAGTCATTTAAATGACCAAGACCAATACAAAGTGTTAATTCATAAAGATTTAGCGCAAAAAAATAATTTAAAGATTGGCGATAAAATTAAATTAAAATCTAATCTTTATGATGCCGATAATGTCAAACAAGCCAATGAAACGGTTGAAGTTGAAATCAAAGGGATATTTGATGGCCATAATAAAGGCGGGGTCGTTGCCGCTCAAGAGTTATATGAAAACAATATTATCTCGGATATCGATACCGCAGCGAAAGTATATGGTAATACTGAGGATACCGCTGTCTACCAAGATGCAACCTTTTTCGTAAAAGGTAATGTCAATGTCGATCAAGTCATCAAAACATTATCGAAGTTGGACATTGATTGGAGACAATATAATTTAATTAAGAGTACGGCTAATTACCCAGCATTACAATTATCGATTTCGAAAATCTTTGCGATTACCAACCAACTATTAATCGGTTCATTAGTGTTTGCGGGTATTATTATCACCTTACTATTAACACTTTGGATGAATGCTCGTAAAAAAGAAATTGCGATTATGTTATCAATTGGTAGAACGAAAGGACAAATATTCTGCCAACACTTGTTGGAGATGATTCTAATTAGTGTGCCAGCCATGTTAGGTGCTTACTTACTCACCAATAAAGTCGGAACTCAGATTAGTAATCTTATCTTAGATAGAATTAATAATAATATCTTAAATGAAATTGCAGAAAAAGCAGCCTCAAGTCAATTAGGTGCTGGAGCAGAAACAGAAGGCTTTACTAAAACCCTCTCTGATCTTTCGATTCAGGTTGATTTACAATCATTATTATTAGTAGGAAGTTTCATTTTGCTAGTGTTAGTCATAGCACTGTTTATCTCTTCATATCAAACCATTAGAAAAAATCCTCGTGAATTATTAATCGATACTAAATAAATTTTTAAGTGGATATTGGATAGAACCATGATTTTATCAATATCCACTTTATTGTATTTCTATTTAGTAGGCAACATAATCCTAAAGTAGGGAAGGGAAATAATGTTTGCCAGACAAGATAGACCTAAAATATAAAAGGCAAACAGTGTATAGCGGCTGTATGTTAAGTGCCGTCATACACTCTTATATTATCAATTATTGTTTAGCGGGTTACATGTGAGCTTGGTTCGAGTGAACCCATATGTTATCAGTGATTATTTGGTGGACTCTATGTGAGATTTCCGCCAGCTAACTTATGTACTGTCGGTTAATCTTTGGTTTACTGTAGGTGAAGTGACACCCCTTCCCTAGAAGCGATCAGTCTTTGTTTGACGCGCTTTATGTGAAGCTAGTCCTGTTAACCTGTATCTTATCGGTGATTGTTTGGCTAATAGAATCGACTATTTGAATTCAGTTTTTCTAATGGTAAAAAGTTAAGTAGTTAAAAAGTGTGAGTATGTGGGGGAGTGGGCAAGAAGTCGAAAATTGAATAACTTTCGCTTCGTCTGCCCACCCCCGCACAGTTGAGTAGGCCTCAAACAAGTCGAAAGACGCCGTTTGAGGCCACTCAACCACTGCGCTTTTAATTAACCAACAATAATCTTAACTAAATTTATCAAGTTTACGTCCAGCTCTAATTGTTAATTCAAAATTTAAAATGAACGATTACCAAACCTTGTTCTACCTTTGATATAATAAGGAAAGAGAGGTAAGCGGTATTTTAATGTTTTGAAGTGATTTCTTGCAGTATTCAAGTAGAAGATTATACCTGTCGCATAGACTCTTTATTAATAGTTAGCGTATTGGGTTTGAGTGATGATAGCTTAATAATACCTGTTACCAATTAAGTCTTTATGTCACAACAATTAATGGAGGATTATATGAAAATATTGATAGTTGAAGACGATCAAATGATTCGTGAAGGAGTGAGTGAATATTTAAAAGAATATAATTATTCGGTCATTGAAGCCAAAGATGGTGCGGAAGCACTGTCAAAATTTAATGCTGACATCGATTTAATTATTTTAGACATTCAGTTGCCTATCATTAATGGGATTGATGTTTTGAAAGAAATTCGCAAAAAGTCAGATTTACCGGTGATTATGTTGACAGCTTTCGGTGATGAAGACTATAAAATCGATGCGTTTACGAATTTTGCGGATGGTTATATTCAAAAGCCATTTTCATTACCGGTATTAAAAGTTCGTATTGAAACCCTTTTGAAAAAATATTATGGGACAACGGATCAGTTTGTTTACAAGGATGTAGAGGTTAACTTTTTAAATTATACCGCCAAGTTAAAGGGTGAAATCGTTGACTCGAAAGTGAAGGAATTGGAAGTCTTGAAATATTTATCCAGCAATGAAGGACGGGTGGTAACCCGAAGCCAAATATTAGATAATGTTTGGAAAGATTCGGATGAGATACCGTTTGATCGCGTCATTGATGTCTATATTAAAGAGTTACGTAAGAAATTACAGTTAGATTGCATTGTGACGGTGCGTAACGTTGGCTATAAATTGGAGAGATAATGAAAAAATTAAAAATATTACCTAAAATGTTTATTCAAATTTTTTCGGTGCTCATGCTTTTTATTATGATGATTCACCTTTTAGTCTTCTTTATGTTTCCTAAATCATATTTAGAAACCCGCAAATATGAATTGACAGTTAAGGCGAATGAAATAGCTGAACATCTAGACGGCAAAGATTTAAATTACATTACTCAATCATTAGAATTTTTCTCAAGTAGTAATGATATTAAAGCCTTTATAAAAAAAAGGATGAATACGAATGAACTCGCGATAGATGAGGGCATTGATGTTAATTTAAACAGCAATACCAATTCATTAATTGTCGAAGAACGGGTCATTCATTCCAATAGAGGTAGTGACTTGATGATTAACTTTGTATCGACAGCTGATATGTTAAAAGAAGCCAAGTCCATCAGTTTTAAATTTTTACCATTAAGTTTAATTTTTTCAATAGCCGTTTCAATTATCATTGCCTTTATTTATGCCAAAATGATTAAGCGCAATGTAAGTGAAATAAAAGATGTGACTGATCAAATGATGCAACTCGATCGACAGGCGTATTTAAAGGTAAATAGTGCGGATGAAATCGCAGAATTAAAATTACAAATTAATGAATTATACCGCTCATTATTAAGTTCGATCGATGATATCGAAGTGAAAAATAAAGAAATCATCAAACTCGAACAGATGAAGTATGACTTTTTAAGAGGTTCGTCGCATGAATTGAAGACACCTTTATCGCGAATGAAAATAATTTTAGAAAATATGAAATATAATATTGGTAAATATAAGAATCGTGATTTGTATATCGATAAATGTTTGGATATTACCAACGAGCTAACATATAATATTTCACAAATTTTAACTTTTTCATCTTTAGAATATTTAAAGGATGATGAGGAATGGGTCACCATTAAACCGGTGTTAGGTGCGGTCTTAGTAAAATATGATGAATTAGCCACGCGCAATCATTTGACCTTTGACAATAATATTCAATCAGAACAACTACTAATTGGCAAAAAAGCACTCAATTTGGTCTTGTCTAATTTAATTAGTAATGCGGTCAAATATTCAGAACCTAATAGTGTCATCGCAATTGATGTCAAAAACGACTGGTTGTGTGTCGCCAATGTGACACATTCTGAAGTTGATTTAAAACCATTAATGGACATCAAATTTGATTTGAATAAAGAAGATAGTCATGGTTTAGGACTATATATCATTAAAACCTTACTTAAAAATTATGGAATTGACTATGCAGTCGAAAATAATGAGCAAACTTTTATTTTTAAAATCAAATTAAGATAAAGTCCATATAATTGTGTAAAAAGAAAGGGTCATTAATCCCTCCATAACTGGTAAATGTTTTTAGGAACAATAAACAAACCAGGAGGGATCAACATGACCCAAGTATATTTTACACTGAATTTATATGAAGGCGATAAGAAATATCAAGCCAGCTTATAATAGTAGCAGTGTTGAATCTAAGGCTAATCTATGCTATAGTTTGTGCGAGGTAGGTGAGGCTACTGATAGGATATGGGTTACCGCCGCAAAAAAATGGAGACATTATTCGCTGGTTAGCAGTTGTAATCGCTAAGGTTACGACTAGTGTAATTTCACCGCCTATCAGAGCTAAAGCTTGAACTAGGTTTTTAATTGTTTAAGTATTTTTTTGGTCTGCCTTTTATAGAGGGAGACTATTTTTTTTGCCAAAATTTATAATAAAGGAGTGGTTTATTTGAAGAGTGATGATTATCCCCAGGGACAAAGCTACAGTATCATATCAATAGCTTCACCTAAACCTCGAATTTATGATGAATTGAGGTATTGGTATGAAAGGAATTTTAGAACTTAACAAAAAAGAATTATTTGATCTAACAGAAAAATTAAATAGAATGCATGAAGTTGATTTGGCTCATTTTATGGAAGAGCTTGATACAGAAGAAATCTTATTTATCAGTCGTCTTATTAAAAAAGAACAATTATCAGAAGCTATCGCTGAGTTGGGCACAGATTATAAACAAGCAATGATCGAGCATTTAAGTGATTCTGAGCTTGAGACGGTCATTCAACATCTGGATTCATTCGAATTAGCTGAAACCATGCGTGAAGTACCCGCTAATATCGTTAAACGATTAATCCGCCATATAGATGATAATAGACGCCCGTTAATCAATCAGGTGTTAGGTTATCCAGAAGAAAGTGTCGGCTCTATTATGGGGGTCGAGTTAGTAAAATGTTATGAAAATGATACGTTAGAGACGATGATTGAAAAAGTAAAGACCGCTCAATTTGATGCAGAATATTTACAAGTTATTTGGGTGGTCAATCACAGCCAACAATTACAGGGCTTCATTAATGTTGCGGATCTCTTAAGATTTCAAGATCAACCATTATCAGAGTTAATCAAATACGATGTCATTTCCATTAACACATTAGCTGACCAAGAAGAAGCGGCTAAATTAATGAACAAATATCACTTAGCTGTTTTACCTGTTATTGATGAAGAAGGTTGCTTAGTAGGGGTTATTTCAACTGAGACCGTTTTAGATGTTATTGAAGAAGAGTTTTCTGAAGATATCGCCCAAATGCAAGGGATGGCTAATATTGATGAAGGCTATTTAGAAGAGTCTACCTATTCACATTTTTTAAAACGGATTAAATGGCTCTTGATATTAATGATTACCGCGACAATGACTGGTTACATTATTCAAAAATATGATGATATACTTTCAACTAGTGTCGTGCTGGCAGCCTATATTCCAATGTTAATGGATAGTGGTGGAAATGCTGGTGGCCAAGCCACAACGGTTATTATCCGTTCCCTTACTTTAGGTGAATTGGATAGTGGAGATATTTTAAAAATTGTTTGGAAAGAGTTAAGAATTGCCTTAATGGTCGGGCTAACCTTAGCTATCATCAATGTTATTCGAATTGGGATGATGGATCATGTTAGTTTAATGGTTAATTTAACTGTATCACTTAGTTTAATGTGTACTATCGTGATGGCTAAACTAGTTGGGGCTGTATTGCCATTTATTGGATTATTCTTTAAACAAGATCCAGTGGTCATGGCAGGTCCATTGATTACAACGATTGTTGATACTTTCGCTTTAATTATTTATTTTGAAATTGCTAGTCTTTTATTAGGTATTTAAGACTTTATGTTAAGTAGAATTAGTGTTAGGCGATAATACATATGTGACATAAAACTAAATAAAAAAGATAGGAACTCAGTTGCATTTAGCAGCTGAGTTCTTTTTTTAGTATACGGGTAAGTCATATATCTAGGGTGAAAATCCCTAAGGCACTAGCTATCGGTGATATTCATCATGATTGCTAAGCTGGGCTAAAGCGAAGTAGCGTAGAAAAAACGATAAGGAAATCGTGACTTCACCAATAATAAAAAATACGACAGTGCCTATAGTGGATAAAACGGTATATCAGTGGCTGAAATCGAACCGTCCATTCGAGCAAACTGGTAAGATATCAAACGACAGATCATCCACCGCAAATGCAAAAAGAACTTCGTGAAAAAAACCGAAATACCACAGGTAGATGGTATTAAGTGAAAATGAGGCAAGCGCATCTGTATAAAAATCAAGCGTATCTTTGAGATTCCAGGTTAGGCGGCTAATGCCTCTATACTAGACTAATATTATGGGGGACCTAATGATTTTCAAGTTTTTGAACTTTATTTTCGATTATCGGGTTAAGAGAATGGACTTATAATAAAGACATAAATAAATATTTCAAGGAGGCGCATAACCATGGCACAAAATGAATTGTTGATGAGTTCTGTGTTTATTGCTGGTTTTCTCTCATTTTTTGCACCGTGTACATTTCCCTTATTGCCGGTATATATTGGGCTGTTGACAGATAAAGCAGGAGAATACAATAAAATGACAATCGGAAGGCTAGAGATTAATAAAGGAGCCATTATCAAGACCATGGCATTTGTTCTGGGACTTTCAACGAGTTTCGTTATTTTAGGTTTTGGGGCAGGTATTATTGGAAAATTGTTAATCAATCGCTGGTTATTGATGATTGCCGGATTCTTAGTATTTTTATTGGGTATTCATCAAATGGATTTAATCCAATTTGAAAAAATAAATCAATTCAATGGTATTCAGGTTAACCATAATAAGCCAAAAGCACTGGGGGCCTATTTAATGGGTGTATCATTCAGTTTAGGTTGGACCCCTTGCGTCGGACCCATCTTAGCAGCCGTCTTGATAACTTCTGCTAGTAGTGGTCAACAATTTTATGGAGCATTCTTAATGTTGGTTTATTCAATCGGCTTAATGATTCCCTTTTTAATCATGGCCATCGCTTCCAGTGCCTTGATGAATCATTTCGAACAAGTAAAGAAACATTTAGTCACCATTAAACGTATCGGAGGATTTTTAGTTGCTTTAATGGGAATTGTGCTAATGAGTAATCAGTTACCAAATTTAACCGCGTTTTTTAATAACTTATTTAACTAGCAAACAAGGAGGAAAAACTTATGAAAAAGAGATTATTATTTGGATTAGTGGCAATGTCAGTCGTATTAAGTGCTTGTGAATCAGGAAATCAGGCAAAAAATGAAGGAATGAACGACGGCGAAACGACAAAAATGGAGTCGAAAGTGGAGCAGATGGAATCAACCAAAATGATGGATGACGCATCAGACGACATGGACGAAATGGAATCGGAATCAATGATGGATAGTGCCACAGGCAAAATGGACGAACCGGAATCAGACAAAATGGATGATAACATGGCCGGAAGTGAATCAAAAGACATGATGGATGACACATCAGACGACATGGACGAAATGGAATCGGAATCAATGATGGATAGTGCCACAGACAAAATGGACGAACCGGAATCAGAAAAAATGGATGAGAACATGGCCGGAAGTGAATCAAAAGACATGATGGATGACGCATCAGATGAGATGGGTGAGACCGAATCAGAAGACATGATGGATAGCAGCTCAGACAACATGACCGAAAGCGAATCAAGCAAAAAGGATGATACCATGACTAGCGAAAAAATGAACCAAGGTGAATTAGCGCCAGATTTCAACTTGCCAGATATAGACGGCAATATGTATAAATTAAGTGACCAAAAAGGTAAGAAAGTATATATAAAATATTGGGCTTCATGGTGTCCGATTTGTTTAGCTGGCTTATCAGAAATAGATGAGCTTTCAAAAACGTCAGAAGACTATGAAATTGTAACGGTCGTTTCACCGGGGCATAATGGTGAAAAGAATAAAGAAGATTTTATCAAATGGTTTAAGAGCTTAAACTACAAAAATATGAAAGTTTTAGTAGATGAATCAGGCAAATTCATTGAAGATTACGGCATTCGTTCAACACCGACCAATGTGATTGTAGGTTCAGATGGTGTGTTAGTAAAAGTTGCTCCAGGACAATTAAATAAAGAGACATTAGATCAAATTTATAAAGAAGTTCAGTAGGGAGGGGTAAAAATGAAAAAAATACTTTTATTAATGGTATTGGCAGCGACTTTATTAGTTACAGCCTATACAGTCAAAGCAATTACAATTAATAATGAGCTGGCAAATAGTGAGATGACCAATAAGGAGATGACTAATGACGAGATGAAAAATGACGATACGAGCAAGAAAATCGATGAAATTATCACCCAACAACAAAAAAAATCAGCGGATGAAAATCCAAATGATGCAGTAGACTATTCAAAAGCAGAATTAAAAACAATTTATTTAGCTGGTGGCTGTTTCTGGGGAGTAGAAGCCTATTTAGAAAAAGTATATGGAGTGGCCGATGTAGTAAGTGGTTATGCCAATGGTGATACAGAAAATCCAACTTATGAGGATGTTTCCTATAAAAATTCCGGACATGCAGAAACAGTAAAAGTAGACTATGACCCAGCAAGAATCTCATTGGAACAAATACTAGACTATTATCTATTAGTGGTAGACCCTACCAGTATGAATAAACAGGGAAATGACCGAGGGGTTCAATACAGATCGGGTGTATATTACACGGATGAAAGTGAAAGAAAAATTATTGAAGAGCGATTGAACAAAGAACAAGCAAAATATGCAGATAAAATCGTGGTAGAAGTTGAAAAATTAGATAATTTTTATGAAGCGGAAGAATACCATCAAGATTACTTAAAGAAAAATCCTAATGGCTATTGTCATATTGATATTTCAAAAGCCAATGAAGTAATCATTGATCAATCGAAATATCCAAAACCATCAGATGAAGAGCTAAAGAAGAAATTAACAGACGTTCAATACAAGGTTACACAAGAAAATGATACTGAATATGCCTTTTCAAATGAATATTGGGATAATAAGGATAAAGGCATTTATGTTGATGTCGCAACCGGGGAACCTTTATTTAGTTCAACCGATAAATTTGACTCTGGTTGTGGTTGGCCATCTTTCTCAAAACCGATAGCCAAAGAGGTCGTGACTTATCATACGGATTTAAGTTATAATATGAAGCGAACAGAAGTTAGAAGTCGCTCAGGAAATTCGCACTTAGGTCATGTATTTGAGGATGGACCAAAGGAATTGGGCGGATTAAGATATTGTATCAATAGTGCTTCCATTTGCTTTGTACCTTTAGAAGCGATGGAGCAAGAAGGATATGGCTATTTAACCCATTTAATAAAGTAGGTAAATATGTATAAATTATTAATTGCAGATGATGAATCAATCATTAGAAAAGGGATAAAAAAATTAGTTAACTATGACAAGCTCAATATTACGGAAGTTTTAGAAGCTGAAGAAGGACAAGAAGCCGTAGACTTGGCTAATACTCATCAACCTGATATTGTTTTGATGGATATCAATATGCCTGAAATGGATGGATTAACCGCTGCAAAAATAATTAAAGAAAATAATCCTAATGTCTATCTAATTATTCTGACGGGATACGATTACTTTGAATATGCCCAAACCGCTATCCGGGCAAAAGTTGATGAGTATTTATTAAAGCCTATTTCTAAAAAAGACATTGAATATATTTTGAAAAATGCGATCGATAAGATTGATCACCTAAGAAAAGAACAATCCATAAAAAATATAGAGCAAACTGAAACGATCGAAATTGATGAGGAAAATAAGCTGATTAAGAAATATATTGAAGAAAACTTATTTAATATGGATCTGTCCTTGAATCAAATGGCCGAAGATATTGGCTATAACAGCAACTATTTAAGTGTGCTAGTTAAAAAAATCTATGGTATTCCTTTTCAAGATTATATCAATAAGAAACGAATGGAAAAGGCGAAAATTCTGCTCCTTTCAACGGATATGAAAAATTATGAAATAGCTAAAACGATAGGAATTGAAGATGTAAATTATTTTTTGACCAAATTTAAGAAATATTACAAGATAACACCAAAGCAGTTTAAGCAAGGATTAACCGATGAAAAATCAACTGAGAAAATTTAGCACAAAAATAAGTGTTTATTTCTTCGTTATTTCCATATTATTGGTAACGATTTTGTCGTATCGCCATTACACCTATTCTGTCACTATCTTAAAGGACAGCAAGTACCAACAAACAGAACAGCAATTAAAAAATGCTAGCACTTATATTTCCTCTTATTTAGAGAAAACAAAAGGTATTTCAAGTGTATTAGCCATGACACCCGAAATTGAAAATTTAGATCAGTCCAGTAGCGATTCAATTCAAAACATCATTGATTTAATCGAACAAAATGACCAATTGATTAAGAGGATATTTGTCATCTCAAAGAGTGGTAAATTGATTTCATCATCTGCCAGCGATTTTGAATTGTCGGATAATATGAATGATTTGGAATGGTATCAAAACCTCCAAAAATCAAATAACATGGCCATGGTCACAACGGAAAATCATAAAGGATTTTCAATGAATAAAACCGAGCGCGTTATATCCATTAGTCATCAGATCGTCAAAGATAAGGAAGTGCTGGGGTATGTCGTGATTGATCTGTCCTATAAATTGATTGAAGATTATGTATCAGCGATTAATTTTGGTGAAAAAGGGTATACTTTTATTACCACTTCAGAAGAAAAATTATTATTCGACTCCAATCAGATGGATACCAGCTCATTGGTAGAACAAGATAAATATTTACAACTGATTAATAATAGAATGAAATCCTTAGATCAAGGGTTTGTTGGAGCGCATGTCTATATTCCCAATACCGATTGGTTACTCGTAGGCGTTGCTTCAACCGAGCAAATTGAGGAGCTTCAAAAGAAATTAATTGAAAATACAGTGACTTGGTCTGTGATTATCTTAATCTTGACGGTGGCTTTATCCATCCTTATTTCTCAATGGATTAGTAAGCCGATTACAAATTTAGCTGAAGAAATGAAAAAGGTCGATGAGAGATTTTCAAAGATAGAGCTTGAAGACAGCGATTCGATTGAAATTCATACCTTAAAAAAAGAGTACAATCTATTGTTGGATCGAATTAAAATGCTGACAAAAAATATCGAAGAAAAAGAGAATGCGAAAAGAAACTTTGAGTTGAAAGCTTTGCAGAGTCAAATCAACCCACACTTTATTTATAATACTTTAGACACGATTCTTTGGCTTATCGAATTTGGTGAAAATGAAAAAGCAATTGAGGTCACGAAAGCGCTAGGAATGATTTTAAGAAGTAGCTTGAGTATTAATCAAGATTTCATCCCTTTAGCCAAAGAAATAGACCATGTTCAAAATTATATGGACATCCAAAAAGTTCGCTATGACGATAAGTTTGAATACCTATTGGAACTCGAGCAAGATACACCTGAAATAATGGTCCCTAAATTAATCTTGCAACCCATTGTAGAAAATGCCATTTATCATGGCATCAAGCCTAAAAAAACAAAATCATTCATCAAAATTACTTCTTATATTGAAAATGATGACTTGATCATTGAAGTAGCGAATAATGGTGTAGACTTTGAAAGAGACCATCAAAATTGGATCAAAACGAAACTGGGTGGCATCGGCATGAAGAATGTGGAACAGAGAATTAAGATTCTTTGTGGCAGCCAATACGGTATCAAAATGTATCGACAAGATGAGCTCACTGTAGTGAAATATCGATTGAGTTTATAGGAAAGCATTCGAATAGTTAGGCATGACTTTTTAATAGCTGAAGGATGTTCATGAAAGACTAAGCAACGAAATGTTGTTTGGTCTTTTTGTTATATATATAGGGTTTATGTGTATTCTGTTATCCTTGATAAAAAAGATGAATGAAGGTTAGAAAAAATTAATAAAGTCTTAATTTTCGCAAAATCTGGACGAATATGTTATTGGCTTGGTGTATAGTTAATTCATAATATTAATTGTAGGAGGGTATTGTTGTGGTAAGTAAAAACAATAGAAAGTTATTACGAGAAAAACAATCAAACAAAGTGTATAAGTACGCAATTAAGCGTATGACGTTCGGCGTTGCATCGGTTGCAGTCGCTGCTGGATTGTTATTCGCAGGCGGTACGATTGCAAGCGCAGAGGAGGCACCCGCTGGAGGTACACCATCTGAAGAAATTTCAGTATCGGGACCAGCATCAGCTGAAGCGAATGGATCAGATATCGGTTCTACTGATGAAGCTGCCACTGTTTCAACCGAATCTAATGTGGAAGAGCCAAAAGAAGAACCGGCTCAAGATACAGTAGAAGATACGCAAGCTCAAGATACAGTAGAAGATACGCAAGCTCAAGATAATGTAGAACAAATTGAGGATGTTAAAGACCTTCAATTATCTGAAGCACAAAAAGCACGTCTAAGAGATGCGGGCTACACCGATCAAGAGATAGCCAGTATCGAAGCTGAAGCAAAAGCTAAAAAACAAGCTGATGAAAACTTTGATGTGGATGCATTTGTAGCTCAAAAAGTTGCTGCAAAAAGACAAATTCAAACGCGTAGTGCAGAGCCAGAACTTGAACTAAGCGAAGAAGCGGAAAAAGAAGCCGTTGAAGCTGAGAATGGCCAGGTTGGTACCGCTACAAGAGAAGCAGCTGCACCAGAAGAATCAGAAGTAACCAATGACTCTAGAAATGCTGTTCACGCCTTTGTTGGTGTACAAACAGGTGGGGACATGAACCTCTTATTAGCAGGTGCAACAGGTCAACAATTCAAACCAATTGAAGGGGTAAGAGGTTTCTTCCAATGGTTTGAAGACGGTGGATATGTATCTCCAATATATACTGCAGTATCAGATGCAAATGGTCGACTAAACATTGGTGCAAAACCGTATATAGCAGGAGACGGTAAACTTATTAAATTTGACGCAGACCCAACAGTATCAGGTGGTAATGAAAGATACCGTTTCTGGGTAGATCAAGCTACCATTCCAGAAGGTTACCAACTCCAATATATTACAGGTGAACAAGTTGTATTCCCTAATCAAGGCTTAACAATTACCCAAGGTGGATCAGGTTCAGACACACCTAAAAACACCCATGAAAACTGGAAGATTCTTTTAATGCAAAAGCCAAAGGCTGAAATGCACAGAGAAGATGCTAAAGAAACACCAGTACAATCTAATACCGGTGGCTATATGACTGGTAAAGTTTCTTGGGACTACAGTTCAGGGGCAGGTGGTGTTCAGTGGAATACCGTTGCTCACCATACCACTCCAGCTCCAGATGTAACTGTGAGAGCATCTTATCTATCTGACTATGCTATGAAGCAAATTTATAGTGCTGAAACAGCTAGACTCATGGGAGTGTCTGATGCATCTAAAATCAGAGGAAGAGGATGGACATCAGCCCAAGAAGCAGAGTTGCAAAAGTGGGTTAAAGAACAAGTAGCTAAAGACCCAACTAAATGGATTGCAGAAACAGTAACGGCCAAGACCAACGCAGAAGGAAGATACATCCTGCAATTTAACGGTATTTGGGGCTACAAACAAAATGCTGCTGTAGCTCAAGGCTATACTGAACAAGCAGGTAAGTCTGGTTGGACACAACAGGCTATTGATAGATTGGGAAATGTAGCAACTAATGCAAACGATGGTTCTTTTGCAGATGCTGCCCTGAATTATAACGAAAAGCACATCAACTACGACTGGATGTTTGTATCCACCGATGATACAGATGGTTTGCGTGTAATGACTCCTTATAACAACAACTACTACGCTTCAATGAACTCTGACTGGGGTATTCACTCAGGTTGGTCAGGAACAGGTTTTGGTGTGGGTGTTACAAATGCTTTAACAAGAGAGCTAAGATCAGACTTCGTATTTGGTATAAACAATGTTAATTTCAACATCACCAACTATGATTCAGGTGCAAACACAGCCCTACCAGGAGATGTGGCAGAAACTAAGACAACAGGTCTGCCATACTCGAAGACTTCTGAGAGATTTAGAATTGTTTGGTATGACCACGACGGCAATGTTGTTAAAAACGGAAAAGCTGTTCAACCAGACGGCACAGGCCAAATCCCATCAGAACCTTTTGATACTAAAGATGTAAAGAAAACATCAGAATTTACAGCTAAACTTTTTAGAGTTGATAAAAATGGAAAAGACAAGGAATTGATCGCTGTTGACTCTTTTGTCGTACAAATTTCCAACCTAGTTGCATCAAGATATGATAAATATGAAATTAAGCATCCAAATCCTCAAGAGGGCGCAACTTACGGAGCAGAAGGTCTTCCAGATGGTCTATCTATCAATCCAAAAAATGGTACTATTTCAGGAAAACCAACCAAGGCTGGTGAATATTCTGTAAAAATTACTACAACGATCCAAGACGAAGCTGGAAAAATCAAGGGTTCAAGATATTACACAGCCGTAGTAACAGACTCACCACTTGAGAATGGAGAAGTAGGCGTAGCCTATAACCATGAAGTTAAGCCACAAGCAATCGAAGGTTATGTATTTAAGAATGTAACATCTAAATTCATAGACGGAAAAGCAATCGACGGTCTAACAATAGAAAATAACCAGATCACAGGTACACCTACAAAAGAAGTTCCAGCAACGCAAACAACAGATGATGGATCCATGGGACCAAACGTAGAAGTAACTTATGATATCTACAAGCTAAATGAAAAGGGCGAAGAAGTTCTAATCAAAAAAGGTCACACTGACAAGGTTCCATTATTAGTAACAAAAGAAGGTGAAGCTACTAAATATGATCCATCATATACAGCAGTAGATGGTAAAGTAGGAGAAGAAGCAACAGTAGCAGCACCAACATTTACTGATAAAGAAGGAAATCCAGCTACACCAGAAAACGTAACATACGAACTAGGTGAAGGCGCTCCAACAGGTGCAAAAGTTAATGCTGATGGTAGTGTAACCTATACACCAGTTGATGGAGATGCTGGAAAAGCTGTACATGTTCCAGTAGTAGTAAAATACTCAGATGGTACAACAGACAATGCGACAGCAACAATTAATGTAGCAGCAAAAGACACAACCGCACCAGTCATCACAGCAGACAATGTTACAGCAGTCGAAGGTAAAGAAATCACACCAGTACCAGTCACAACTGATGATGAAAAAGCAACCGTAACAGTAGAAAATCTACCAGAAGGCTTAACCTACAATCCTGAATCAAAACAAATTGAAGGAACCGTACCAAAAGCAGAAGACTGGGGAGATAAAGAAGAAAAAACTGTTACAGCAACCGTCAAAGCAGTTGATGAAGCAGGCAACGAATCAACAGAAGACATCACAGTTACCATTCAACGAGATACAGACGGTGATGGTATGCCAGACGTAACAGATCCAGATGATGATAATGATGGAGCAACTGACGAAGAGGAAAAAGAAAAAGGAACCGATCCAAAAGATCCTAACTCTAAACCAGAT
>NZ_AENN01000021.1:0-504 GCF_000183205.1 Eremococcus coleocola ACS-139-V-Col8 | reverse complement strand
GTCGATGGCATGGAAAGACTTGTTTATTGATTGATATAAGATTAGATTAAAAAAACTATAGTGTAGTAGGAAAATTAAGTGGAGAAAGAGGGCTGAATAGCTTGGGTTACGCGGAAGACCAATAAAATTCCAGACAAGGAATTTGCACCATCTACGTTGGGCCACCGGTGCCCGCTTGAGTATCTAAGGGTGCCTCGCCTTAAGCTCCCTTTCGCGCGGGTCTTAACAGCCAGGGCAAGTAAGTAGACCTGGCGAGCCTCCGTGCCCCAGATGGAAATTCAGCCTGAAATTAAAGTAAAGAGCAGAGGGAGGGGAAGAGAGAGAGACACGGGGGGAGCCACATTCCCAAGAAACCAGGCCGAGAGACTAGTCCGAGAAACTGGTCCGAGAAGCTGGTCCCGTCCTTTATTGTTCAGAAGGCCTTTTATACTTTTGATAAAATATGGAGATCAATGGGTAACACAAAATTATGTAGCGTTCGCAACCCAGATTCTTTCCGTATAT